>DASXAM010000063.1:0-3857 GCA_036404275.1 Allostellaceae bacterium
GCCGATCCCGGGCCCGGTCAGCCTCGTCGAGGCGGTCATGGAATTGGGCCGCCGCGGCATCGACGTGCAACGCTATAAGGGGCTGGGCGAGATGAACCCCGACCAGCTCTGGGAGACCACCCTCGACCCCGACGCCCGCACACTGCTCCAGGTCAAGATCAGCCACGCCGATTTGGCCGAAGAAACCTTTTCGACCCTGATGGGCGACCTCGTCGAACCCCGCCGCGACTTCATCCAATCCAACGCTCTTGCGGTCGCCAATTTGGATGTATAACGCCGGTAAACCAAACGGCGTTTGCCGGTAATTCGTCGCGACCACCAGCCGCACAATTCGCCTCCAACGGTTCTGGCTTGCCGACGCCTCGAAACGGGCTGCTATTGATCTCCGGTTGCGGGCAGGTTACGAAATCGCCGCCAGCACGTGGTGCACTGCCCCGCGCTGTGATCGAGGCGTTGCGGCGCGTGGGCGGCGACGCAAGCTCTTGCTAGGTGAACAGGGTCAGGATGCCGGTGTGGCCGTAGAGGCGGTCGCGGGAGATCTCGCCATTGGCGAAAAAGCCGATCAGCGGGAATTCGCCGAGCGTCTCGCGGATCAGCGCGGTTTCGGCCCCCGGCTCGCCGAAGAGGGCGGCGCCGCGCGCGACGCAGCTGACATAGATCCCGGCCTGCGGCGGGCGGTTGAGCCGGCCGGCGAGCTGGTTCACCATGCGCACCATGTCGCGACGCGCGCTTTCCGGATCGCGCCGGCAGAACAGGATCGGGTCGCCGGCGGCGATTTCGGCGCCAAGCACGACCCAGCCGCGGCCGGGGTCGATCGCCAATAAGTTGCGGACCAGGTAGTCGCCGGTGTCGGAGCCGGCAACCGGCAGCCCGGCAAAGACGACGCCGCCCGCGCGGCGCAAATCCTGCGCCAGCGCCGGCCCGATATCCTCGCGAAAGACCTCGAGCGCCGGCCGGCCGTCGATGACCATGACGACGTTCTCGCGCGCTTCGTCGATGCGGCGCACCGGGCCGATCGGCACGCAGCCCTGGGTCAGCGCGGTTGCGACCGCGACCCGCGGCGCCAGCATCAACCCGGCCATGCCGTTGCCGCCGAGCCCGCCTTTGCCGGCGGTGCGCGCCAGCAGCGGCGCTTCACACCGGTGCGAAACGAGACCGCCGACGAGAAAAGCGCCGCTCGCCGCGCCGGCATCGATCGTCGCCCGCAGCAGATCGGGACAGCGCGGGTCGGCATGGACCAGGGCCAGCGAAGGCTGCGCCGTCTCGATCCACAAAGCATGCCGGCGCGGCAGATCGGAGCCGGGGTCGCCGGTCGCGGCAAACACTCGAAAGTCCTCGTCCGGCAACGCCGCGACCATCGCCACCGCCGCCGGTTCGTCGAAAATCTCGGTTTCGGCCGAGCAGACGCCGAGCCCGACCCCGCCGACCCAATTGCCGATACGGGTCTCGGCCGTCAGCGCCTCGACCAGGCCGGGCAAGGCGGCGGCCGCCGGCTCGCTGACGTAAAGGATGCCGAGGTTGGCGCCGTCGATCTTCGGCAGCTGCGCGAGACAACCGCGCGCCAGCTCTGCCACGGCACCGCTCGCCGACGCCGCGGCGAAACGCGCGCTCACAAGGCACCTCCGCGCGGCGGAGCGAGCAGGCTCTCGACCAGCGGCCCGATCCGCTCGACCAGCACGCCGACGCCACGGGCGTTCGGGTGCAGACCATCCGGCTGATTGAGCTCCGGCTTCATCGCGACACCTTCGAGCATAAACGGGTAGAGCGGGACATCGTGGCGGCGGGCCAATTCGGGGAAGATATCGTCAAAGGCACGGTCGTATTCCTCACCCCAATTGGGCGGCGCCAGCATGCCGAGCAACAGCAGCTTGGCGCCGCTAGCCTCGACCTTTCGGACCATCTTGTCGAGATTGTCGCGCACCGCCTTGGGGTCGATGCCGCGCAGCGCGTCGTTGGCGCCGAGCGCCAGGATCACCAGATCGGGCTTTTCGGCGAGCGCCCAGTCGAGGCGGGCGAGACCGTCCGCGGTGGTGTCGCCGGAGACGCCGGCATTGATGACGCGCGCCGTTATCCCTTTGCCGTGCAGCCAAGCCTCGAGCTGCGCCGGAAACGTCTCTCGCGTCGGCAATCCATAACCCGCGGTCAGGCTGTCGCCAAAATCGAGCACAACCGGGATATGGGCGCCGCGCGCCGTCGCAGGGGATGCCGGGCCAAGCCCCGCCGCGAGGACTACCGCCGCAAGCGACAGCCGGCCTCGCCACCGCACAATTCGCTTTGGATCGCTACGCACTCGCATCCTGCCTTGGCGCGTCAACGGTCATGCTATGCTCACTGCGGGTCGAAAGCCAATCGGCCCCGCAGGCTGGGGGGGTTGCGATGGAACAGCGGGTTGCGATCGTCACCGGCGGATTGCGCGGGCTCGGCCGGGCGATGGCGCTGGGCTTGGCGCGGGCGGAGCATCTGGTGCTGGCGGTCGGCCATATCGCCGAGGATGTCGCAGCGATCGAGCGGGAGACGGCGGGGACGCCGCTCGCCCAGCGCGTGCAGCCGTTTGTAGCCGATTTGCGCCGGGCCGACGAATGCGACCGGGTCGTCGCGGCGGCGCGGACGCAATTCGGCGAGCCCGAGATCCTGGTCAACAACGCCGGGCTCACCTTTACCTACATCGACCCGCCGCGCTTTCGCCGGCCGACGATCCAGAAATTCTGGGAGGTCGGTGACGAGATCATCGAGAATGTCATCGCCACCAACTATTTGGCCGGCGACCGGCTGGCGCGGCGGGTCGCACCCGGCATGGCGGCGCGCAGCTGGGGCCGCATCGTCAACGTCACGACCAAGCTCGATACCATGAACCGCGCCGGGACCCATCCTTACGGCGCTTCGAAGGCGGCGCTCGAAATGGCGACCGAGGTCTGGGCCAAGGAGGCCGAGGGCAGCGGGCTGACCATCAACATCGTCAATCCCGGCGCCGGGGCCAACACGCCGGGGATGGCCGAAGAGATGCGCGCGATGAGCCGCGAGGGCCGCGCGGCGCGCCTCGTCGAGCCCGAGGAAATGGTCCCGCCCCTCCTCTATGTCGTCTCCCGCGCGGCCGACAACGTCAACGGCTTCCGCTTCGACGCCAATTTGTGGGATGCGTCACTGCCGCCCGCCGAAGCCGCCAAGCGCGCCGGCCGTCCGGCCGGGTTCGAACTGCATCCGCAACCGGAAATCTGCTGAAGCCGCGAAGAACGCTTTATTTCGCGGGAACGTGCGCGAGAAAGTGCAGCACGTCGGTGGAGAACTGCACCGGGTCTTGCAGAAACGAGAAATGGCTGACCTCGGGCTGCAGCAATAGGCCGGCGCCGGGGATGTTGGCAGCCATGAACTCGGTGTTCGAGCGCTTGATCGCCTCGTCGTGGTGGGCGTCGACGATCCACACGGGCACCGTGATCCTGCGCAGCTCGGCGGCGGTCCAGTTCGGCTGGGTCGCCCACATCTTTTCGATCTGGGCGATAAATGCCTTGTATTCGTTCGGCGTCGGCGACAATGCTGCGTATTCCTGTGCGGCACGAGCAAGAAAGGCATTGAATACCGGGCTGGCGCTCAAATCGGCCACGCCCGAGGGATCGGAATTGGCGGCAAAGGCAAAGAGCTTCGTCAGCCGTGCCGGATGGCGCAGCGCGATGTCGAGGCCGATGATCGCCCCGTCGCTCCAGCCGATGATCGCGGCCTTCGGGATTTTGAGAAAATCCATCAGCCCGATCACGTCGTCGGCCATCAGATCGTAGCCGTAGGGGCGCTGGTCGCGGGTGCTGCGGCCGTGGCCCCGGCTGTCCATGACGACGACACGGTAATAGGGTTCGAGCGCGCGCACC
>DASXAM010000064.1:0-12473 GCA_036404275.1 Allostellaceae bacterium
GCATCCGCGGCACCGAATTCCTGCTCGACTATTTCCTCTTCAGTTTCGTGCCGACGATGTTCGAGATCCTGCTCGTCTGCTCGATCCTGTGGCGGCTCTACGATTGGACCTTCGCGGCGGTGACGATCGCCACCATCCTCGCCTATGTCACCTTCACCTTCATCGTCACCGATTGGCGGATGCAGTTCCGCCGCGAGATGAACGAGCGCGACAGCGAGGCCAACACCAAGGCGATCGACAGCCTTCTCAACTACGAGACGGTGAAATATTTCGCCAATGAGGATCACGAGGCGCGGCGCTTCGATGTCGCGCTCCAGGCCTATGAGCACGCCGCGGTCCGCAGTCAGCATACGCTCTCTTTCCTCAATATCGGCCAGGGCTCGATCATCGCCTGCGGCCTCGTCGGCGTGATGCTGCTGGCGGCGGACGGCGTCGCTTCCGGCACGATGAGCGTCGGCGATTTCGTGCTGGTCAATTCCTATCTCGTCCAGCTCTATCAGCCCCTCAACGTGCTCGGCATGGTCTATCGCAACATCAAGCAGTCGCTGACCGATCTCGAGCAGATGACCGCCCTCCTCAAGGTAACGCCCGAGATCGAGGATCCGCCGGGGGCGCCGGCGCTGGTCGTCGGTCGCGGCGCGCTCGTCTTTCGCCATGTCGATTTCAGCTACGACCGGCGCCGCCCGATCCTGCGCGATGTCGATTTTCGGGTCCCGGCGGGCGCCACGGTTGCGATCGTCGGCCCCTCCGGCGCCGGCAAATCAACGATCGCCCGCCTCGCCTTCCGCTTTTGGGATGTCGATCGAGGGGCGATCGAGATCGACGGCCGGGACATCCGCGCGGTCACGCAGGAAAGCCTGCGCCGCTCGATCGGCGTCGTGCCGCAGGACACCGTCCTGTTCAACGACACGATCCTCTACAACATCGCCTATGGCCGGCCCGGCGCGGACCGCGCCGCGATCGAGGAGGCGGCCCGCCTCGCCCACATCCACGATTTTGTCATCGGGCTCCCGGACGGCTACGATACGATGGTCGGCGAGCGCGGCTTGAAGCTCTCCGGTGGCGAAAAGCAGCGCGTGGCGATCGCCCGCGTCATCCTGAAGGCGCCGAAAATTCTGATCTGCGACGAGGCGACCTCGGCGCTCGACACAAAGACCGAGCGCGAGATCCAAGCGAGCCTTGCCGAAATCGCAGAGGGCCGGACCACGCTTGTCATCGCCCATCGGCTCTCGACGATCGTCGATGCCGACGAGATCCTGGTGCTCGAAGAGGGCTCGATCGTCGAGCGCGGCGATCACGCCGAATTGCTGCAGCGGCGCGGCGTCTATGCCGCGATGTGGGCGCGCCAGCAGGAGGCTGCACGGCGCGAGGCGGTGCTCGCCGCGGAGTGATGGGGAAGGAAAATATGGCGCGGATTTGCAAGGTGCTGATCGTCGAAAACGACAATTATGTGCGGGCGTTGCTCGCCGAAGCCTTCGACGACGAAGGCTTCGAATTCACCACGGTCGAAACCGGGGCGGCGATGGAGGAAGCGCTCGACGCCGACGATTACGATATCGCCGTCATCGATGTGAGCCAGCCGGGCGACCGGGACGGCGTTGCGCTCGCCAAGGCTGCGCACGGCCAGGGCTGCGGCGTGATCCTGACCACCGGTGACCGCCGCCATGCCAAGCGCCTTGAGGAGAGCGGCCGCCATCACCTTTTCAAGCCGTTCCGCATTCAAGAGCTGATGGACCTCGTCGATAAGATCCTGGCTGCCGCCACCGCCGAATGCGTGCGCCGACAACGCCGCGACGGCTCCTGTTTCCCGATGCGAGAGGCGTGACAGCGGCGCCGGCCCTGCTCGAAAGCCTGCTGGCGGGCGACCGACGGGCGCTTGCTCGGGCGATCACCCTCATCGAATCATCCCGGCCCGATCATCGTGCCCAAGCCGAGGCGTTGCTCGCGGCCATCCTGCCGAAAACCGGGAGCAGCGTGCGCATCGGCATTTCGGGCCCGCCCGGCGCCGGAAAATCGACCTTTATCGAGCGCTTTGGCCTCGCCGGCATCCCCCATGGGCATCGTCTCGCCGTGCTCGCGATCGACCCGGCCTCAAAACGTCGGGGCGGCGCCATTCTCGCCGACAAGACCCGAATGGCCGAGCTCGGGCGGCGGCCCGAAGCCTTCATACGCCCTTCTTCGGCCGGCGGCGGCAGCGGTGGAGTGGCCCGGCGCACACGCGAGGCGATCCTGTTATGCGAAGCCGCGGGGTTCGATACGGTCATCATCGAGACCGTCGGCGCCGGTCAGTCCGAGACGGCCGCTGCGGACCTCACCGACATGTTCGTCTTGATCCTTCCACCGGCCGCCGGCGACGAATTGCAGGGGCTGAAGCGCGGCATCGTCGAGCTCGCCGACCTCGTCCTCGTCAACAAGGCCGATGGCGAGCTGTTGGGTGCGGCCCGACGCACCGCCGCCGACTATGCCAACGCGCTGCGCCTCGTTCGGCCCGGCGCCTCGGAAGGAGAGGTGCCGGTGCGCGCCGTCTCGGCGCTCGAAGGCACCGGCGTCGCCGAAGTCTGGGACGACATCGCCCGATTGCGCATCGTTCGCGAATCGTCGGGCGATTGGGCCGAACGGCGGCGCGAGCAAGTGCGCGCCGCCCTCTGGACCGAAATCGAAAATACCCTGCTCGAGCAGTTTCGGACCGCCCCGCCGATCGCCGCCCGCCTCGCCGCCATCGAAGCCGAGGTCGTTGCCGGCACGCTCGCTCCCGCAGTCGGCGCCCGCACCCTCCTCACCGCCTTTTTCGGCGAGGCTCGACAGCTCACAACAGGTCAAGACCGCCCACAACCCCGCCCGCCGCGAGGATCAACAGCGGGTTGAGCCGGGTCGCGAGCATCAGCACGAGAGCGGCGAGCGTGAGGGCGGCGCTCGGCCCGTCGTGGTCGGCGGCGCGCGCCATGACAAAGCCGCCGGCGATGACGAGACCGATCGTCAACGGCGCGAGGCCGCGGCGCACGACCGTTTGCCAGGGAGAGAGGCGAAAGCGGTCCCACAGCCGATAGGCGCCGTAGGTTACCGTGCAGGATGGGCCGAAAATCGCCGCTGCGCCTGCGACCGCACCGCCGAGCCCGCCGACCTTCCAGCCGATAAAGCCCATCATCAGGATCATGTTCGGGCCGGGGATCGCCTGCACCAGTCCGAAATAATCGGCAAACTCGCGGTCGCTGAGCCAGCCGTGCCGGGTGACGACAAAATTATGGATGTCGGCAAGGACCGACGGGACGCCGCCAAAGCTGATCAGCGACAGCAGCGCCAAATGTGCGCTCAATAGAAAAGAGGCGGGCGGAGCGGTCATCGTGTTCGATGGCTGGCGAATGCCGCGGCCGCGATGCCGAGCGGCGCCAGTCCGGCGAGGACGAGAAAAAGCGGCAGATGGACAAAAGTGATGCCGCAAAAAGCGAGCGCGGCAAAAACCAGGTCCGCCGAGCGGCGGCCGCGGCCCGCGAGAAGCCGGAGGCCGGTCGCGATGACGAGGCCGGCGGCGGCCGCGGAAACCCCGCCAAGGATATGTCCGAGCACCGCGATATCGGCATAGTGGAGATAGAGCGTGCCGAGCCCGAGGCCGACCGCCCACGGCATGACGAGATAGCCGGAGAGCGCCGCCAGCGCACCCGACAATCCGCGCAGCTTGCTTCCGATGCAGACGGTGAGGCCCGCGATGTTGGGGCCGGGCATCAATTGGCAAAAGCTCAGGAGCTCGGCGAACTCGCCGTCATCGAGCCAGCTTCGCCGTTCGACCACGAGCCGATGCAGCCAGACGAGCCCGCCGCCAAAAGCGCTGAGCCCGACCTGAAGAAAGCCGAAAAACAATGCCCCGAGCGCAACCCGCTCGTTGGAATTGCTCGCCGCTTGCATCGGCATTCCCCCTTTTCGAGGCGGTCATCCTACCGGCAGGGCGGGTCATCCGTCTTGCCGCTGCCCGGCGGACGCGTTAATCATTTTATACGGGGCAAGGGCAGACGCCCCGTCAGACGGTTTCCGTCCAAGTGCTGCACCCTTCGTCATGCGAGGAGTGCCGGACGATGAATATCCAAAATCATTTGTTGCAGGCGAGTGTGGCGCTGACGCTTGCACTTTCGGTTTCGGTTTCGGTTTCGGTTTCGGTCGGTGCAGCCGAAAGCGATTGGCAGGCAGGGGTCGCGCAGGCGCTCGGCAAGCCGGGAGCGCAAATGCCGGGCGGCGTCTACCGTGTTGCGCTGCCGCGCACCGATATCAAAGCGACCCTCGATGGGGTTGCGTTGAAGCCGGGCTTTGCGCTCGGCGGCTGGCTCGCCTTCGAGAAGGCGGGTGACGAGGGCATGGCCATGGGCGATTTGGTGCTCACCATGGACGAGGTTGGTCCGGTCACCAAAAAGCTCACCGACAGCGGCATCGAGATCACCGCCTTGCACAACCATTTGCTGCGCAACCAACCCTTCACGATGTTCCTGCATGTGATGGGCCGCGGCGACCCGCCGGCGCTGGCGGCCAAATTGCACGATGCGCTGGCAGCGAGCGCCACTCCGCTCGCGGCGCCTCCGACCGGTTCGGCCACGGCGCCGCCTTCGCTCGACCTTGACACCGCAGCGATCGACAAAGCGCTCGGCGCCAAAGGCAGAAACAATGGCGGCGTCTATGCCTTTGGCATTCCCCGCGGCGAGACAATCAAGGACGACGGCATGGTCGTGCCGCCGGCAATGGGCACCGCGATCGGCATCAATTTTCAGCCGACGGGCGGCGGAAAGGCAGCGATCACCGGCGATTTTGTCTTGCTCGGCAAGGAGGTGAACCCGGTGGCAAAGGCGCTGCGCGACCATGGGATCGAGGTCACCGCGCTGCACAACCATATGCTCGACGACGAGCCGCACCTCTATTTCATGCATTTCTGGGCAAACGACGACGCGGTCAAATTGGCCGGAGGGCTGAAGGCGGCGCTCGATCAGGTCAACATCAAGCGCTGAGGCGGCAATGCGTATCGTCGCCGCGCTCGGGCTGGGTCTGCTCTGCGTCGCGATGCCGGCCCGCGCCGCCGAGCCGCTGCAGCTCGAAGCTCGGATCCAGCTGCCCGGCGTGCATGGCCGTATCGATCATATGGCGGTCGACGTCGCGCGCCGGCGCCTATTCGTCGCCGAGCTCGGCAACGACACGCTCGACGTCGTCGACCTCGCCGCCGGTCGGCAGTGGCACCGCATCGCAGGCCTCGCCGAGCCGCAAGGCGTCGGCTATGCGAGGGCGGCCGATCTCGTCGCGGTCGCCAGCGCCGGCGACGGCCGGGTGCGGTTCTTTCGCGGCGCCGATCTGGCGCCGGCCGGTGCTCTGGCGCTCGGCAGCGACGCCGACGACATCCGCACCGACCCGCGCACCGGAAATCTCGTTGTCGGCTATGGCAATGGCGGACTCGCAATCATCGATCCGCGCACCCGATCGAAGATCGGCGATATCCGGCTCGCCGCCCATCCGGAAGCGTTCGAGATCGAGGCCGCGACCGGGCGCGCCTTTGTCAACGTGCCGGATGCAAAAGAAATCGCGATCGTCGATTTGGGCGCCACAAAGCAGGTCGGGCGCTGGGCGACTGCGGGCTTGCGCGCGAATTTTCCGATGGCGCTCGATCCCGCCGCCGGCACACTCGCGACGATTTTTCGCCAGCCGCCGACGCTGGTCCTGATCGATCCGAAAACCGGCGCCGTGACCCAGCGGCTCAATACCTGCGGCGACGCCGACGACGTTTATTTCGATCCGCGGCGCCGGCGAATTTATGTCAGCTGTGGCGCGGGTGCGGTCGATGTGTTTGCGGCCGAGGGTGCCGGCTATCGCGAACTCGCCCGGATCGCGACCGCGGCCGGAGCGCGGACCTCGCTTTTTGTGCCGCAGCTCGACCGGCTCTATGTCGCCGCACGGGGCGCGGCCCCGGCGATCCTGGTGTTCCGTCCGCCTCCCTGATTCAGAAGTTGACGGTGACGCGAACCCCAAAAATCAAATCATTTTTCAGCGGCGCCGGACTGTCGGTCGAAACAATGCCGGCGCCAGGATTGACGACGTATTGCAGGTCCGGCTGGATTTTGAGCCACGGCGCCAATTGGGCATTGTACGTCGCCTCGACGATCGTCTCGCCAGGGCTGGGCCGGGTGCCAAAACCGGCGAAGAAGACCTCGTCGTTGCTAAAATGCACCGCCGGGCCACCAATCCCGATATGGGTGACGGCGATGCCGGCTTCGTCTTTCTGCCGTTCCGGGATCGGTCCTTTCCAGGTGAGCCCGCCGCCGACGTAAAAGTCGGTCAGGTTGCGGTCGGCGGGCGCCTGCATGAGACGAAGAAAGAGGCCGAGGCCTTGCGCCTCGGTGTTCGGCCTTTTCCAGACCATCTGGTCGATCACCGCATAAATCCCATGGTCGCCGGAGTGGAGCCGCGGCACACCGATGCTCGCAGGGTTGGCGAGCGACAGCCCCTCCGCGTCGTGCAGCGGGTCCGCGAAAGGGCCGCTCGCGTACCAGGCGCCGAGCTTATAGGTGCCGGGCTGGCCGTATCGCTTTAGGACCTCCGGCGCGTATTGGAGCTCGGCAAAGCCGAGCGCGTGGTCATCGAGCCGGAAGGCGGTGCCATGCCGGTCGCGCAGCTGCGGATCGCCGGTGCCGGGCGGCGCCGGGTCGGCGGTATAGACGGCGCCGATCACGGTCAGCTCGCCGCTCGGCTGGTATTGTATCCGCACGAACGGTGCGGCGAGCGGATAGCTTGGCCCGCCCGACGGCAGGTCGATCGCGGTCAGCGGCGGGAAGCCGAAGGCCGAATTCAAAAACAGCGCCCCGTGGTCCGTCAGCATCAGCTCCTCGTCGGCGCCCTCCTGGCCGAAGCGCAGCGAAAGCTTGCCGTCGAGCAGCTTTTGCTCGAACCAGAAATCGAAGAGCTTGGTGCTGGCGGTGGCTTCGATGCCGCTGATCGTCTGCAACGAGCCGACCCGCAAGGCCGTCGGTCCAAAACCGTGGATTTGGAGGGCGCTCGCCTGGAGGCTGGCGTTCGGCCAATGGATAGCCTTGTCGAGATCGACCGCGACGCTCAGCGTGAAGAGCCCGTCATAGGCGCCGCCGCGGCTGAGCCCGCCGGTGACGTTGCCCCAAAGCTCGCTCTGCTCTTGCAAGCCGATCGTGACGCCGGCTTTTTCGAGGCGGCTGCGCAACCCGCCCCAATCGCCGGACAGCGTATCCTGTTCCCAAAAATCACCGGCGCCGGCCGTCGTCTGCGCTTCCGCCGAAGTCGGGCGGCAAAGCGCCGTCACGCCCAGCGCCGCAGCGAGCGCCATACGCAACCGGCGTCTTGCGCGTGACACGCAACCAATCACCCGGCCGGCAGATTGTCGTAGCCCTTGGCCCGGTAGACGATTGTCGAGACGAGCCAGCTCGCGGCGAAGACGCCGACCACGGCAAAGCCGAAATTGGTCAGATCATCGTTGAGGCTGCCGATGACTGTCCAGAACCTGCCCGAGAGGCCGAGCTTGTCGCCGATCAGCTCGAGCGCTTCGATGCCGCCGATAAAGACGGCGACGACAACCGATGCGGCGGTGATGGTGAGGTTGTACCAGAGCTTGCGAAGCGGGTTGACGAAGGCCCAGCCATAGGCGCCGACCATCAGCGCGCTGTCGGTCGTATCGACCAGCGCCATGCCGGCGGTGAACAGCGCCGGAAACACCAGGATGCTCCAGAACGACATGCCTCGCGCGGCCTCGGTCGCGGAAATCCCGAGCAGGCCGATTTCGGTGGCGGTATCGAAGCCGAGCCCGAACAGACAGCCGATCGGGTACATCTGCCATGACGATGCAACGAGGCGCAGCATCGGGCGAAAGATGCGGGCGAGAAAACCGCGTCCGGCGAGCAAGGCGTCGAGGTCCCGATCGGCGACGGCGCGGCCGTGGCGGATGCGGGAGAAGGTTGCCCAGATGCCTTTGAGGACGACCAAGTTCGCCAGTCCGATGGCCAGCAGAAACAAAGCCGAGACGGCGGTACCGATCGTGCCGCCGAGCTCATGCAGGGCGGCGAGCCGGCCTTGCATGGCGGCAGCGGTTGCCGCGATCGCGAGCGAGGCGAGGACGACGATCGTCGAGTGCCCCAGGGAGAAAAAAAAGCCGACCGAAAACGGATATTTTCGGTCCTGCATCAGTTTGCGCACGACATTGTCGATCGCGGCGATGTGGTCGGCATCGAAAGCGTGGCGCAGCCCAAACACATAGGCGAGGAAGGCGGTGCCGATCAGGGCCGGCGCGGCGGCAAACGTGACCCAGGCCCACGACCAGCTGGCGAGATTGGCCGCGATCAGGAGAGCGTAGACTGCAGCGATTTTGGCTTTGGCCTGCGGCGCCCGGTCGTCGAATGGGTTCGGCATGGGTCGCGGGGTCCTTCATCCTTCCGGGGCGCCGCAGCGAGTAGATCGACAGAGCGGGTGTTGCGTGGGGACCGCGTCGGCGGTCGTCTTCTATGCTCGCATCACCGCAGAGTCCCGGTCGAGGCACTCTTCGGCGCTCGCCCCGAAGACGATCCCGAGCGCCGCCTGCAAGGCAGCCTGGACGCCGAGCGGGTCAATGCAAAAGGCGGATATCTCAAGGCCGTCACTGGCACCACCAAGACAAGCGACGATGCCGGCGACCAGCCCAACCAACCGGCCGCGCCGCCGCAACCCCGTTACCATTTCACTTGTTCAGTGACAGGGAAAGCCGAGCAGATGGCGGCCGTCGTGCACGAATTCGTGAATGTACATGCCGCTGAACAGCGACGTCGCCCCTTGCTCCGCGCCGACAAAATAAATTGCAAGAAGGCACAGGAGGCCAGCAAAAACCGCCCAGGGCAGGAGCGTGCGCAGCGGGATCGCGGCCGGGCGGGCGACAGGCGACAATACGAGATCGGACATCGGGCAGTCTCCTCGGGATGACGCGTCCCGGCACAGCACGTTCAACCGCGGGGCGGGTCTGGCTCCCGGTCCGCACATTCCCGTGCACGAACCGGACACAGTGGCGCGACCGCGCCGGCATCCTCACCGGCTTCCGCCCGTCGCGGCAATATCGGCTACTCTAGAAACCAGGCAGGCGCGGTGTCAACTCGAGCGAGCGCCGGCTGCGGAGCGCCCCAAACCCGGCCAGAAAAAAATGCCAGCAGGGCGAGCGAGCCGGGCTCCGGCACCGCCGCCTTGCTGGCGGCCCATGTTGCCGGCATCGGAAGCGAGCGCGGCCGTCGCGAGCGGCATCGGCGAGGACCCGGTCGTTTCGATGTCCGTGGCAAATAGCTGTAGGACAGCGTGATCTGCAGGACAGCGTGATCTGCAGGACAGCGTGATCTGCGCGCCTTCGAAGACCGATCGGCGCGCCGAGACGCCATTACGCCGCACCGGGCGCCCCGCTCCGATCAAGGGGAGCCCGGTGGGCGGCAGTGGTTCAGCGGCGGGACAAAGCCGTAAAGCTGGCGGGTTAAGAGACGCGCGGCGCCGGTCGGGGCGCCGACAAAGATTTGCGATCCGGTGTTGGTGTTGGCGACGGCGCTGCTGCAATTTTTGAAATAGGATTTCTGGCACGGGTAAGGGCCGGCGATCTGATAGCCGGCGAACGCGGTCTGCGGGTTCGCGACCGTAATCGGGCAGGAGCAGATAATCTGGTTTTTGCCCAATGGGTTGGCAAAGCCCGGGAATGACTGCCCTTGGGTGCTGGTAAAGCACAGACCGCCGTCGCATTGAGCATAGGCCCCGGTCGAGGTGGCGGCCGCGCAGTCATAGAGCGCCATGTTGCCGGCGGGAGCGACGACCGACGGCGCCAGGCTGAAGGTGCTGACCATATAGCCGTTGTTCTTGCCCTCGGCATTGACGGTGCAGACGTTTCGGTTGCGGTCGTAATTGAACGGCAGGCTGATGCTGTCGCCGTGCTTGACGCTGCAGCGGCAATAGGAAACGCCGTTCATCACAAAGCAGCTGGCGACGGCGCAGAGCGCGTAGGTCTGGTCTTCGCAAATCTTGAAGAGCCGCGGCGCGGTGCTCAGAAACGGGCTCGCCACACCGGCAGCCCGCGCCGGACCCGCGAACGCCGCCAACAGCAGCAGCGCCGCGACAAAGCATCGTCTTCCCGAGCACCAACGCATCGTCCCCCTCCTCTGTCGCCCGGCCGAATGCTATCGACGGCCACGTCATTAAAGCGTCCGCGTGCGGGTGGGATCGACCGATGGGGCGGTCGGGGGCGCCGGCCAGCTGGAAACCGCCGCCAGCCAGTCGAATGCCGGTTGCGACGGGGCCGCCCGCAAGACCTCTTCGCAATACTCGCGAAAGCCGGCGTAGCCGCCGCCGCTGCGCCAGCGCGCGGCGAGCACCGGCAGCCGCGCGCAACGCAAATTGCCGAGCGCATAGCGGCGCGGAAAGCCATGCTGCAACGGAACGGCCGTGCCATCCGCTTCGACGACGAGCGGCGCGATCAGATCGGCGAGCCTGGCGTGCGGGTGGTCGGCGTGCGCCGCGTTCTCGAGACGGGAGGGGCGGGTGTGGATCGGGCCGCGGCAGGCGAGACTGCTTCGGATCGAGCAGCGCTCGCCGAAATCCATGACAGGGCGGCCTGGTTCGAGGAGCCGGATGTGCAGCCATCGGGCGCCCTCGTCGAGGGCGAAGCGCTTGACCCAAGCCAGCTCGTCGAGATTGCTGTCGGTCACGGTGAAAACAAAGCCGAACGGGATCGTGGCCGCGCGCAGCGCCGCCAGCCGCGCCGCCATGGTCCGAAAGGCGCCCGTCTTGCCGTGGACCCGATCGTGCGTCGGCGGCGCGCCGTAAAGCGTGACCGCGACGGCGTCGAGGACGCCGGCGAGCCTGTCGAGCCGCCGCCGGGTCAGCGGCGCCAGCGTCGTCAGCAGGGTCGTCGCCAGCCCCAATCGCTTGGCCAGAGCCAATGCGGCGCGCAGGCCCGCGCCGAGCGGCCGCTCGCCGCCCGCGATGCCGACCGCGTCATAGGACTGGGCGGCGGCATCGACGATCAGCCGCTCGATCAGCGAGCCCGGCAGACACTCGACCTTTCGTGCTCCCGGCGCGGCGGGGCCGAGCCACAGCGCCGGGTGGATCTCGACCACACGAAACCGCCGTTTGTCCTGGTGGGCAGCGCTTCGAGGCTCCATCATGCCATCGAGCGCCGGCCACGAATCCGACGGGTGCAGTCGATGGGCGTGTTCCGTCATTCATCCACTCTCGAAGGCGCCCGACCGAAAAGCTCCGGCCGGTTCGGGAGCGATGCTAGGCGCGGTCAAAGATCGGCAATGTGAGGGACTTCACAGAAAAAGGCGAAAATTTCTCTCTGAAATGGCGGAATGAGCCGCCGATTCGAGCATTTGGAAAGAAAGGGGACGGATGAGAAATCGACGGCCTTCGGCGATAGCGCCGGCCGAGGTGTATTTGTGCGACACGCCGATGTTGCGCCCGCATGCGGGCGCGCAGCCGGACCTGTTTTTGCGCTGGAACGCAGTGCCGTGTCCCGCCGAAGCGGTCGATGTGGTCGTGCATCTGCACGGGTTTTCGCGTGCCGGAGCGACGATGCCGCTCTCCGAAAAGGTTGCGAGCGGCGGCCTCGATCTGTCGCGCCGCGCGCGCCCGACCGTGGCGATAATGCCGCGCGGCAATTGGCTCCGATACACCTGGTACGACTTCCCGGCGCTGCTCGCCGGCGGTCTCGACCGCCTGGTCGAATACGGTCTCGAGCGCTTTGCCGGCGCGGTCGGATCACCGGCGCCGCCGCTCGACCGTCTGATTTTGACCGCCCATTCCGGCGGCGGCATGCCGGCGCTCGACGCGATCGAGGGAGCGGTGCGCGCGCCCGACGAATTTTATGTGTTCGACGGGCTTTACGGCCGGGACCCCGCGACGGACGACCCGATGCGCGGGCTCGCCACGATCGACCGCTGGCTCGGCGAGCGGCTCGCCGGAGAGTCGGAGTGCCCGGGCGCGCTGCGTGTCGTCTATATCGAGCGCCAGACCGGCCCCTTTTCGCGCGCCGTCGCGTCACTGATCGACAAGCATTTGGCGGCTATCGAGCCGATCTTGCGCGGCAATCTGAGCGCGCGCTACCGGGTCGAATTGTCGGGTGTGCCGCACTCGCAGATCGCGCAGCGCTGCGGTCCCGACTTGCTGGCCGATGCGGCGGCAGCGTTCGATTGGGCACAATGACCCCTCGGCCGCGGCCGGAACTGTAGGGGCATCGACGGGTGTTGCCTTTCAGACGCACAACTTTGCCTGCATGGAGAGCAGCATGACACCCGCCCACCCGATCGCCGTCCGCCCGTTGTCTCTGGCCGTCACCGGGATGCTCTTTGCCTTGGCCGCCGCGCCCTATCCGGCTCGCGCACAAGGCGCCAATTCTTTGCCCGACGGCCCGGTCGCGTGCTCCGATTTTCAGCGCAGCGGCTATGGCTCGTGGACCGTGCTCGCACCGACCGCGATTTACCCGCGGGGCA
>DASXAM010000065.1:0-13944 GCA_036404275.1 Allostellaceae bacterium
TGCCGCGAGGCCGGAACAGACAGCGCCTGGCTCGCCAAGATCCGGCCATGGTGGGGCCATCGCACGCATTTCCATCTGCGCCTCGCCTGCCCAGCCGGAGAGGCCCAATGCCGCGGCCAGCCGCCGCCGCTATTCGGCGACGGTTGCGGCAAGGAGCTCGCCTGGTGGTTTACGCCGGCCGCGCGCCGGCCGCCGCCGGGTCCGGCAAAGCCGTTGCTGGTGCGCGACCTTCCGCGTGCCTGCGCCGCGCTCGTCGCCGCGCCGCGATCGAGCCGATAGCGGTCACTGGGTCGCGGTGCCGGCGAGGCGCCTGGCGGCGTCTTGGGCGAGGCTGAGATCGGCGTATTTTTTGACCTCGATCGTGGCACGCAAAAAGCCGAGCTTATGCGCGAGATCGATATTCGTCTGGAACGCGTCGAGATCGGGGAGCGCCGCCGGATCGCGGTAATAATCCTGCTTGGTAAAGGCCCACCCTTCATAGAGAGCGGGCTTTTGCTTGGTTGCCTGGGTGATCATCCCGACCGCCTCGTCGTGGTGCGCCGGGTCGAGGAGGTAGCGCAGCACGCGCAAATAATCCTCCATGAAATCGACCATCGCGGCGCGATGCGCCTGCAAAAACCCGGCGCGCGCCACGCGCACGATCATTTGCGTGCGGCCGACCGCATCCGCCTGGGTGAACAGGGTGCGCGAAAACGACAGCAGCTCGGGGTCGAAGCCGAACGGCGACACGGCGGTGATAAAATCGACCTTGTGCTCCTTCAGCATCGCCTTTTGCGCCGGGAACGCCACCTCGATCATGGTCAGGTCGCGCTTGTCCTTGAGCCCGTGCTTGGCCAGCATCTCGCGCACCGCGACATCGACGGCACTGCCGCGCTGGTTGGTCGCCAGGATCTTGCCTTTGAGGTCGTCGACGGTGTGGATCGCGCTGTCCTTGCGCACGACCATCGTATTGGTATGCCAGCCGGGGACGCCGTCCTGGAACACGTCGGCGATGACCCGCAAATCCTGCATGCCGGCGTTCTCGACGCCGAGCGCAAAGGTCGAATAGGCAAGGGCGGCGATATCGATCTGGCCGGCGGCAAGCGCCGTCATCGCCGTCGGCGTGCCGGCGAAATGGATCAGCTCGGGCACATAGCTTTTGCCGGCATGCGGGGCGAGACCCGGCTTTTCGAACATCAGGGTCGCGAGATCGGCCGGCGCCACCACCCAGCCGATGCGCAGATGCACAGGCTCGTCGGCCGCGGCCGGCGCCACCTGCAGCAACGCCGCCACCAGCCCCGCAATCACAAACCCGATCGCGCGCATCCTTGTCTCCCGTCGGCGTGCCCTGTTCAGCGCCACCATCGCATCAATCCACACGAAAAGAAATCATCGGCGCGCCGGTGTTGGCCTATGGCAGGACGATGCTCGTGCATCAAAGAAACCGGCGCCGCGTCACGCGTCGCGGTACACTCGGCCCATGCTGACCCTCTATCGCAGCCGCGGCGATCGCGGCGAACAGGTCGCCGCTGGCGGTGCCGTGCCGCCGGACGCGGTGTGGATCGACCTGTTGCGCCCGGAGCCGGGCGAAATCGCAGCGCTCGAGCGGATGACCGGGGTCGCGATGCCGAGCCGGGAAGAGCTCAGCGAGATCGAAAGCTCCTCCCGGCTGCGCAGCGACAATGGCGTGCTTTATCTGAGCCTTCCGCTCGTCTACCGCGCCGATTCCGACCAGCCGCTCTCGACCCCGGTGGGTTTGGTACTGACCCGCGAACGGCTGATCACGGTCCGCTTTGAAGAGCTCACCTCGTTCAGCAATTTTGCGCAACAGGAGCTGGCGACCGAAAGCGACCCGCTGACGAGTGCGGCGGTCTTTGCCGGGCTGATGGACGCAATCTCCGACCGCGCCGCCGACATCCTTGAAAACATCGCTGCCGAGCTCGACACCTTGTCGCACCGGCTGTTTCACACGCCGGCCACCCAGCCCTCGGGGCGCCGGGCGCCGGCGCGCGAGACCGCCGATCTCAGAGTGATCCTACGCCGGATCGGGCATAGCGGCGACCTCGCGTCGAAGATACGCGACAGCCTGCTCGGTGTCGGGCGGATCGTGCCCTACGCCGCCGGTCTTGCCGACTGGCTGCCGCCCGAGGTCAAGCCGCGGCTCGAAACGGTGCGCCAGGACGTCCATTCGCTGAACGATTACAACGCGCATATCGTCAACAAGGTGCAGCTCCTCCTCGACGCCACCTTGGGCCTGATCAATATCGAGCAGAACAACATCATCAAGGTGCTGACGATCGTCTCGGTGGTGGGCATCCCGCCGACCCTGGTCGCCAGCATGTACGGAATGAACTTCAAGGGCATGCCCGAGCTCGATTGGAGCTGGGGCTATCCTTACGGGCTCGCGGTGATCGCGCTGAGCGCGGTGCTGCCGCTTGTCTGGTTCAAGTGTCGCGGCTGGATTTGAGGCTGCTGCGCATAAAAGAAACGCCCCCGGAAAACCGGGGGCGTCTCGTTTTTGGCTTGGATGCTCGGCGCGGCCGGTCAGGCGGCCTTCTGCTCAAGCACCTGCGGCCGCGTTCCGCCGATTACGATCTTGCGCGGCTTGGCTGCCTCGGGCACTTCGTGCACCAGATCGACATGCAGCATGCCGTTGTCGAGGCTCGCCCCGGTGACCTTGATATGGTCGGCGAGGCTGAAGCGGCGCTCGAAGGCGCGCCGGGCAATGCCGCGGTGCAGATAACGGCCGTCTTCCTCTTCGCCCTTGGCCTTGCCGGTCACCATCAGCGAATTTTCCTGCACGGTGACATCGAGCTCCTCGGGCGAGAAGCCCGCAACCGCCATCGTCAGCCGGTAAGCATCCTCACCGGTCTTTTCGATGTTGTATGGCGGGTAGGAAGGCGCCGCGCTGTCGACGCGGGTCGCGGTATCGACAAGGCGCATCAGCCGGTCGAAACCGATCGTCGAACGGAACAACGGCGAGAAATCGAAACGATCCATGACCACATCCTCCTTTGAGCAATATGGCTCTCGGCACTCGCATTGAGCCGAATGCCAGTCTGTCGAATGTGCAGCCCCGTGGAGGCGACCGCACGTTGCTTAGATGGTGCTTGGAGGTGGTGGTTCAAGGGGCGGCCGTTTCCGCCCCCTTGCTTTACTTTTTGAGGCTGAAGCCTTGAAAGCGCTTGTTGAAGCGGGCGAGCTGGCCCGCGGTATCAACGAGGCGCTGCTGCCCGCCGGTCCAGGCCGGATGCGATTTCGGGTCGATATCGAGGCGCAGCGTGTCGCCCGCTTTGCCATAGGTCGAGCGCGTCTGGTACGAGCTGCCGTCGGTCATCACGATCGTGATCTCGTGATAATCGGGATGGATGCCGTCCTTCATCGCGCCGCCTCTCGCCAAAGACGTCGGATATAACCGCACGGCCGCGCCGCGGCAAGCTCACTGACGGGCGAGGTTATTGGGGCTTTTCGCAGTTGATCATCCACGGAATGCCGAAGCGGTCGGTCAGCATGCCAAAGCGGCGCGCCCAGAACGTCTCCTGGATCGGCATCGTCACCGTTCCTTGCTCCGACAAGGCGCCGAAGATGCGGTCCGCCTCAGCGGGCTCATCGACGCTCAGGGTCACGGTAAAGCCTTTGGCCGCCTCATAGCGGTCGGGCGGCGCGTCCGACCCCATCAGCACCTCGTCGCCGACCGAGAGCCGCGCATGCATGATCTGGTTGCGCCGTTCCGGCGGGGTCTGCGCCGCCATCGGCGACTCGCTGTTTCTCATCATGAACCCGATCTTGCCGCCGAGGCAGTGCTCATAGAATTTGAACGCCGTTTCGCAATTTCCATTGAACGTCAGATAAGGGTTGATCCGCATCGTATGCTCCTGCAATCCGCGGGTGATCAGCGCTCGTTTCCCTGCGCGAGGTCCTGTTCCAGCCGACGCGCGGCGTCGATCGACGCGCTCGGCTCGAAATCGTCGAGCTCAAACAATTGTCGCAGCTCGATTTCGGCATCGGCGCCCTCCCCATGAGGCGGCGGACAGCGCCGGGCCCAATCGATCGCCTCCGCTTTCGAATTGACCCGGATCAGCCAATAGCCGGCAACCAATCCCTCCGGGTTGGCAAAGGGTCCCTCAACGACGGTTGACTTGCCGTTCGAGAACTTGATTCGGACGCCGGCCGAGCTCGGCCGCAAGCCCGCGAGATCGATCAGAACCCCGGCCTTTTGCAGCTCCTCGTTATACTTCATCATTGTCGCGATCATCTTTTCGTCCGGCATCTCGCCGGCTTCACTTCTCCGGCTCGCCTTGACCATCATCAGAAAACGCATCGACTTTCCTCTCTGGGTTACGCCGGCGCAAAGCGCACCGCCGCGATCGGCGGCAGCCGCATCTCGGGCATCGTCCAGCTGTCGCCGCCATCCTCTGAAATCCAGAGCCCGCCGCTGGTCGAGCCGAACGCGAGGCATTCGCCGGTCTCGTCGACCGCCAGCGCATGGCGCCAGACGAGGTCGTAGGCATGCCGCTGCGGCAGCCCGCGGCGCAGCACCTCGAAGCTGTCGCCGCCGTCGCGGGTGCGGGCGACGACGACCGCGCCATCGACCGGGATGCGGCGCTCGTCCTTGACCGCCGGCACAAACCAGGCAGTGTGCGGATCGCGCGGATGGGCGGCGACGGCAAAGCCGAATTTCGACGGCTGGATCGCGGTCAGCTCGCGCCAGTTGGCGCCGCCGTCAGCCGAACGGAAGACGCCGTTGTGGTGCTGGCACCAGACGATCTCCGGCCGCGCCCCGCAGCGGGCGAGGCGGTGCACGTCCTGCGCGATCGGGGTCTCGCGCAGTTCGGGCGGCATGTATTCGGCATACATGCCGCGATTGATGATTTGCCAGGAGGCTCCGCCGTCGTGGCTCGCCCACACCCCCGCGGTCGAAACGGCAATGCGAATATCGGCGGGGTCGCGCGGGTCGACCAGCACTGAATTGATGCCGGGCTGCTCGCCGCCGGCAACCCCGGCCCATTGCCGACGTTCAGGCATGTGCCACAGCGCTTCGTTCAGCGTCCAGCTGTCGCCATCATCGTCGGAGCGGAAGAGGCCCCCCGGCATCGTTCCGGCCCAGAGCCGCCCTGGAACGCCGCCCGGCTCCAAGACCCAGATCTTGCCAAGCGTCCAGGGATGCGGATCGTCCTGCACACTCTCAGGCTTTGGCGGAAAAGCCGGTACCGCGATTTCGTGCCATTTGCCCGCCGGCTCGCGCCGCCACAGCTTTGCTCCGAAATGGCCGAGATCGAGCGCCGCATAGACCGTGTCGTCGGGCAGCGCCAGCACTGCCGACACCGGATCACCCAGGAACCGCACATCGGCGACCTCCCATACAGCCTTGTCGCGAGTCAACTCGAACAAGCCTTTATGGGTCGCAACATAGAGCCGGTTCGACATCCGCTTCTCCGTCAGCCGCCCGACAACGCCTGAAAAACGTGGATCTCGTTGCGTGGTCCGACCGGGTCGGCGAGCCCCGCACGAGCGCCGCCGACATAGACCGCAACATGCCGGCGCAGCGCACCCTGATCATCGAGCACATAGCCGCGCAATGCGGGCTGCACCCGAAACACGCCTGCCAGCGCCTCGCCGACAGTCGCCCCCTCGACCTCAAGCGACGGGGTCGGCAGAAAGCGCCGCAGCGCGGTGGTGAAAAAGACCGTCGGCATGCTCTTTTTCGGATTGCTGAATAGTGTTGATATCAACATAATTAGCTCGTGTCAAACCCCGAAATCGCCCCCGATCAAACCACCCAAAAGGTGCGCGACGCCTGCCTTTGCCTGCATCTGCAGCGGGCGGCGCGACGCGTGGCGCGGCGGTTTGACGCGGCATTCAAGCCGCTGGGGCTGAAAAGCGGCCAGTTTTCGCTGCTGATGTCGCTCAATCGCGCAGCACCCGCCAGCATCGGCCAGGTGTCGGCGGTGCTGGCGATGGACCGCACCACCTTGACCGCAAACCTGAAGCCGCTCTGCCGACGCGGCTTTGTCGAAGTGTCGATCGACGAGACCGACAGACGCAGCCGCCGTTTGGCCTTGACTGCGTCCGGCCGCGCGCTCCTCGCGGCCGCGGTGCCGATCTGGCGCGCCACGCACGCCGCGATCGAAGGCCGGGTCGTCGAGGCCAACCGGTTGCGCGCCGATTTGCGCGCGCTCTGCTGAGACCGCCGGTCAGCGCGCCCGCAGCGGATGAGCGTGGTCGAGCGGGCCGTGACCGCGACCGAGACCGGGGGCGGAGAGAATGGCGCGCCGGACATAGTCTCGGGCGCGGTCGATCGCGGCTTCGATGTCGAGCCGTTGCGCGAGCCCGACGGCGATCGCCGAGGCGAGAGTGCAACCGGTGCCGTGGGTATGACGGCTGTCGATACGCGGCCTTTGCCAGACCCGGAACCCGGTCTCAGTGGCGAGCACATCGGTCACCGTGCCGCCGGCGAGATGCCCGCCCTTGACGAGCGCCGCGCGGCAGCCGAGCCGTAGCAGGGCTTCGCCGGCACGGCGCATCGCGGCGACATCGCCGATCGTCATCTCACAAAGAATCTCGGCCTCGGGCAGGTTCGGGGTCAGCACCGTCGCGCGCGGGATCAGCCGCTGTTTCAAAGTTTCGATGGCCTCGGGCTCGATCAGTCGCGCACCGCCCTTGGCCGCCATCACCGGGTCGACGACGAGGGGGATCGCGGCGGCGCGCTCCTCCAACACCGCGGCGACAGTTTCGATGACCGCCGCATCGTGCAGCATCCCGGTCTTGACCGCGTCGGCGCCGATATCATCGAGCACAATTTCGATCTGCCGACGGATAAAGTCGGGCGCCACCGGCAAAACGCCAAAAACGCCTTCGGTATTCTGCGCGGTCAATGCGGTGATTGCCGTGGCGGCATAGCCGTCGAGCATCGTCACGGTCTTGATGTCGGCCTGGATGCCGGCGCCGCCTCCCGAATCCGAGCCGGCGACGATCAGGATTCGGCCGCGCACTATTCGGCGGCCTGCGCGGCGGCTTGGCGCGGCGTCGGCAGCGGCAGATCGTCGGCGTCGGCGGCGGCGCGGATTTCGGCGCAGACTTCGGCGACGACCGCGGCGACCAATTCTTCATTCTCGCCTTCGGCCATGACCCGGATCGCCCGCTCGGTGCCGGAGGGTCGGATCACCAGCCGACCGTTGCTGCCGAGCCTCGCCTCGCCCTCGGCCACCGCGGCGACGACGCGCGGCCGGTCGAGCGGCGCCACTTTGCCGTAGCGCACGCTGCCCAGGCGCTGCGGCACCGGTGTGAACAAGCGGCAAACCGCGCTTGCCGGACGCCCGGTCTCGACGATCGAGGCCAGCACCTGGAGAGCGGCGATCAGTCCGTCGCCGGTCGTCGCATAATCGGCGAGGATGATATGGCCCGACTGCTCGCCGCCGAGGTTGCAGCCATGCGCCCGCATCTTTTCGGCGACATAGCGGTCGCCGACCGCGGCGCGGTGCAGGCTGATGCCATGGCCGGCGAGATAGCGTTCGAGACCGAGATTGGACATCACGGTCGCGACCAGCGCGCCGCCGGCGAGACGGCCGCCGCGCGCCAGACCGGTTGCGATCAGCGCCATCAGCTGGTCGCCGTCGAGGATGACACCGCGCTCGTCGGCGACGATCAGCCGGTCGGCGTCGCCGTCGAGCGCGATGCCGATATCGGCGCGCCGAGCCAGAACCTCGCGGCGCATCTGCTCGGGCGACAGGGCACCGCATTCGCGGTTGATATTGAGACCGTCGGGGGCGACGCCGAGCGAAAACACCTCGGCGCCGAGCTCCCAGAACACGGTCGGAGCGACCTTGTAAGCCGCACCATGCGCGCAATCGACGACGATGCGCAGCCCGTCGAGCCGCAACCCGCGCGGAAAGCTCTGCTTGACGAATTCGATGTAGCGGCCGCCCGCATCGTCGAGAAACTTGACCCGCCCGAGCTCGGAGGGAGCCGCGCGCCGGCTCGGCCCCCGGGCAAGAAAATTCTCGATCTTGGCCTCGATCTCGTCCGACAATTTGTAGCCGTCATGACCGAAAAGCTTGATGCCGTTATCGGCGTAGGGGTTGTGCGAGGCCGACAGCACGACTCCGATATCGGCGCGCAGGCTGCGCGTCAGCATCGCGATCGCCGGGGTCGGCAGCGGCCCGACCAGCACCACGTCCATGCCCATCGTAACAAAGCCGGCGGTCAAGGCCGGCTCGAGCATGTAGCCCGATAGCCTCGTATCCTTGCCGATCACGACGAGGTGCTTGTGCGTGCCGTTGTGAAAGCATTCGCCGACCGCCATCGCCACTTTCAGCGCGGTCTCCGGCGTCATCGGCTCGCTGTTGGCGGTCCCGCGGATGCCGTCCGTCCCGAAGAGCTTGCGCTCCATCGCCTCCCCCAGCCGTGACAACCGATCCGCACGCGAGCAATGCGCGAACAATGCTGAGCGGATCAAATCACAGGATCGTGAAATTTTTTAGGCACGCGAAGCCGTTGGCGTGCCAGCGGCACGCCGCCATAAGCCGTCGGAACGGGCCGTTACCCGCCCGGCTGCGGCTCGGGCTCGAGCCCGGTCGAGCGGCCGGAAGGCGGGACCGATGTGCGCCGGCCAGTACGCGGCTCGTCGGCTACCGGGCTGGAAGAGGTATCGCGCACGATCCGCTCGCCCTTGACGATCCGCCGGATTTCGTCGGCCGACAATGTCTCGTATTCGAGCAGCCCCTTGGCGAGCGCGTGCAATTCGTCGAGCCGGGCGGTGAGGATGTCGCGCGCCGTCTGCTCGCCCTCGTCGACGACCCGCCGGATCTCCTCGTCGATCAGCTTGGCGGTCGCGTCGGAGACGTTCTTGCGCTGGGTCACCGAATGGCCGAGGAACACTTCCTCCTCGTTTTCGCTGTAGCGCAGCGGCCCGAGCTTGTCGCTAAAGCCGAACTCGGTGACCATGCGCCGCGCCAGCATCGTCGCGCGCTTGATGTCGTCGGCGGCACCGGTCGTGATCCGCTCGGTGCCGAAGATCAATTCCTCGGCGACGCGACCGCCGAACAAGCTCGCCACCATGGCTTTGATTTCGAGCTTCGACTGGCTGTATTTGTCGCGTTCCGGCAAATACATCGTGATGCCGAGCGCCCGGCCACGCGGGATGATCGTCACCTTGTGCAGCGGCTCGTGTCCCTCGGCGTAGAGCATGCACAGCGCGTGCCCGGCCTCGTGATAGGCGGTCAACTTTTTCTCGTCCTCGGTCATCACCATCGAGCGCCGCTCGGCGCCCATCATGACCTTGTCCTTGGCCTGCTCGAATTCGCTCATCGCCACCGAGCGGCGGCCGCGCCGCGCCGCCATCAGCGCCGCCTCGTTGACGAGGTTGGCAAGATCGGCGCCGGAAAAGCCGGGCGTGCCGCGGGCGATGATCTTGGCATCGACATCGGCGGCGAGCGGCACCTTGCGCATATGCACTTTGAGGATCTTCTCGCGGCCGACCACGTCAGGGTTCGGCACCACGACCTGGCGGTCGAACCGCCCCGGCCGCAACAAGGCCGGGTCGAGCACATCGGGCCGGTTGGTTGCGGCGATCAGGATCACCCCCTCATTCGCCTCGAACCCGTCCATCTCGACCAAGAGCTGGTTCAGGGTCTGCTCGCGCTCGTCGTTGCCGCCGCCGAGCCCGGCACCGCGATGGCGCCCGACCGCGTCGATCTCATCGATAAAGATGATGCAGGGCGCGTTCTTCTTGCCCTGCTCGAACATGTCGCGCACGCGGCTGGCGCCGACGCCGACAAACATCTCGACAAAGTCGGAACCCGAGATCGTGAAGAACGGCACATTCGCCTCGCCGGCGATGGCGCGGGCGAGCAGGGTCTTGCCGGTGCCCGGCGGGCCGGCCAGCAGCACGCCTTTCGGGATCTTGCCGCCGAGCCGCTGGAACTTTTGCGGGTCCTTTAGATATTCGACAATCTCTTCAAGCTCTTGCTTAGCCTCGTCGATGCCGGCCACGTCCTCGAAGGTGATGCGGCCGACTTTTTCAGTCAAAAGCCGCGCCCGGCTCTTGCCAAAACCCATCGCCCGTCCGCCGCCGCCCTGCATCTGGCGCATGAAGAAAATCCACACGCCGATCAAAAGCAGCATCGGGAACCAGGAGATCAGCACGCCAAACAGCGAGGGCACATTGTCGTCCACCGGGGCCGCGGTGATGCGCACGCCCTTCTCGGTCAGTTTGCTGACCAGCCCCGGATCGTTCGGGGCATAGGTCGAAAACGCGCGGCTGTCGGTGAAATGGCCGTTGATCGTGTTGCCCTGGATCGTGACGTCGGCGACCTGGCCGCGGTTCACATCGTTGAGAAAATCGGAAAAGGCCAGCGTCGATTGCGGGCCGCGATTGGACGAGGTCTGAAACAGATTGAAGAGAGCAACGAGCAGCAGTCCGATGACGATCCAGAGGGCCAGATTCTTGCCGAAATTATTCACCGCGACAGCCTTTCACACCGAACCGGGCACCACGCGCCAGTCCAGCCTACGCCATCCGGCCCCGGCCCGCGACAGTTTTCGCCCAGTCCAAAACATAAGACGCGGGCCCGGTTAAACAACCGCAAAGCCAGCGCCGGTCAAAGAATTGACAGGCCGAAGGACGATTTGCGGCGGCGCCCCGGCGCCGATGCGCCGATACCCGAGATGAGAAACGGCGGCGAGCCCGTCGGCGTCCCAGACCGCCGGCAAAATCGGGTAGAGGAGCCGCGGCAACCCGCCCGGCCGCTCCGCTTTGCAGCCCAAAGCGCGAGCTCCCTCGAACCCGAGATAATCGATTTCGACGGTTTCGGGCGCTTTGTCGTCGGAAATAATCAGAAAACGCCGGTCCCAAGACCGGTTTTCGCCAGGTGCGAGCGCGACCCGACCCTCGGCGGCGGCCAGCTCGCGCAGCACCAGCAAACGGCCGCGCCACGGAACAAAACGACAGCCGCCGAGCGTGCGTGGTGCGGGCTGGCCGCCGCAGAGCGCATCGTGCAAACGTGCCATGCGTTCGCGTCGTGGCGGGTAGGCGGCGCCGCCGATCGTCGTGGTCATGGCCGCCAGAGCGCGCAAGGCGGCGGCGCTCGGGGTGGCCCGGAAGAGGCCGAGGTCGAGCATGCCGAACCCGGCCGGATGCAATGCCGCGCTGCGAGCGAGGAGCCGGTCGGCGGCGTGTTCGCGCAGCGCCCGCTGATGCCCGAGCGCCGCGACTGCCGTCGCTGTGACGGCGGTGCCGCTCTTCAGCCGCAGTCGCGCGCGCTCATAGGCCGGGTCGCGATTACTCGGGTCGGTAATAAAAGGCTGGTCTTCGGCGACGAGAAAGGCGACCAGGCGGTCGTGCCCGATGCCCAGCAGCGGCCGCAGGATCCGGCAATGCTCGATCTCGCGGACCGCCGACATGCCGGCCAGGCCGTCGATGCCGCTGTTGGCCCGCCAGCGGATCAGATGCGTCTCGATCTGGTCGTCGCGATGATGCGCGGTCAGCAAATGCAAGCAGCCATGGTCGCGGCACCAGTCAGCAAGAAGACGGTAGCGCGCGTGGCGCGCCGCCGCCTGGATCCCGCTGCGCGGCTTCGGCCCGGTCCAGACCAGCACCTCATGCCGAATCGACCGGGCGGCAAGCCAACCGCGCAGCCGGCGCAGCTCTTCGGCACTTTCCGCGCGCAGCCCGTGATCGACGCTCAACGCTCTGATCTCGCCGCCGCGCGCCCGCGCCCAGCGGTCTGCAAGGATCGCTAGCGCCAAGCTGTCCGCGCCGCCCGACACCGCGACCGCAACCAGCGGCCGGGTCTCGAACCTGGCGAGCTTGTCGAGCGCCGCGCCGAGCTCGGTGACGCTGAACGGTTCTGCTGCTCCGGCCTTGTTCAGCAACCGAGCCGCTTTTTTTCCGCCATCGACCGCTCCTTGACCGCGCTTCCCGGATGCGGGAAATCATGGTCGAGCTGCGAGAGGGCGACACAAGCGTTCTGCTTCTGGTTTTCGCGGGAAAGCGCGGTGGCGAGCCCCAGCAATTGCTCCGGCGCCTTGGCCCCTTTTGGATAACGCTTGTATCCCTCGGCAAAGGCCGCGGCAGCCTCCGCGTTTCGGCCGCGCTTCAAATAAACCTCACCGAGCCAATACTGCGCATTGCCGGCCAGCGAGTGGTTCGGGTGCTCGGCAACAAAATTTCGCAACGCCTCTTCGGCTGCCGGGTAATTCGCCTTCCGGACGAGACCAAAGGCGGCGTTGTACTGGTCGAAGGCCGATCCGCCCGGCAAGCCGCCGGCTGCCGGCGGCCGCAAATTGCCGCTGGCAGCCGCGACATTGGTTCGCGACGGGGTCAACCGCGTCGGCTCTGGCGGCGTATCGGGCGGGGTGCGGGCGAAGGCGTCGGGCGGCGGCAACGGGGGCGGCGTCAGAGTACCGCCATCGGACGAGTAAGGCGGCGGTGGACCGACCGGCGGCGGCGGGCTGTCGATTGCTTCGGGTGCCGGCGGCGTAAAGGCCCGCGCGTGCCGCGGCGGCTGGGGCGCCGGCGGCGGCATCGCCGTTCCTTGCCCGGAGGCCTGGCCAAGCTGACCGAAACGCACATCGATATCGCTGTTGATCTGCTCGAGGCGCTGGCGGAGCTGCTCGACCTGATTGGTTTCGTTTTCGACCTTGCCGGTCAGGTCGCGCATTTCCTGTTCGAGCCGATCCATCCGTACTTGGGTGTTGACCGCGATATTGCCGCTTGCAGGAAAGCCGCCGCCCGCCGCGGAGCCGCCGTAGATCTGCCGTTGCAGCATGCTGAGGTCGCGTTCGAGGCGGTCGAGGCGCTCCTGCGTCGAGGCGTCCTGCGCCCGCGCCGGCAACGCGGCGAAGGCAAAAAACGCCAGCATCAGGATCGGACAGGCGCGCGACGGCAACGATATCGAACACATCATCAGGGGCCTCTCGAATCCGCGGCAGGGCCCGGGGGCGGCCCTCGACGCGGCGCGGAATCGCTGGAGGCTCGGTGCTAGGATCGGTTTAGGGCAAAAAGACGGCGCCCGTGGCCTACTGCACGGTGGTGATCGCGACGCGGTTTTGCGCCCAGGCCTCCTCGTTGGAGCCGACCACGATCGGCCGCTCTTTGCCGTAGCTGATCGTGCCGATTCGCGAGGCCGGGATGCCCGCCGCAACCAAGACGTTTTTGGCGGCCTGCGCGCGCCGCTCGCCGAGGGCGAGGTTGTACTCGCGCGTGCCGCGCTCGTCGCAATGGCCTTCGATGCGGACGTTGACGTTCGGGTAGCGCCGCAGCCAATCGGCCTGCCGCGTCAAAATCTGTTGCGCCTCGGGACTGATGTCCGAGCGATTGAACTCGAAGAACACCCGGTCCCCGGCGGTCGCCGCCAAATCCTGCTGCGATCCGGGCGCAAACGTGCCGGCGCCGGCTCCCGGCGGCCCGCCCGGCCCTCCCGGTCCGCCGGGGCCGGCCGGCGGCGGTGGCGGCGAGCTGCAGGCGGCGAGCAACAGCAGTCCGCCCAAGAGACCCAAGACTTTCATGCGCATTATGCTGCACCCCCCTTTCGAAGCGGTTCGGTTATATCGTCCTGCAAATCAGCGCAACAACGGCGACCAGGCCGGGTCGGACGCCGCACCCGGCGTCGGCACCTCGCGCTGATTGTACCCCGTTAAATCGACCGAATAGAGGTGCGGCGACCCACCGTTGCCGCTCGAATCGCTCGGCGACTGGCTGAAATAGATCAGCACCCTCCCGTTCGGCGCCCAGCTCGGCCCCTCGACCAGAAACCCGTTGGCCAACAATCGTTCGCCGGACCCGTCGGGCCGCATCACGCCAATCGAGAACGACCCGCCGATCTTGGTAAAGGCGATCATGTCGCCGCGCGGCGACCATACCGGCGTGCCATATTTGCCCGAGCCGAAGCTGATACGGTGGACGCCGCTGCCGTCGGAATTCATCACATAGAGCTGCTGCGAGCCGCCGCGGTCGGAGTTGAACAC
>DASXAM010000066.1:0-8075 GCA_036404275.1 Allostellaceae bacterium
CGATGGGGCGCGCGCAGACCTTGCCCGCACAGGGTGCGCCGACCGAAGGCCGCAATTTGAGTCACGAGGCGCAAAAATTGGGCCCGATCGCGCTGCCGAGCCTGGCGCCGCTGGCGCATCGGGTACTGCCGGCGGTGGTCAATATCTCGGTTGAAATGTCCGAGCAGGCGGCGATCGAGGAGGAAGGCGAAGGCAGCAGCGAGGTGTCGCCGGCGATCCCGGGCGGCACGCCGTTCGACCAGTTTTTGCGGCGCTTTTTCGAAAATCCCGCGCCCAACCCGGCGCAGCAGATTACCGCACTCGGCTCCGGCTTTATCATCGACCCGGTGGGCGACATCGTCACCAACAACCATGTCGTCGCTCATGCCTCCAAGGTCACGATCATCCTGCAGGACGGGAGCCGTCATCCGGCCAAGGTCGTCGGCCGCGACCAGAAGACCGATCTGGCGCTCTTAAAGATCGAGACCGACAAAAAGCTGCCTTTTGTCAGCTGGGGCAATAGCGACGAGGTCAAGGTCGGTGACTGGGTAGTCGCGGTCGGCAACCCGTTCGGGCTCGGCGGCACGGTGACTGCGGGGATCGTCTCGGCGCTCGGCCGCAACATCGACGAAGGACCCTATGACGACTTTTTGCAAATCGATGCACCGATCAATCGCGGCAATTCAGGTGGGCCGACCTTCGACCTCTCCGGCCAGGTGATCGGCATCAACACCGCGATCTATTCGCCTTCAGGTGGCTCGGTCGGGATTGGCTTTGCGGTCCCTTCTAATATCGCCAAGCACGTCGTCGACCAGCTCAAAGCGCGCGGCAAGGTCGATTGGGGCTGGCTCGGCGTGGCGATCCAGAACATCACGCCGCCGATCGCCAAAAGCCTCGGCCTCAAACCGAGCGAAGCACACGGCGCGCTGGTTGCCTCGGTGGTGCCGAACAGCCCGGCGGCCAAGGCCGGGCTCAAATCCGGCGATGTGATCACGGCAGCCGGCGGTCACCAGATTCGCAATGTGCACGACCTGCCGCGCCTCGTCGCCGAGCAGCCGATCGGCAGCAAGCTCGACTTGACCATCGACCGCAATGGCAAGAGCCAAGCGATCACCGCCGATATCGGCGCCATGCCGGAGCATCGAACGGCGGCGGCGGAAGCCGGCGCGCCCGCCGCGACCGCCTCGGCGCTCGGCCTCGAGCTCGGCTCGCTGACGCCGCAGCTGCGCCGACAGCTTAAGATCGGCCCCGAAATCAGCGGTGTCGTCGTGCTGCGCGTCGCGGCAAACAGCCCGACCCAGGCGCTCGGCCTCGAACCCGGCGACATCATCATGTCGATCGACCGGCAGCCGGTCGCCGCTCCCGACGAGGCCGCGGCAAGGCTCAAAAAAGCCGCCGCGCAAGGCAATGTTCTTCTGCTTCTGAACCGTCACGGCACCACCGAATTTGTCGGGCTGTCGGTCGAAGGCAACGGCGGCAACGGCTGATTCGGGCGCGGCCGGTTACATTATGCGGGTGCCTTGATACGCCGCGGGGGCAATCCGCCGGTTATCGCAGCCTTGCGGCGATCGTGGGCAGGCTGGCTATGTCGATGCCGTGGCGAGCCGCTTCGGCGATCAATGCCAGCGGATCCGCCCCCTCCCGCATTCGGGTCAATGCCCATAACAGGGTCGAGCGGGTGCCGCTGCGGCAATGCGCGACGACCGGCGGTGCCGCCTCGCGCAACGCCGTGGCAAACGCATCGACATCGGCCCGCGTCAATGTCGCCGCGGTGACCGGGATATGGCGGTAGGCAAGCCCCAGCGATTCGGCGAGGCGCTTGGCCTCGGCGGCGGGAAGCTGGCCCGGGTCTTCGCCATCGGGCCGGTTGTTGACGATCGTACGCACGCCCTTCGCGGCCAACGCCTCGATGTCGGACCGGTCGAGCCGGCCGGCGGCGCTGAGCCCCGGGGACAAGGGAAAGGTTTCGGCTGCCATTACTCGTCTCCGCGATTGCCTGCCGCCAGATTCGCAGCCCCGGCCGCCGCGGTCACCAGAAAAATCGGCGAACGGTGCTCAAGCCGCGTAGCGCGGCCGCTGCACCATATCGGCGGCGCGGATCCAGAACCGCTCGAGCCGGCGCAAGGTGATGCAGACGGTCTCGAGATCTTCGGCGGCGAGCGAAGTCTGCGAGAGCAGCTCGACATGGCGATGGTGCATCGCCATCAGGCTGTCGCGCAATTTTCGCCCCTTGTCGGTAAGCCGAACATGGATCGAGCGCCGGTCGTGCGTCGAACGCTGCTGGACGATATAGCCGTTCTCGACCATTTTTTTGACATTGTACGAGACATTCGAGCCGAGATAGCAGCCGCGCAACGTCAATTCGCCGACCGTCATCTCGGCGTCGCCGATATTGAACAGCATCATGCCCTGGATGTTGTTGATGTCGTGGATGCCGAGCCCTTCGAGCTCAAGCTTGACCACTTCGAGAAAATGACGATGCAGGCGTTCGACGAGCGAGATCGCATCGAGATAGGGACCGGTCATGGGAACCTCGTGTTCCGATGGATTGGCACGAGGTTAATGCCGGGATTGTAAATAAATCGTTTCTAGTTTTTACCATCGCCGTGCAGAAAGCGATAAATGCCGGAGAAATCGAGCCCGGCCGCACCATGGTCGACAAACATCTGGTAAAGGCTCGCCGCCGCGGCGCCGAGCGGGGTCGGCGTTGCATTCGATCCGGCCGCCTGCTGCGCCAGGCGCAAATCCTTCAGCATCATCGCCGCGGTAAAGCCCGGCGCGTAATCGCGGTTGGCTGGCGAGGCCGGGACCGGCCCCGGCACCGGGCAATAGCTGGTCAACGCCCAGGACTGACCCGAGGATTTGGCGGTTATGTCGAACAGGGTTTGCGCCGCCAAGCCGAGCCTCTCGGCGAGCACGAAGCCTTCGCACACTCCGATCATCGAGACCGCGAGCATCATGTTGTTGCAAATCTTGGCGGCCTGGCCGTTGCCGGCGGGGCCGGCATGAACGATCGTGCGCCCCATCGCCGCGAGGATCGGCTCGGCCCGGGCGAAAGCCTGCGCGCTGCCGCCGACCATGATCGTCAGCGTCGCCGCCGCGGCCCCGGCGGTGCCGCCCGAGACCGGCGCGTCGAGCATGTCGAACCCGGCCGCGGCCGCTGCCCCGGCGACCAGCCGCGCGGTCTCGACATCGATCGTCGAGCAATCGATCAAGAGCGCGCCCGTGGCGGCGCGGGCGATCAGCCCATCGGGACCGAGCCAGATTTCGCGCACTTGCGGCCCCGCCGGCAGCATCGTGATCACGATTTCAGCCCCGGCCGCCGCCTCGGCTGCCGAGCCGGCCGCGTGGCCGCCGGCCGCCGCGAGCGTGCGGACCGGCCCCGGCACGATGTCGAAGCCGGTGACGCGGTGCTGGGCCTTGACCAGGTTCGCCGCCATCGGCGCTCCCATATTGCCGAGCCCGATAAATCCGATCGTCGCCATCGCGCTTTCCTCCGCTCACGTCGCCAGATAGCCGCCATCGACATAAAGCTCGGCGCCGGTGATGTAAGAGGCCTCGTCCGACGCCAGAAACAGGACGGCGTTGGCGACCTCCTCGACCCGGCCGGCGCGGCCGAGCGGCACCTGGCGGAGCATAACGGCGCGCACCTCGGGGTCGGCGGTGCGGCCCGAAGAGCGCATCGGCGGCATCAACCCCGGATGCACCGAATTGACCCGGATATTGTCGCCGCCGTGCTGCACGGCGGCGACTTTGGTCAGGGTTCGCACCGCTCCTTTCGAGGCGTTGTAGGCGACATGAAGGCCGTGCTGGCCGGTGACGCCCGAGATCGACGAGATGTTGACGATCGAGCCCCCGCCCTGCGCCTTCATCAGCGGCACGGCGAATTTCATGCCGAGAAACGTGCCGCGGGCATTAACCGCCATCAGCCGATCCCAGGCCGCTGTGTCGTAGAGATCCTCGACAGCGCTGCCGCTCAACCCGGCATCGTTGACCAGGATGTCGAGCCGGCCATAGGCGGCGACCGTCGCCTCGACCGCCGCCTTCCACTCCGCCTCGCTCGATACATCGAGGCGATGAAACATCGCCGCACCGTTCGCCTTGACGATGTCGGCGACGACCCCCCTCCCCTCCTCTTCGAGCATATCGGCGGCCACCACCTTGGCGCCCTCCGCAGCAAAGATGCGCGCCATGCTGGCGCCCATGCCCGAGGCCGCCCCGGTGATCAGCGCCACTTTGTTTTCGAGCCGCATCCGCCGTTCCTCCTCCGGGAGCCTTTCGAGCGCACAATATCATGCGGTCATGACAATAGCGCGAGGGGCGGGCCTTTGCTGAATCGCTGGCCTTTGCCGCATTCGGACCAGTGCGAAGCCGTGGCCTCCGCGAATTGGCGAGCGCGTGAGCCTGCCCCGATGCCCCGGCGAGGTCGCCCGCCCGAAAAAAAAGCGGCACCTTATTCAGGCGCCGCCACAGCCCGATATTTTTACGGTTCTACATGCTTTTGCGACGACGCCGACTGCGCCAAGCCAAACCGGCGAGAGCCGTGCCAAACAACGCCAACGACGCGGGTTCCGGTACCGCGTTCGGGACAAAGTCGGTCTGCAAAACTGCCGGCAGCCCGTTGACCTCCGCGTACCACAGATCATAGGTGCCCGCCGTCAGGACGGCGCTGCCGTGCTCGACGGTAGTGGGCGCCGACTGGCCCGGGATCAGATTAGTGCCACCAGGCTCAGTTCCCGTGGCGAACAAGCTGATGCCGTCGTCGTGGTCCACGCTGAACGTCCCGCCAGTCGCGACCGTAAAGATAAACTCCATAACCGTCGCGTGCGCGAAACCGCCCGTGCTCAGGGTGACGCCCTGGCACTGCGAAGCCGGTTGACAGTTTGGCGGGATCGGGTTTCCCGCCGTGGTGAAGAACCCGCCTATCGTATTGTCGCTGCTATCGCTGTAATTGATTGGCGCCACGTAGGTGGGGTTGTTCGTAATCAGAGGCAGTGGTCCGCCGAACAATCCGACCGCTGTCGGCAGCCCTTGCTGGCTAACGGAGTTGGAATCGGAGTTGGGCGTGTCTGCACCCCAGATTTCGACGCTGCTCGAAGTTACCGGTGCAGCGTGCGCCGCGACGGTTGTCGCCAGCCCAATGGCCGCCGTTGCAAGTAGGATACGTTTCATCTGCGCTCCTTTTAGAGGACTCCGTTAATCACGTAGGGCTCCACGTGCAATCACTGTGCCATAAGTGACAGCCGTTATTTCCGCCGCTTTTTCAGTACGATGTAGGCTAGGAGCCTTTCAGCGATGCGTGGACGTTGTAAAGATTTTCGACGATGCGCGACGAGTGGCAATTTGCTCCCTTTTTGGACATTCTCTGCGGCTACAACGACTTAGCCAAATTCGGCACCGCCCGGCATGCGTAAAGAAAACCGACGCCGCTGAAGAACCAATCCGGAGCAACCGATAATCGGGTTCAATCGATCCCGACTGCGGCGCCGAGGGTGTCGCCGATCGCACGGTTCAGCACCAGGTCGGCAATGCGATCGAGACCGGTCGGCTCGCGGTTGACGATGACCAGCGCCGCCCCGTTGCGCTTGGCCAATTCCGGAAATCCGGCGGCCGGATAGACGACGAGCGAAGAACCGGCGACGATAAAGAGATCGGCAGCCAAAGTTTCGGTTTCGGCCCGCTGCATCGCCGTGACCGGCATCGCCTGGCCGAACGAGACGGTCGCGGTTTTGACAAAGCCGCCGCAATCCTCGCACCGGGGTGCGGCCTCGGCGCGCGCAAACGCCGCACGCACCGTTTCGAGCTCGTAACGGCGGGCGCAATCGAGGCAATGCGCATAGGTCGTGTTGCCGTGCAATTCGACAATTTGCGCGGCCGGGATGCCGGAGGCCTGGTGCAGCCCGTCGATATTCTGGGTGATCACCGCCGCGGCGGTCCCGCGCCGCACCAGCTCGGCGACGGCACGATGGCCGCGGTTCGGAGCGGCGGCGCGAAACGTCGCCTCCATCGCAAAGCGCCGGCGCCAGGTCTCGCGCCGCGCCTCCTCCGACGCAAGAAACTCCGCGAAATCGATCGGCGCCATCTGCGTCCAGATGCCGCCGGGGCTGCGGAAATCGGGAATCCCGGATTCGGTGCTGATGCCGGCGCCGGTAAAGACAACGGCGCGGTGCGCGCGGTCGATCAGGCGTGCGAGCGCGGCGATGTCGGGATCGGTTGACATACCGCGAATGTCGCAAACCGCGGCGCCCGCGCCAAGCGGCACGCGTCGCTCCGCCCGTCACGCGAACATCATCAAAGCGTCGTCATTCCGAAATTTTGCTGTCGATACGGTGCCGCGTCAGTCGAAATTTTCCGAAAGGATCGAAGATGCGACACCAGGGCCGCCCGGGCCAGGGCCCCGGGCACCGGTGGAGCCTGCTGTCCGGCGTAGCGGCGGGCGCGCTGGCGATCAGCGCGCTTGCCCCACACGCCGCCACTGCGGCGCCCGGCGCCAACGACAACAAGACGACGACACCGATCAAGCACGTCATCGTGATCATCGGTGAAAACCGAACCTTCGATCACCTGTTTGCGACCTACCAGCCGCGGCAAGGCGAGACCGTGTTGAACCTGCTGTCGGAAGGCATCGTCAAAGCCGACGGCACGCCGGGAAAGAACTATTCAAAATTTGCCCAGCTTCAGACGCAAGACCGGACCGTCTATCAATTGAGTCCGCCGGGCGCTACTCCGTATTCCGTGCTGCCGGCGCCGTTAGCCGGCGGCGGATTTGTCAATGGGCGTCCGCCGTTCGCGACAGTCGCCGAAGCGCTTACCTATGAGAACGGGCTGCCGCCGAGCTATTACCGGTTTCTGACTACCGGTGCCGTCCCTCCGTCGATCCTCGGCAAGCCGGACATCCGGATCGTCTATGACGGCAAGAACGTCAACAACCTCCCGCCGGGCCCCTATCAACTGACGCCGGGGGTGCCTTACAACGCTTACGCGGAAAGCCCAGTGCATCGATTTTACCAGATGTGGCAGCAGCTCGATTGCACCGCTTCCGAGGGGTGCCGCAACGACCTGTTCGCCTGGGTCGAGGCGACCGTCGGGGCGGGCAGCAACGGCAGGCCGCCGCCGGCGGGCTTCACCTATGAGGAAGGTGCGACGGCGATGGGCTTCTACAACGTCCAGCAGGGCGATATGCCGTATTTCAAGATGCTCGCCGACACCTATTCGATGAGCGACAATTTTCATCAAGCGGTGAACGGGGGCACCGGCGCCAACCACATCATGCTCGGCACTGGCGATGCGATCTGGTTCAGCGACGGACACGGCAATCCACAGACGCCGCCGCACAATCAAATCGTCGCCAAGGGCAGCCCGAACGCCGGCAAAGTCGACGAAATCGAAAACCCGAACCCGCTGAAGGGCACCAACAACTGGTACCGGGAAGACGGCTATGGCGGCGGCTCGTTCGGCTCGGCCTCGTTTGGCGGCGGCAGCTACACGGAGTGCGCCGACAAGACTCAACCCGGTGTCGGCGCAATCGTCGACTATCTCAAGGCGAAGAAGGTGAAGTCGAATTGCCAGCCCGGGCACTATTATCTCCTCAACAATTATAATCCCGGCTATTTTGGCGACGGCAGCAACGCGTATGCCGACATCAAGAATCCGCTGAACACGGTTTTCACCGTGCCGCCGTCGAACGTCAGGAACATCGGCGATGCGCTTCTAAAGAAGAACGTCTCCTTCGCCTATTTCGGCGACCAGTTCAATGCCTACTTGGCCAACCCTTACAACAATTTCGTCACTCCCGACAATTTGTACTGTAACATCTGCAACTTCTTCCAGTATTCCACCTCTATCATGACCAACGACAAGGTCCGGGCCTCGGCTTTGCAAGACACGCTCGATCTCTACGCCGATTTGATGAGCGGCAACCTGCCGGCGGTGTCGTTCGTCAAGCCGAGCGGCTATCTCGACGGGCACCCGGCCTCATCGAAGGTCAATTTGCTCGAGGGATTCGTCAAAAAGATCGTCGATCTGACCCAGGCGAACAAGACGCTCGCCGCCGACACGGCCATCTTCATCACCATGGACGAGGGCGGCGGATATTA
>DASXAM010000067.1:0-32430 GCA_036404275.1 Allostellaceae bacterium
CGGTTAGGCTCGGTGTGAACCGCTATGGTCGCGCGGGTAGGAGCCCCCTCCCCGCCGAGTTTGCGGCTCGGCCGCCCGGCGCATCGCCCACACCGTGCGTTCGAGGTGCAACTCGCCGGCCGCGGCCTTCGCCACCATGCCATGGAAATAGCCCCCGGGGGTGGTCCGGAAATGCCCCGCCTCCTTGGCCGACACGATCGCCAGCGCGACCGCTGCCAATTCGCGGCCCATCGCCACACAGGCCTCGCCCCATAGCGATTTTGAGACCCCGAGGTCGTGCCGCAGCCAGTCGGCGGCATCGACAATCTCCGGCCAGGTGGGGCTTGGCCGCGCCAGATAGAGCTTCAATTTCGGTGCCAGCCGCACGATCTCGTCGGGTGAAATCCCGTGCACCCTGCCCTTCTCCGCCGTTTTGGGCCGCTGCGGCGGTGCAGCAGGGTTCTGTGCCCCCTCCCCTTCCGCGCTACAGTCCTCGATTGTTATTACCGTATCCTTTTTAGGATTAGGGCTTCGTTTGTAGTTATGTTGGTGGGGTCGGATTTCCGACTGCTTGGGGTCGGAATCCACTAATTTAAGAAGGACCTCGAGCCGCTCGCGAGCCGCGGCTTGCCGGCGTTCGAGGCTCATCACGCCGGCTTCCATGTCCTCGAGACGCTCGGTGGCCTTCAGGGCACGCGTGATGGCGGCCAGATCCTCGGCGAGGCTCAGCCACTCACCGCCCGCGAAGCCGTACTCGGTGGCCGTCTCGAGGATCTGGACGACCCCCTTGCGCGCGATCGTCGCGCGCCGGCGCAGGCGGCCCATCAGCTGCCGCTCCGCCCTGGCCTCTTCCGCCAACTGCACGAATTCCGAGTGACGTGCCGCGATCGGCGAGAGATCGAAGCCGTAGGCCTCGACGATGCGGCCCTTCGGGTCGCGCATCCCGTAGCGCTTGCCGTTCGGCGAGTCCTTCATCGTCAGCAGGCCGAGCTCAATCAGGCGCCGGTTGATCTCCTTGACCTGCGTAAGCGACAGGCCAAGGGAGTCCTGCTGCATCGAGGCCGACGGCCAGACGATCGGCCGACCGCCCTTCTCCCAATCCTGCGGCTGCGTGAACCGGAACAGCCAGTCGACCGCGTGCACCAGGCGCGGCGAGATGCCGAGCCGCGGCGCCGCCGCCTTGAACGCCGCGAGCAGCTGCCCGGGCGCCGTCACTCCGTTAGGCAGGCCTGAAAAGGTCTCGGCCTTGCGGTCGACCCTGAGAAGCCCTGGCGTGAGCCGCCGGAACCCAGTCGGCCCGAAGACAGACCTCCTCCGTGGCGCCCCGTCGGCGCGTGTGTCGATTCCCATCGCTCCCCCTTAGGATGGATCGCGACGGGCGAGCCTCCACCGTTCACGGAATCGGCAAATTCCGTTGACAAATGAGGCTTGTATCGGCTACACGGGGTGGTGCTACGCGCCCCGATGTCGGCCGCGAGGTCCGTCACGAGTCGCAGAAAGCCCGCCCGGCAAGGCGGGCTTTCACATTGTTAAGTCATGGGTCTTTGCGTACCTCCAAATTTTGATTTTTATCGCCTTGCATTGGCCGGGGCAGCCGACTCCTAGGCCAGAGCGGGAGCATCGGTTTCACGCGGCCGTAGCAGCGAAGGGTCAATTAGCGGCACATCCGGGTGACGCTCGAAACGGACAATGAGTCGATCCAACGGAATGCGACGTTTCGGAGGGATAAGACGCCCACTGTCATCCCGGTGGACGAACTCAATAACGAAGCCTTTCAGCGACCCTTTCGTGACGGTCTTCGCAAGATTGTGCCGAAAATGCCTTAGGTCAGTAGTAACCCCCATGCGCTGCCGCAGATCCTCAAGGGGGATTTCGGCAGTTACGTGATCGGCGCATTCTGCGTATCCCACCTCGTAGAGCTTACGTTCCAACGGTGGAAGATAGAAGTAGGCTTCACTTGAGGTTAGCGTAGCCTTGTCGTCGACTATGGCCCGCCATAGCCAATCGCAAAGCTCAACTTCTATAGCCTTCATGGCCTCTTGGCCGTTGCTCCATACGGCTGTTTCCATTCGTGCGGACTTGAGCCATGAAAACCAGGTGCGCTCGCGACGCCCGCCGGTGACGATATTCGTCTTGATTTGCGTGCCCTGGAGGCGTTCGAGAGCGGAAGCAAAATATTGGTAGGTCTTGCCGCCGGGCGTTTTCCCCGTGACGCTAAAAAAATCGTGTGCCGTAAAGCGGAATCTTTGGGTAACGCGCTCGCCGCGAGCCAGTTTTTGGCTGGCGATAGAGCAAATGTACACCAAAACCTCCTTGTCATTTATCGTCGCAATCCCTGATTTGGTCCCCTGCACGATAATTTCGACAGTGCCGGCCTTGTATTCGATCGGATCCGTTCGTTTGGCCTCTAGGGCGAAAAAGGAGTGCAGCATTGTATTGCGGTCGTTCGACACGTCCCCCGTGAGAGGGCTATCGAGACCCGGTAGGGTCTGCTGAACCGTCAACTTCGATACCATCTCTCAACCTGTCCGCGCAGTCAGATGATCAACAGAGTGGCCGTCGGGCATTGTCGTGCAACAGAAATCGCATTGATGTCCGCGGGTATACGACCTTCCCAGTTTCCAGGTCCATAAGGGTACGACGTTTAGGTCAAATGTCCTCGGAGGTACGAGTGGCGATGTCCGTGCAGGTACGAGCTACGAGCCCAGATGTCCATGGGGGTACGAGCAGGAGCCCCTTTTTCGGTGCGAATCGGTGAAGATTTGCTCCGAAGTGCGGCGGGACCTCGTACTGGCACGGACATCCGGACCGTCCCAGGCAGGGTTAATATCACCCGGAGGCGCGGCCTTAGTCAACAGGAAAAGGTCGGCATTACAGTTAGTTAAACGATCCTGGCCGGCGCCGATGACTGTGACGTCCGCGATGGTACGAGTCCCATCGCAAAAAGGCGGCGGGCGACACCTCCTCTGCGAGCTTGGACAGAGTCGGACATCAACCGCGGGCTCTCGGAATGGGGACCTTTGTCTCAGGTCAGCGGGTGGTCGTCTCGCGTCCCCGTAAGGCTCTGTCTAAAATACCCGGGTTCATTTGAATCCCATGATCAAGTATTCTTGCTATCTATGCCCCATTACCTCTTTTATATACAGTGCATCGATTGCAGGAACCAATAAACGCGCGAGAATCTGTGCCTTTACGGCACCTCTCGTCTCAACGATGTAGCGCAGTTCCTCGGATAAGTCTTCTGGAAGAACAAGGGACACTCCAGAACGGGCAATTCCTGCGCTTACCCGGCGTAGTGGCGGACACGAGCCCATCCGGTGATCACGAGCGAGGTCGCGCAGCGGACGCTCGAGTAGCTCAAGGGCGACGCGCGTGCGCTTTGAACAGCGGAGGTCGGCGATCTCGGAGAGTTTTCGTCCGCTGATTGCGGGAAGCTTAACGGCGACGTACCGCCACGGGTCAGCGAGAAGCTCGCCAGCCATGGCCGTCGTTTCGAGTTCCGGGGCCGCCGGAGACGGAGCGGAAGCGTCCCTGAACGTCGGATCTTCCCCACGCAGCGGAACCGACACCCTGCCCCGCAAAGAGAACGCCTGAACCTCGGGACTTTCGAGATCAATTGCTGGCGAAGGTGCCGGGCGCAAGACCGGGGCCTCCGAGCGTGCTTGCGGCCGCGCCGGGCGGGTGAATTGAAGAGGTGGTTTAGCCATTGGCTGACCCATTTACGTCGAGAGGGCCGAAGATTTCCTCATGCAGCTGCCGAATTGAATCGCGTGCTCTGCGCTCTGAAGCGTTCGGCTTTTCCAGTTCCGTGACAGCAAGCCCCAATTTTTCGGCTTTCTCGAAGGCAGCACGCTGATGAACGATTGTTCGAAGGACCTGGAATCCGGGAAAGGCCTCTGCGACAGCTTGCAAATCTTGCTTGGCGCTAGAGTAAGGATTGGTCGAGATGCGCGTGCCGAGAAGCCATCCCGTAAGTTGGGCTTCCCCTCGCATCGCGTTCGCCTCATCGAGGACGCTCTTTAGCTTGGGCATTGTCCAGATCTGCATTTGGGAAGGGTTCAAAGGTACAAGCCAGACTTGCGTTATTAGCGCTGCTTGTCGGAGCTCAATCGAATCGAAGCCACCGCAGTCGACGATCACGTCATCAAAATCCTGTGTCAGCGCTCTAAGGGACTTCGCTGTGATCGATCCCTTAACCTGGACAACCGGAATCGAGGGAAGGGCTTCATGCTCTTCTCGGTTCGCTATGTAGTCGGACAGGCTCTCCTGATCGGGATCCGCATCGACCAGAATGATCTTCTTGCCCTGGCGCGCTCGCTCGATGCCGAGGTTGGCCGCTAGAGTCGATTTCCCGGTCCCACCTTTCACACCCCCAACCAAAAGCTGCACAGTCTGGTCCCCCTGGCCTATCTACCCGATCTGATGGAACGCGCCTCCCGCCCCAAACCGGTCACTCCTACCGCTAAGACAGATCGACCTGAGCGTTCCACGAGGACGATACGACACATGCGGCCTAACGCCAACGAGCCAGCCATTAATGCAGAGACGCCCAGGATACCCGGACCGAGACGCCCAGGACAACCAGGACATCAATTAGCGCATTTTCAGTATTTTATGGCTCTACAGACTCGGTATTGGACACACTTCCGCGTCCGCTCGCTCCCATCGAATGAATTTCTAGCGCGCGCTGTGCCCGGCGAATCGCCAGGTCGGCAACCGCCATCCACCGGTCGAGCTCGTCAAACTGGAACGTGTCGCGCTCGGGGCGGGGGAGGGGAGGGGGAAGCTCGATCCGCGCCGGTGGCTCCGGCTCGGGACCGTTACCGCCATCATAGCCAGCCGGGCGCCCGCGTCCTCTGCCGATCAGCGCCCTCCGTGGCGGCGGCGCGACCGCCTCACGCAGTGGCGCCAGATGCTTGAGCCCATAGAGCCGCCGCTTCGACCGGTGCGTGACCTCGACGACAATGCCGAGCACCGTGAACCCTTCGAGGAGGCGGGCGGCGTTCTTCGGGGCGATGCCGAGCGCCGCCGCCAGGCTCGTGGCCGAAAGGACGGGCGCGGCGGCGAGGATGTCGACGGCGGCCGCCGCATGAGACCCGCGCCGGCGGTCCTTGACCGCCCGGCGCGCGGTCAGCCAGTCCCGTTCCAACACGCGCAGCAGGTGGAGGCCGTCCTCCGCCTCGGCCGCCAGTGCGACGAGAAACTCACCGGTCCACGCCGCGAGCGCCCATGGCGTCTCCGCCGACAGCGCCGCGGCCGCGCTGAACGGCAAGGGAAGGCGGGCGATCCGGCGTTCAACCCAATAGTGGCCGAGCGCCGCGCGCATCGGCGCGCGCCCGCCGCCACGGTCGAGCCACGAATGGACGCCGAGCGCGGCGCCGACAAGCGCAGAGTGCAGCGCCGACACGTCTTTCAGATGGGCCGTCGCGTCCAGGACCTCTTGCTGCCGATCTTCGTCTGGGTGCACATGCCAGCGGTACAGGTCGAAGGCGTGGCGGGCCGCCGAAAATGTGACGCCGCGGTCGAGCGGCGTCTCCCCGATCAGCCGGAATCGGACCCCTTCGATGACGGCGGCAAGGTGCCAGGGTTCGATTAGCTGTCCATCGACGGCCGCCTCCCGCCGCACCGCCTCGAGGCGGGCGCGATAGAGCCAGGCCGGAGCGAGTGGGTGCGAATCGAGTGCTGCATCGAGCCGCGCCAACGCGCCGGCGGCTCGTTCCAGCGGTGCCGACGACGCATTGACGACGGGCAGGGCAGGGGTGGCGCCGGCGGTCGGCAAGGCAGTTGCGCTCATCTACAGATGGGAACGCCGCGTTCCTGCCGATATAATTCCCGGCGGGTTGGCTGCACGCCGTGCGATTGCCGCGACCGGCGCCGCGATTATCGATGCTGTTGGCGGCGCGCCGCTGTCGGATTCATTAGGGAGTGATTTTTTTTTCATGCACTCGTCTGGCTAAATTAGAGCGGTAGATGGGGATCGGCTGAGTAACATGTTCATTGATGTACCCATAGCACGGTTACAGGTACGGTAATCCGAGTTTTCGGCGCTCCCGGTTTTGGTATTCGGGATAAGGGGTATTGTCCCGAGTCCAGAAATCAGGTATCAGGAGTGAGGAGTCAGGATAACGGTGGCGCCAGACGCGCCATAGCGGGGGCGGGGAGGGGTGCCCGACAGCCAGGAAAGCCGCGGGTTTGGCACACCAACCCATAGCCCGGCAACCGATCTTGCGGGCGCGGCCAGCGCCGCGTTGGCGTGCGAAACCGCGCCAGCGGCCCAGCTACCGGCTGCAGTCGGTTGCGATCCCGGCGCAGCGGGCGGCGACAGGCGCGCGGGCTCGCCGGTAAATGCCGCTCCGACGATCGGCGAATCGGTCGCGGCAACGCCAACCCGAGCGCTTACCGCGGTCGCGACCAGGGGGCTCCTGCCGGGCATCGCGGCGGGAGCGGATCCGGACGAGGTGCGCGACTGGTTCGAGCTCGAGACGATTGTCGCGCTGCCGCCCCCGGCCGCGAGTTTCGCCGAAGCCGAAGCCGCCGCCGCCGAGTACCGCCGCGCCGCCCGCGCCGAAAACACAAGGCGGGCGTACCGCGCCGCCGTCGCGGCCTTCACTGATTGGTGCATGGCGCACCGCCAGACGGCATTGCCGGCCTCGCCCGAGACCATCGCGGCGTTTCTCGCGGCCGAGGCGGGCAGGGGGCTCGCCGTCAACACCCTGCGGCTGCGCCACGCGGCGCTGCGCTATCTGCACCTCCTTGCCGGCTACCCGCCGCCGACCGCCTCGCCCTTGGTGTCGGCGACCTTCACCGGCATCCGCCGCGCCCATCGCCGGCCATTGCGCAAGAAGACGGCGCTGGTGCTCGACCGGCTGCGCGCCGCTGTCGAGACGATCCCCGACACGCTGCCAGGAAAGCGCGACCGGGCGCTCCTCCTCGTGGGCTTTGCCGCGGCATTGCGCCCGAGCGAATTGGCGGCGCTGAGCTTCGACCACCTGAGCCGCCACGAGGACGGGATCGCGCTGTTCCTGCCGTGGCGCAAGAACGACCAGGAGGGCGAGGGGACGAGCGTGTGGCTGCCGGCCGGCCGGACCGATCTCTGTCCGGTCAAGGCGCTCGACGCCTGGCTCGCCGCGGCGCAAATGGAGGAGGGGCCGCTGTTCCGGCGGCTTTGGCACCTGCCGCCGCCGCGGGTGCGCCGCGGCGCGAAAAGGAGGGCAGCGCCCGAGCGCTACCGTATCGGCGACAGCCCGATCGACACCGATTCGATCGCGCTCGTCGTCAAGAAATGGACCGGGCGAGCCGGGCTCGATGGCACCGCCTTCGCCGGCCACAGCCTCAGGCGCGGCGCGATCTCGAGCGGCGTCGCGCAAGGGGTCCACATCGCTAGGCTCAAGCAGTTCTCTGGCCACGCGTCATTGAAGAGCCTTGAAGAATATGTCGAGCTCGACGAATTGCGCCTGCACCACCCGCTGAAGGACGTCCTCTGAAAGCGCGGCACATGCCGGAACGGCCGAAGCCAGCGGTCCCGCTTGAAATCTCCTGTTTCGGAGTATATATAATCCGGAAAAGGAGATATCGTCATGGCCGGTTTGAGCTACCCCGCCACGCGATACGAGACGTCGCCGGTTGTCGACTTGGCATCGCGCGACGAGCGCGTGCGGCTGAGCCCCTCGGCGCTCAAAGCGTTCTTCAACATCGTTGAGCGTTGGTATGTGCGCGACGAGGATGCCCGGCAGCTGCTGGGCGGCGTGAGCAACGGGCCCTACTATGACATGAAGAAGAACCCCGAAGGCCGCGTGCTCGATGCCGATAAGCTGCTGCGCATCTCCTATCTGATCGGAATCTTCAAGGCCCTCAACATCGTGCATAGCGAGGCGCTCGCGGACGAATGGGTGCGACTGCCGAACACCAACCGGATTTTCGGCGGCGCGACCCCGCTCGCCTACATGATGAAGGGCGGGGTGCCGGCGATGCAGACGGTGCGCCGCCTGCTCGACGCGCGCCGTGGCGGCATGTGAGCGCGCTGTCGCGGACATCTCTCGTCCGCCGGAACGACACGCATCGCCTCATCCCCTCGAAATGCAGCGAACCCGATCAGAGCGTGCTCGCCCGCGTCGCGGACGACGACCGACATCTTGCCGATATTTTCGATCTCGACAACGCGACCAACGACCGCCTGCTCGCCGAGAGCGAGCTCCTGCCCGGCATCGGCGTGCATGAGCTGGTGTTTGGCGTGCCCTGTTACCGCGTCATCAACGCCGCATTCACGCACGCGCATCCGTTTGGCAGCCGCTTCAGTGGTCCCGATCGCGGCGCCTGGTACGCGGCCTTCGAGGTCGAGACCGCGCAGGCCGAAATCATCTTCCACAAGACGCTGCAGCTTGCGGAGATCGGGCACTTCGACGACGACGTCACGGTCGATGACTATCTCGCCGATTTCAGCGGCGAGTTTCATGACCTTCGCGACGGCGGTTTCGCCGAAATCCTCGATCCCGAAAGCTATATCGCATCGCAGGCGCTCGCCGAGCAGCTCGTCGAGGCCGGCGGCCTCGGCGTCGTCTACCCGAGCGTGCGCCGCGCCGGCGGCACCTGCCTTGCCTGCTTCCGGCCCGCGCTGGTCATGAATGTGCGAAAGGGCCCCACCTACTGGCTCCGCTGGAGCGGCGGTCCAACACCACAAATCGAGAACCTTAGCCGGGAACCCAGGGGAGGGTGATCTCGCTTGCCGTCATGCCGGCTGGGAGGAGCACCCTATGTGTCGGCGAGAAGATACGACGGCGATATAGGTCCACCAAAATAATTGCTGGATATACATCCGATAAAATACTCAGAAACGGCAAAGGACCTGGCGAAAATACGCCCGCGCCCGACAATCATAATTATCGGACATATGACACTCGAGAAAGGGCACAGAGAAGGGCGATGACCTTATTGTACGGATAAGGCCTTTACACGTAAGTTGACGTCATGACGCTCTGCCAAGTCGCTGCCTGTTCCGCCGCTTTGGCGGAGGCCCGCCGGTCCACCAGCCGCAACGTTGTGTCAGCCGAATCGCACACGCGCCCGTCGGCCGGCTGGGCAGTCGGACATTTCGCTCCGCTCCGCTAGCGATGGCAGGCCGACCGGTATCCGCTTGCGGCCGCCCGCCGCCGGCCGCATCGCACAACCTGCTCGACCAATTCGGCAAGATCGCGGGCGCGCTCGAACAAGCCGCCGCCGCGATCGCTAGGCTCGATGCGCTGCTCGTCGGCCACCCGCTGACCCCGGCCTGGCTTTGGCGCAGCCGGCTCGAAGCGGTCCGCCGGCAGGCCATGGCGGACGGCCGATCGATCGACCCCTGGCATCTTGCCGCGATCATCGAGGGCATGCGGTTCCGCATGGACCGTGCACAAGCGATCATCGACCGCGGCGCGATCTTCGAGGCGGCACGCCATGCGCTCTCGCTGTGGCGCTGGTATGCGCGGCCCGACGAGGTCCAGCTGCAGGCGATCGAGGGCGCCAGCGCCGCGCTGGCGGCGAGCCAATCGCCATCGCCGCTCCTTGCCGCTGCCTTCGGCGTGCGCTGCTGGCTCGACGAGCACGGCTGGTCTGCCCAGAATGACGGACGCCCGGCGCTGCGCGCGGCGCTGGCGCAGTATTGGCAGAGCCGCGGCCTGATGCACGTCGCCGCGCCGCTGCTCTCCGGCACACGGGCGTTCCGCTGTGACGCGCCGAAGCGAGACGAGGCCTGGGTTGCGGCATTCCTCGGCTCGCTCGCCGAGGAGGCGGAAGCCGGGCTAGCGCTCTTGCGCCTCATCGAGCGGGAATGGTTTGCAGCACGGTCGGCGGTGTGCGACCGCCGCCGTGATTCGCACGCTTTGGCGGCGGTCGACGTGATGGCGGCTGCGCCAGTCGTCTCCGCAACCTCGCTCGCCCGCGGCCTCGACATCGCGATCAAGAATGCTGCGGCGCTGCTCGACAGCTTCGTCGCGCGCGGTATCGCGATCGAGGTCACGCATCGCTCGAAGCGGCGCCTCTTCGGCCTCAAGCATCTCGCGCCGCTGCGCGAGGAAGCGCTACCGCCGCGCCGTGCCCGCCGCGCGGGAGGATCAACCCGCCGCGGCAAAGCGGCACGGTGGCCGGCCGCGGCCCTACCTGACCCGGAATACAGCGAGGCCGGCGATGCAATGCCGCCGCTGCGCCAACGGCTGGCTTTGTCTCGGTTGGAGAAGGTAGAAGTTGAATTGACGGGCCTTGACGACTGGATGCGCGAGGCGGATCAGGTGATCCGCCGCTCGCAAGCGATCCTCGACCGGCTCGCCCAACCAGCGCGACCGCCGGCGCCGCAACCGGACGCCGCTTAAGCCCGCCGGGACGGTCGGCACGGTGTTGGGCGTCCGGTAGCGCCACGGCGAGGGCGTGCCGGCCGCGTCGCGGCGGACCCGTGTCGGCGCGCGCTGGCGCCGACTATCGGCAAATATACTGAGATCTACGAGCCCATTCGGCATAAGGTATCTGCGCATAAGGCGCTGCCCGACGGGCCAGTGTGGATGCGCTGTTCGGCAAGGCGATAATCCACGACAGCGAAGAGATCTTGAAGACACCGCACGGTTTGGTGAGGAATATCTTTCAACTCTACCACAAGGGCATAGAGTCGGAGTTCGGCGCAAAAGACAACAGCTACGAGGACTGGATCGCGCGCATCAAGGCGACGGCATGGCACGCACTGGAAGGCGTAAGAGCGAGCGGCGCATCGAGACGGGCCATTTCGCTTGGTAGTAGTGCCGGCGACATCGACTGCAGACGAGCTTCGTTTCGAGATCGCGAGGCGAGCGAAGCTGGGGCGGCCGCGGGTGAGACGTGCGCGATCGACGATCGCGCGCCGCCCGCAGGGTGACATACGGCTTCGACCAAATGCGATGCTCTCAGATCTTCAAGACGAAAGGCGTAACGCGGCGGAAGCTCGGGCATCGACGGTCTTGGGTGTTCGCTGTCCGTTCCGTATATAATTTCGCGCATCGGCGAGCCATCAAGCGGCGGCGAACGAGGGCAAGGATCGATTTGCTGCGAGCAAAAAAGGGGAAGGGAGGGGCCGCGGGGTGGCCCCGATTTGTCTCGCCTATTTCCGCAGCGGTTCGAGTGCCTGGTCACAAGCGCGTTCGAGTTCCGCCTGTTGCGCGACGGCGGCTGCGAACTCGGCTTCGACGGCGGTGCGTTCGCGGCGCGTGAAATAGCAGCCCCGCAACTCGGCCCGCAGCTGCTGGATGTGGTCGTAAAGCGCGATCATGAGGTCCTCCTTCCGTTATTGAATGCGGAAGGCGCGGGCATGCCGGGTGGGGCCGGGTCAGGGACGCCGGAGGCGCCGCGGAGCGGGGCGCGGGGGAGCCGATTTTTCGGACGTGAAGAGAACCGGCGCGCGGTAGCGCGCTCCCTGCGTCCGGCAAAATCGGATGGACCGCACATCCTTGGGCCGGCCGCGGGCGGCATGGCACCATCGGAATTTCGGCGAGACGGAATCCTTCGGACAAGTCTCATAAGCCGTCGATCTGCCCGCCAGCGTCGCGGAATTGAAGAATAAGCACGGCAAAGCCCCGCCGCATGGTGGCGGCGGGGCGGCCGTCGCCCCTTAGCGGTCGCGCGGCTCCCAGAGGGCGATGTGAGTGGCGCCGTCCTCGGCCGGCTGCTCGAGCTTGACGAGCCGGCAGCGAACCCAGTTCGGCCCGAATTCGGGGGCACCGATCTTGAGGTTCAGGTAGGTCTCGCCGCTGGTCTTCGCGACCTGGCTCCAGCCGGCGCCGATCTCGTGGCGCTGTCCGGCATAGACCCGGTGATCGGGCGCCTTGTCGGACATCTTGTCGACCGGAAGGATGCTGACCGGGGTGGTGACGTGAAGGGTCTTGAGGGCTCCGGTGTAAGCGCCGTCGTCGAATTTGGTGAAGGTGCCGAGGGTGATGGCCATGATCGTCTCCTTGGGTTGCTTCGCAGGATCCGTTCCCTGCGAATGTCTCGTGGCCAAAGACCGCAAAGGACGCCGCTGTCACCGCGAGCGTGCGAGCGGCCGGAGCAAGGCGGAGGACCCGGAAGACGGAAAAATTTGAGAGCGCAGCGGTCGCGAGGAAGCCGGCTCGCCGGCCGGGAAATTTTTCAGCCGCGCGGGTTGGGAGCGGGGCGTGCGGTCTTAGGTCCTCAAGGAGACATGCAGGGATAGGCCTGCCGGAAACCAGGCAAGGAGACCCTGGCGCATTCCTGAGATTCTGGAACCAAGCCCCGTGCCGGTGCACGGGCGCCTCAAGCCCGTCAGTATGCCCGCGCGCTCCTCGTCCAGATTCGGCAAGCAGCCGAGACGCCGCGGAAGGGCCAGGAGGAACGGCGCTCCCGCCGGCGGTTGCAAAATGGCGGCAAGAAGCGGCGCAACCCGCATGAACCGGGAAGAGCGGCGTAATGAGGGTCTCAATCCGCGGAAGCAGCCGTATCAGCACCTCAGGTCGGGCTCCAGCCGCCGGCGGCGCACGAATGTGGCGCCGAGAAGGCTCCTGGCACGGCACCGGCGACTGAGCGCCGCACGCGTTGCGGCTGGGCGCTTATCGCCGCGCACCGGTTGGTCGAGAAGATCACGATGGCGATGGCGCGGCCCGCGACGCTCTGCTGGAAGGCGAGATTCTGGTCTCAGGTAATAAGGATTTCGAAAGAGCCTTTTTCGGATTCGTCGAGCAGTTGCCGGTTTGCGAAGGTGCCCAGCCCATCTCTGCGGCGGTCCGCACATCGTGGCCGGTGAGGATGCGTCGCACGGCCGCGCGGAACGTTTTCGTCGAACAGAATCCTCATCCGTTCGACGGGATCGCGCCTTTCGCGAAACGGAGCACTCCCCTTACGCGCTCCAGCGGCAGCTCGAAGATCTCGGTCGCGATCTCCTCGGCCGTAGACCCGTCTCGGGCATTGTCAACGATAGCATCGGCGGGAACCCGCGAGTCTTCGACAACCCAGGCGCCAGAGAGACGGCCCGACACGCTTTCGACGTCGTCGCATTTCGACCAGTCGATCGGCTTTTCCGGCATGATGTCCGTCCTCCCTCAATTGAGGCGGGATCGCGTGGGCCGCACCCTGCGTCCTTATCCGGCGATGAGCGGCGTGCTTTCGGCGCATCCTGCAACGGCGCGCACAACGACCGAAAGCGCGGGGGCGCGGTCGGCATCGCTCTGGGCATTGGCGCCGATCAACGCGCCGAGAATACGCGTCAAGGCGGGCTTCGCCCGCGGATAGCTGGCCGGCCGGGTATTGATAGACGCGCACCTCGAAGCTGCGGCGCGCTCCGAACAGCGTGTAGGGATGTTGCTTGAGCTTCCAGATCGTGGTTTTCTCGGTGATCCTGCCGCCGCCGATCAAAAGCGGATCAACGCCTGCGCCGTCATTTATCTGCCTGCAACGTATAAATGGCTGGGTGATATCGGTTTTCCCTTGGCATTATTCTATGCCAACAAAACGGAAATTTGACAAGGATATCGCGCCAGCAAGCTCGATCGCCAGGATTGTTCACTCAAACCGCGGTGCGACATTGCCGAAACCGAGGCGTACAGAACCTCGCGCTGTCAGCGCAAAAAGGTCGAGATGCTATTCGCCCAGCTGAAACGCATCCTCAAGCTCGATCGGCTGCGATTGCGCGGGCCAAATGGCGCCCGCGACGAGTTCCATCTTGCCGCTACCGCCCAGAACCTCCGCAAACTTGCCAGGCCGCTCCCAGTGTCGCGCCGATCGCCGCGACTTGAAGGGAGGTCGCGCTCACCGCCGAGACCGCGACCCCGATCCGCACCACCCCGATTACTTCAAACCAGACTTCTTCAACGGTATCGCCCCAGAGCGGCCATACGTTTATCTATCGAAAGTCGGCGATCAGCGCCGCCGCCCGCTTCAGATCAGCCGTGTCAAACCCCTCCGTGAACCAGTCGTAGACCGGCGCCAGCAGATCGTACCCCTCCGCGCGCCGGCCCTGGTCCCCCAGGAGGCTCGCGAGGTCGGTAGCGGCACGCAGCTCGTACATTTTCGCCTCCTGCGCGCGGGCGACACGCAGCGCCTCGTCGAAGGCTGCCCGGCTTTCCTCGATCCGATTGAGGTCGGCGAGCGCGATAGCTTCGAGCCGGTGAAGCTCCGCCTCCCAGCGGTGCTGGCCACTGCGTTCCTGGTCCTTGACCCCCGCGTTGATCGCGGCCAGTGCTTCATCGGGCCGGCCCAGCCGCGTCAGCGCCTCAGCCAACCGCACGAGGCCGTACGGCCGCAGCCGGGCCGCCCCGGGTCCGGCGAGCGCCGCGCGCAAGCCGGCAACGGCTTCTTCGAACGCCCCCTGTTCCGTGAGCGCGGCCCCGCGCAAAACCCCCGGGTCCACGTAAAGACCCAGTCGTTGCTCGGCGGCGAGAATCTCCGCCGCCGACAGCCGCTGCACAGCGAGATCGGGCTCGCGGCGGTCGAGATGCAGCAGCGACAGATAGAGAAGGCTCACCTCCAGCGTCAGCGGGTGGGCGAGCCGATCTGCCAGAGCCAACCCGTCGCCGCTGCTCTTGAGCGCAGTATCGGGGTAGCCGAGCAGCCATTCGGCCTGGCCCCCCATGTAGCCGGCGCAGGCGCCCGGGTCGTGCCCGCCATAAAGCTGGCGATGCCGCCGATGCCGCTCCGGATCGTAAATCCGGCGGCCCGCCTCGACATGCTGGCGGGCGGCCGCCGGATCGCCGGCGAAGAGCCAAGTGGTCCACGCCGCGTGATGCGACTGCAGGCGCATCTCTTCCGTGGCATTTGGCGTAATGAGTTCGTCCAGGCGGTGAGAGAGCCGGCGGCACTCTCGAATGCGACCGGCTCCGACATTTGTTTGCCAGAGGCCGTTGAGCGCCACGAAGAGCTGGCGAACATCGCCGTTCTGCTCGGCCAGCTCGCGGGCGCGGCCATAAGCCTGCGCCGCGTCGGGCGACATGAATCCCCTCGTGGTCATCAACGACAAGCCGCGCGCCAGCTGCAATTCGGCCTCCAAGCCGTCACGCTGCAGTCCGGCGGGCACCCCGCTCAGCACTGCCAGCCCGCGGTCGAAGTGGCCGATCGCTTCGAGATGCGTGTTTCGCTCCGCGGCGCGCTGGCCGGCCTGTAGCCACCGGTCGACTGCCCGCTCGGCATCGCCGGCGGCGGTCAAATGATGGGCCAACAATTCCGGCCGAGGTCCGATGAGATCGGCGAAATGACGCTCCAGCGCCGCAGCGACGTGAGCGTGCAGCTCCTGCCGTCGGGCGCGCAGCAAGGTGCCGTAAGCGGCATCCTGCACCAGGGCGTGCTTGAAGAGATAGGAGGTTTGCGGCGCGACGCCGCGACGGAACAACAGACCCGCCGTCACCAAGCGGTCTAGCGCCGAGGCTAACTCGCCCTCGGGTAGCTTGGCGACGCTATCCAACAAGTCGTAGGTGAACTCGCGAGCCAACACCGCGCCGATCTGCGCCACCTCCCGTGCCGCCGGTCCGAGCCGGTCCAGACGAGCGATCAGCGATGCATGCAGGGTTGCCGGGATCGAAAGCTCCGGTGCCGGGGTCGTCGCCAGCAGGGTGGCCACCCGCCCCGCGCCAACGCCGTTTTCAAGTACCGCTCTGGTCAACTCTTCCACGAATAACGGCACTCCGTCGGTGCGCTCGACGATCTCCTCGACGGCCTCGCGCGGGAGGCTGGCGCCGGTAGCGAGCCGTTCGACCAGCGCTGCGCCGTCTCGCGCGGTGAGGCGGTTCAGGGTCAGTGTCGTCACCCGCGGCTGACCCGCCCAGCTGTGCGAAAACTCCGGACGGAACGTGACGACGATTAGGACCGGCAGCCGCAGCGCGCGCTCGAGGGTAAGATCCAGCAAGACGCGCGAGCTCGGGTCAATCCAGTGTGAATCCTCGAAGATCATCAGCACCGGCCGGCGGCGGGCCAACCCTTCAAGCTGCCGCAGCAGCGCCTCGAACAGCAGCTCGCGCTTGCGCTGAGGGCTGATGGCGAAGTCGGCGGCGGCGCTGGGCAATGAAAGCAGTTCGGCCAGCAGGGCAAAGTCGTGCTCGCCGCTCGCCGCCGAGTCGAGCGCCGCCTGCAGTTTCTGCAGCCGAGCCTCCGCGGTGTCATCGCGCGCGAACAGGGCGGCGCGTTCGAGCTGCACGATGAACGGATGCAGGGCGCTGTCCTGGTGCTGCGGCGTGCAGAAATACCGGAGCCGGGCAAGCGGCTCGCCTTTGATCCGGTGCCACAGCGCCGCGGTCAGGCGCGACTTGCCGATGCCGGCCTCGCCCGACAGCAGCACGACCCTTCCTTCTCCGGCCTTCGCTTGTTGCCAGCGATGCAGCAGCAGCTCAAGATCGTCGTCGCGGCCGACCAGCGGCGCGGCCTCCGAGCGTAGCGCCTCGAAGCGGCTAATGACGGGGCTTTCGCCCAGCGCACGCCAGACACGCTCCGGCTCGGGAAACCCGGCGATCTGTCGCGGCCCCAGCCCTTCAATCTCGAACAGGCCGCCGACCAGGCGGCGGGTACGATCGGCGATCAGCACCGTGTTGGCAGCCGCCAGGGCTTGCAACCGGGCGGCGAGGTTCGGTGTCTCGCCGACCACCGCCTGCTCCTGGGCGGCGCCGGCGCCGATCAGGTCGCCGACCACCACGAGCCCGGTCGCGATACCGACCCGGCACGCGAGCGCCGCCCCGCTGTGCGGCGGCAAGGCCGTGACGGCATCGACAAGAGCGAGGCCCGTTGCTACGGCCCGCTCGGCATCGTCCTCTCGCGCCAGCGGATAGCCGAAATAAACCAGTATGCCGTCGCCCATGTATTTGGCGACAAAGCCGCCGAAGTGGCCGACCGTGTCGGCCACGCAGCGGTGATACACGCCGATCACATCGCGCAAATCCTCGGGATCAAGCTGCGCCGCGAGCGACGTCGAGCCGACCAGGTCGACAAACATGACAGTAAGTTGCCGCCGCTCGGGCGAAGCGGAAACGGCGAGCGCCGGGTCGGCGCGGTCGGGCGGCGATGTGATCGTCGCTGACGCCTCCAGAGCGGCGATCGCTTCGATCAGCCGCCGTCGATGCCCCACCGATACAATGCCGATCTCGCGCAGATCCTCTGCCGTAAGGCGCGGCAGCACCGCCTCGCCTATGTCGTTCTCACGGAATGCCGCAGCGTACCGCTCAAGTCCCAGCTCGCGCAGCCACTCGGAAACATCGAGCGCCATCGGTCGATGACCCCTTCACGTGCAGGACAACCTTCTCTTAGGCTGACCGGCGGTCCGTCTGTCCCCTTTGTTTGTGGGGATAACCCGGCTGCACAGTGATGGAACCGATCCCGTCACCCTCACGGGCGAATGTAGCTCCACCCCTTTTCTTGTAGCTGCGTCAGCCGCACGACGCCAGCCGGCACGACGGTCGCCTCCGGGATGAGCGGGATTGGATGACCCTCGGCCTACTCCATATTCATCTCCGTGTTGTGGCACGCGGAAAGCGCAGGTCGGCGCCTTCTTTCGAGGCCTTGAGTTGCTTGATCCGGTTCTTCACAGGCGAGGCGTCCTCGCGCAGCATGGTGAGCCCCGGCCCGTAGGCGACGATCTCGATTTGGACGCTCTCACCCTTGCCGGTGTAGTACTTGATCGCATTCTGCGCGCTGCTCAGCGCTGTGTTCATCAGACCCGGGTCGTCGCGGCTGACCTGGAGTACGATGTGGTGGGTGCTCGCGTCAGCTGCGAGGCTAGGTGACGCGAGCATCGTCACGGCATAGACGATAATGATGCTACGAAGATTGCCTTCATCACGGTTTTTCCCACCCTCTCCATCTAGTGCCGCCGTGATAGCCGTGAGGTCGACAGCGGCAAGCGTGCGCGGCGCCGTGAGGCGCTCGCCGCGCTTGGGCGTGCGCGAGCTATCGAAGGTGCGGATCGGCGGAAAGGCGATGCAGTCGAGAATGCCGCGCCCGGGCGCCCAGAGATAGCCCTCGCCGCACCACGGCCGCGGCAGGTCGCCGAGAATGCGTCGGCCTTCCTGCCGGTCGGCTTGGCCTTCGATCCACGCGCCGATCGCGTCGCGGTCCTGGCTCGCGGTCAGTTTCATCGCGATCAGAATGTCCGCCTGGCTCAGCACATCCTTGTGCACCACGGCCGGGCGCTGCGTGATCAGCCACGGGATGAAGCCGCGCACCCGGCCGCGGCGCACGATTTCCTCGATACGGCCGAGCAGGCTCTCCCATCCTTTGATCGGCCGCTGCGGCGCCCACAGATCGGCTTCGTCGAGCACCAGATGCAGCGGCTCCTCGTTGGTTTCATAGAGCGCTTCGGCGAACGCCGCCATGAAGCGCCGCCGCGCGGCGCTGCTGCCGAGTTCGGAAAGATCGATCACGCAGGCAAGCGCCCTGGCCGCGATGATCCGGCCAGGGCGGCGGCGCCCATCCCGGCGGCGATCGGCACGTCGGCGTGTTTGCCGCCAAACACCACGACCGGATAGCCGGCGGCGCTGTTGTCGGCGCCGGCTCGCAATCCCCACCACACGCCGAGCGGATCAATCGTCACGCGCGCGCCGCTGTCGAGCAGCCGCTCGGCGAATCCTTTGGCCGCATAGGTCTTGCCCGAGCCGGTGGTGCCGACGATTGCGATTCGTTCATCGAGCGCGTCGAGGGGCAGAGCCGCGGAACGAATCTCGCGGCGCGCGGCGGCACTAGGCATGCCGCTCCGCCGGCCGGTTGCTTGCGCCAGCGCCGGTTCGCAGGGCATCGTCGGCGCGCGGCGACGGGCGGCCCGGGTGGTATCGCGTTCGTGATCGATTCCAGGTCGCTATAGCGAAAAACCGTCACTTTCTCCAGACGAGGGGAAATCCGCGCGGCCCGGGGACCGCGCCGATCGCGAAAATCGATTTAACGGATGCAATGACGGGAACCGGCGCCTATGCGGCGCCGGCCTCCGCCTTTGCCTCGCTGAAGCGCCACACCGGGATGCCGAGCTTCTTCGCCTTGTCGGCGAGATTGGCGGAGATGCCCGAGCCGGGGAACGCGACGACGCCGATCGGCAGCGCTTCGAGCATGCGATCATTGCGCTTGAAGGGGGCCGCGTTGCGGTCACGATTCCAGTCGGGCTTGAAGACGACCTGCGGCACCTTGCGCTGATCGGCCCAGCAGGCGGCGATGCGCTCGGCGCCGCGGGGGCTGCCGCCGTGCATGAGCACCATCTCCGGATGCTTGGCATGCACTTTGTCGAGCACCGCCCAGATGCGGAGGTGGTCGTTGCAGTCGGCGCCGCCGGTGAAGGCGATGCGGGTCCCGGCCGGCGCCAGGATTTCGGTGTCCTCCCGTCTGCGCGCGGCGATGAATTCCCGGCTGTCGATGACCGAGGCGGTGAGCGCCCGGTGATTGACCATCGATCCGCCGCGCGGCCGCCAGGCGGTACCGGTCTCGGCCGCGAACAATTCGGCGGCATGGTCGCGCATGAACTCAAAGGCGTTGCGCCGTTCGATGAGGCTGATGCCCTGCGCGGTGAGCCGTTCGAGCTCGACCGACTTGACCTCGGAGCCGTCCTGCTCGGCCTGGCCGCGGCGCTGCGCCTGTTCGTTGACATCGAGCTCGGCCTCGATGCGCTCGACCTTGCGGTGGAACAGGTTGACGAACGACCACAGGAGATCGGCGAGATCGTCCTCGAGTCTGGTGCCGGTGAGCATCGCGCTCAAGGCGTCGGCCATCGAGTCGAGCTGACCTTGCACGGCGTCGGGTTCGGGGAGCGGCCGCGGATCCGGCTCGTCCTGGCCGGGGCGATGACCGTAAAGCGCCAGCTCGTCGAGCAGATGCGCCGTGGCCGAGGCGGCGTGAAATTCCGGCTCGGTTTCGTCGGTGCGGAAGGTGAGGATGTTGTCGGTACGGGACATGGAAGGCCTCCTTGGTAAGTGTTGAAGGAAGGTCTTCCGCCCGCATGCCGTCCGGACGGCATCAAGGACGCCGCCAGGCGCCGCGCAGCGGGGCGCGGGGGAGCCGATTTTGCCGGGTGTAAAAACGCAAAAACTCGCGCGCGCCGGCGCGCGCTCTGCACCCGGTAAAATTGGGAGCACCGCGCATCCTTGAGGCGGGCCGGCGGCATGCCACACTGGAAAGATCGACGAGACTGTCTTTTCGTTGACGGGTGGCGTTTGCGGTGCCGTCGCAGATGGCGCGTCGTTCGCCTGTTTTCCCGGAGCACGCCGCCGCGCCGTCAGCCCTTTCCCCTGCCGGTGGTCCCGCAAAATCCGCGCTGGCGAACTTGGTATGGATCGGAGGCTAGGTTGCTCAGAATGCGCGCAAGCGGTCGCACGGAACGAGCTGACCGGCGAGGCGCGCAGGCGCCGTCGCGGATCTCTCTTGATAGAAGGCGCCGTAGACCGGCGCGAGGTTGCAAATCAGCCACACAGCTGGCGCAGGCTTGACAGAACAAGCGCCGATATCCAGGCTCGCAACCGCATAGGCGAAGGAGTTCGCCTTTAACCGCTGCCACCGTAGGGCAGCTGATGACTCCTGACCGGTAATTGAGCCGCGGCCGCGGGCCGCGATCGGGAGCCGTCGAATGGATGTTCAAGTACACGGGCACTTCAGGCTTCGCCCAGCTGACAGGCGCTGTCACGGCCTGACCCACGGTGACATCCGGCCCCGGCTGGCGAGCGATGAGAAGACGAATGCGGCGGCCCCCGCAGTATCGTTTTTCAGCGCGCATCGCACCCCCCACACGTCGGCCGCGTGGGGCGCCGGCCGATGAGCTTCACGAGCCTCCTCTTCCCGGGAACGGACGCGCAAACCGAGGAAATCGAGGTTCCCGATTATTTTCGTGACCTCAATCTCGATCAAGTCGTCGCCGGGGCAACGAAAGGGAAGGGGACTTATGATCTGCTGCCGTTCTTTTACCGGCGGCTTCAGAAGCGAGACGACATTCTCTACCGGCAGGAGGTGATGCGCGATCTCGAAGGGCCGCTCGGCGCACGGATACGCGGCTTTGCGGGAGAGATCGAGCGAATACGCCGCCAGCTGCGGGCGGCCCGCGAGGGGTACTATCGCCTCAACAAGCAGTCTTGGTTTTTGACTGCCGCAGCCACCTATAGCCGCGCGATCGCGCAACTTCTGAGCGATCTCCAGCGCGGCAGACCGGCTTCCCGGGGTTTTGGGGGCTTGCGTGATTATCTTGAGCGCTATGTCGCCTCCGAGCCCTTTCAGACCCTGGTCGCCGACACGGAGCGTGTCGAGACGGTACTCGGATCGGTCCGCTACTGCGTCCGTATCCGCGATGACGTGGTGAGGGTGAGCGCTTACGGCGATGAGGCCGATTACAGCAGCGAGGTCGATGCGACCTTTGCCAAATTTCGGCAGGGAGCGACCAACGATTACCGCAACAAATATAGCGAACTGACCGGCGCGAACCATATCGAAGCACAAATCGCCGAGCTGGTGGCGAAGCTTAATCCGGAGATTTTCAAGGAATTCGATGATTATTGCGCTATGCATACCGATTTTCTCGATCCTACCATCGATCGGTTCGACCGTGAGGTTCAGTTCTACCTGGCGTACCTCGCCTATATCGAACCGCTGCGCCGCGCGGGCCTGCCGTTCTGCTATCCGGCGGTGGACCGTCAGACCAAGAAGGTCCACGCGGCGGACACATTCGATCTCGCCCTCGCGGCCCGGCAGGTGGATGAAAACGGCGAGCTGGTGCTAAACGATTTTCGCCTCTACGGGGGCGAACGGGTGCTCGTCATTTCGGGCCCCAATCAGGGCGGCAAGACCACCTTCGCCCGCACGCTCGGGCAACTTCATCACCTGGCGAGCCTCGGCTTCCCGGTCGCTGGCTCGACCGCGCAGCTTTTCCTGTGCGACCAAATTTTTACGCATTTCGAACGGGAAGAACGGATCGAGGATCTGCGCGGCAAATTGCACGACGACGTGCTGCGCATCCATCGCATCCTTGCCGCGGCGACGGGGAACAGCCTGGTCATCATGAACGAGATTTTCGCCTCCACCGCGCTCGCCGACGCGGTGTTCCTGGCGACCGCGGTTATGGAGCGAATCCTCGACCTCGAGTGCCTCGGCGTCTGCGTTTCGTTTCTCGATGAGCTCGGGCGCATGAGCCCAGCCGTCGTGAGCATGGTCAGCAGCGTCGTGCCCGAAGATCCGGCGCGGCGAACCTTCAAGCTGATCCGCCGCCCAGCCGACGGGCGCGCTTATGCGATGGCGATCGCCGAAAAATATCGGCTCGACAGCCGATCGATCCGGGAGCGGCTAGCACGATGAAAGCCTTCCTGATGCATCGCGATCGCGACTTCGACGCCGCGGCGGCTTTGCCCACACAGGCGTCCGAGCTGACCCAGGACCTCGGATTGACCGTGCTCTTCAACACCATGGCGGCGCGGGATCCGTTTTTGCTGGAGATTGCCAAGGTCGGCATCTTCGGAAGCCTCCAGGATGTCGCTGCGATCCGTTACCGGCAGGCCGTCCTCCGCGACTGTCTGGCGAACCCAACGATCGTGCGCGGCATGTACGCTCTCGTGGTCGAGACCATCGAGAAGGAAAAGACGCATTATTGGGGGCTTTCGAGCCGGAACCCGGGCTCGATCCTCTATCGCTCGACCGAGCTCCTCAAATTGTTCGTTGATGCGCTGCGGCGGCTGCGCCGCATCGCAGAGGAGCACGGCGCCAGCTTTCAGTCGGAAGGCTTTGTCACGCTGTTCGCCATGCTGCGGCGCGAGCTCGACGAGAGCTACCTCGCGACGGTCGAGGAGCATGTCGAGCGGCTTAAATTCCGGCACGGACCGCTTATCAGCGCGCGTCTCGCACCCGGCATCGCCGGTCAGGACCTCGTCCTCCGCAAGCCCAACCGCGATGATCGCTTCTGGTTTCAACGCTTGCTGGGGCCGCGGCGCCACTCCTACAGCTTTCGGCTCCACGAGCGGGACGAGGCCGGCGGCCGCATCCTTGGCGAAATCAAAGACCGTGGGCTCAGCCTGGTCGCCAACGCAGCCGGGCAGGCGGTGGATCACATCGTCAGCTTCATGCGAATGCTGCGGGTCGAGCTCGCCTTTTATGTCGCTGGCCTCAATCTGCATGACCGCTTGACCGCTGCGGGCGGGCCGATCTGTTTTCCGGAGCCTTGCCCTGCCGGTGAGCGCCGGCACCGCGCGCGTGGGCTTTATGATGCGTGCCTCGCGCTCGTGAGCGGGGCGGCGCCGTCATCGGCAACGAGCTCGCCGCGGACGGGAAGGAGCTCTTTATCGTCACAGGCGCCAACCAAGGCGGTAAATCCACCTGGCTGCGAGCCATCGGCCTTGCCCAGCTGATGATGCAGTGTGGCCTGTTTGTCCCGGCCGGTGCGTTTTCGGCCAATCTGTGCAGCGGACTATTTGTGCATTTCCGGCGCGAGGAAGACGCCGCCATGCGGTCCGGAAAGTTCGAAGAGGAGCTGCAGCGCATCAGCTCAATGATCGACCGCCTCGCGCCGAATGGCGTGGTCCTGTTCAACGAATCGCTGCAATCGACCAACGAGCGTGAGGGATCGGAGATCGGGCGGCAAATCGTCGAGGCCCTGCTCTCGAGCCGGGTCAAGGTGTTCTTTGTCACCCATATGCACGATTTGGCGGGGCAGCTGCGGGCGAAGGGTTGGCACCATGCGGTCTTTCTGCGCGCCGAACGGCGCGAGGACGGGACCCGCAGCTTCCGTATACTGCCGGGAGACCCGCTGGCGACCAGCTACGCGAAGGACGTGTATGATGAGATCTCTAGCCGGGCTCGGGGCGAACCGATCGCGCGTGCGGCTGCGTGCGAGAAACGGCCGCTGAACGCCGCCGACGATCCGGCAAATGGCAGCGGGGCGCTCTCGCGAGGTGAGCCACTCAGTGACGCCGGGCTTGGCGTACCCGAACATCGTTAATTGAAGGAAACACGACAACTCTTGCTCGATGAACCTCCTGGATATCGTCCGCCATCACCTGATTAAGGCCGAGCCAATCTTCGCGCGGACGGAGCATCGCGTTATTTGATGACCAGCACAGCGGAGGGGGCGTGATTGACGAGCCGGTCGGTGGTGCTGCCGATCAGCGAATTATACAGCGCCGAATGGCCCATGAATCCGACCACCAGCAGGTCAAAGCCGTGGTCGCGCACAAAATCCGTGATCACCTTGACCGGGTGGCCGGGAAGCAGATGCGCCTCGATGGTCAGGCCTTTGAACGCCGCCAGCTGCCTGGCGCGCTCGATCACCGGCTGCAAGCGGCGGCTCCCCTCGTCTTGCTCCGCGATCACTTCGTCCATGGTGCCGGGAAAGGTCGGCAGCTCCGTGACGCTGATCATGTGGATTTCCGCGTTGAGCTTGGCCGCGAGATCGAGACCCGCAGTAAGCGCCGCGAAAGCCCCGGGCGAGCCGTCATGGGCGACGAGGATCTTCCGATACATCTCTCCCTCCTTGGTTTGTCAGCCGGGGCCGACTTATTTGGCCGGCTGCTCCTGCCGCTGTTCGTCGCCGATCGGGCGATACTCGGGCTGGAACCAGCGTTCGGCGATCAGCGTCGGGATCACCGCGCTCAAGATCACCGCCGTCACCAGCACGGTGTACTGGGTCTCATCGATGATGTGGTTGGTGAGGCCGAAGAGCGCGGAGATCGTCCCGAAGGTCAGGCCGGTGCACATCAGCAAGGTGGTGTACATGCCCTCGCGCGCGTCGAAGCGGAACGCCTTGGTCAACGGCAAGATGCCGACGAATTTGGTCAGCATTTTGAGGCCGAACATGACGCCGATCAGGCCGGCCGCGGTAATAATCGTGCTGGCGTGGACCAGCGATCCCGCCTTTAAGAAGTAGAATGGGGTCATGCTGGCAAAGGCGATCGCCCGCATGCGATGCGCAATCACCTGATAGCGTACGAAAGTCGGCGCGAGCACCATGCCTATAAGGTAGGCCGGCAGGACCGCCTCGCTTTTGGCGATCGAGGCTAAGCCGCCGACGCCGAGGAGGACGAGAAAGATCAATTTGATCTCGGGCTCGCTAACCCGGGTGCCGATGGTCTCGAAAAACCACGGCACCGCCCGCGGCAGCACGAAAAGGACAACGATCGTCAGCGCGGCGAAAAACAGCAGCCATAGATTGTAGTTTGCGAAGACGAGACCCAGCGCCAGCACGGTGCCGAGATCGTTGATGAAGCAGGCGGCAAGGATGATTTTGCCGATCTCGGTCTTGTTGAAGCCGGTCTCGACCATGACCGCGTACACAACGGCGACCGAGGTCGTCGAAAGCGCGATCCCGGCAATTTGTGCCTGGTCCCACGGCCAGCCATAAACGAAACGGGTAAAGAAAAGGATGCCTAGATAGGGCGCAAAAAAGCCCATGAGCCCGATGCTCATGGTTGACCAGAAGTTGCGCTTTACGATTCCGATATCGATTTCGACGCCGGCGAGAAAGGTGAGCAGGATTGCCCCGAAACCGGCGAGCCAATTGACCCATTCGGAGATCTGCAAATGGATGACGTTGCCGGCAATCGCACCGATGACGATTTCCGTCAGCGCCACCGAAACGGCGAGCCGCACCGACAGCACCGCCGCGGCAAGCGCCAAGCCTACCCAGAGAGCCGAAATCAGCCAGATATTCTCCACCGCACCCTCCATTCGTCAGCGAGCGCGCATGAGCCGTGAAGGACCGGGGTCACCCGGTCGAGCTTCGGGCATCGCCATGCACGCCGCCGGTCCTTCGCCAAGCGAAGACGACGTTCACGCTACCGGAAAATTGAGGTGGACCGGTCTGGCCCAGCTCGGCGGCGGGCCCGGCATGCTCCCACCGCGCTTTCGCGCACAGTAGGAGCTATCAGCCTCTCGGCGGTTTCGGGGGAAGGCTCCATCCCCATCGATGTGATGGGCGATATAGCACCCCTGGCCCAAGCGTCAATGGGGTAATCGGGGTCCGGCCTGCGGCTGGAAAGCCGTTGATCAGCACCGACAGGGCCCCTAGGGTCGAGGCGGGGATGGGGTCCCCCTGGAACCGCCGGCACGGCTGATGACTCCTACCAAAAGCCCGAACGCGGGCCTCGCGGTGCGGGCAGAGGTTAGGGGGCACTCATGGCGGAAGTGGACCTCGCAGGGCAGGGCAATCTGCCGCGGCGGCGCGCGATCATCTTCATCGTCTTCCTCGGCATCGTCAGCCTGTTCGGCGACATGACCTATGAGGGCGCGCGCAGCATCACCGGGCCCTTTCTCGGCGCGCTTGGAGTGAGCGCAACCACGATCGGCATCATCGCGGGTTTGGGCGAGCTGCTCGGCTATGGCTTCCGGCTCCTGTCCGGCTATCTCGGCGACCGCACCGGCCGCTATTGGGCGGTCACAATCGTGGGCTACGTGCTCAACCTGTTTGCTGTCCCGCTGCTAGCGTTGGCCGGAGAGTGGCAAGTTGCGGTTGTTTTGATTGTCGTCGAGCGGATTGGGCGCGGTATCCGCTCACCGGTGCGCGACGCGATGCTGTCGCATGCGGCGAGCCAAACCGGCCTCGGCTGGGGTTTTGGCCTCCACCAGGCGCTCGATCAGCTCGGCGCCGTGCTCGGCCCCCTCATCGTCAGCGGCATCCTCTTTATCGGCGGCGGCTACCAGGCGGCGTTCGGTTGGCTTCTGATCCCGGCGCTGCTGTCGATGGCGGTGTTGCTGGGCGCGCGCCATCTGTTCCCGCGGCCGCGTGACTTTGAAATCGCATCGTCGCCGCTGGCAGGGGAGGGGCTTCCCGCCCTTTTTTGGATTGCCATCGGCGGCGTCGCTCTGATTGCTGCCGGCTACGCCGATTTTGCCTTGATCGCATTCCACTTCGCGAAGGCCGATGTCATGTCGGCGGCTTGGATTCCGATCGTCTATGCCCTCGCCATGGCGGTTGACGGCGTTGGCGGGTTGGTCCTGGGCTCGCTCTTTGACCGGATCGGGATCCGCACCATGGTGGCCGCGACGATCATGTCCGCCGCCGCGGCGCCGCTGGTTTTTCTCGGAGCTTGGCCGGCGGCGCCGATCGGCATGGCCTGCTGGGGTCTCGGCACCGGTGCTCAGGACTCGATCATGCGGGCCACGATCGCACGGATGGCGCCGCAGCCGCGGCGGGCGACCGCGTTCGGCATCATGAACGCCGTTTATGGTGTGGCCTGGTTCGCCGGCAGCGTATTGCTCGGGGTGCTGTACGACGCATCGGTCGGCGCGGTCGCCGGGGCTTCCGCCCTGTTGCAACTGGCGGCCGCTCCGGTGTTCATGTTGCTTGCCGCACGCGAGGTAAACCCGCCCATGCGGTAGGTGGTTGTGCCCCATGAATGGGGCTTCAGCGCTGCTTGGCAGGTAAATCGTGCCCTTGGAAAACTATAGCCTGCTCTCTTCCGTAGGGAAGGAGGTGAGAAATCGTCGCCGGTCCGCCGGGACCAGCTGAACGGCGAGGAGCGCGCGCAAGCCACCGGCGCCGAGACGGCACAGATCGAGATTGAAGTCGCCATGGACCGGCACGAGGTCGCGGACATCGAGGCCGGCCGCCGTAGCGCGCTCGTGCAGTCGCTGGGCCGCCCTGAGGCCGGCGGCGTCGTTGTCGCGCGCGACATAGAGGCGGGAAAGAGCCTGCCCCGGACCCGATCCGGGAGCAGCTGGCAAATCGAGCGCCGCCAGATGGTTTGCCGACAGCCCGGCGATCATCGGCAGCGACGGCAGCGCGGATTTGAGCGCGAGCATGGTCTCGATACCCTCGCCGGCGGCGAGAATGTCGGCGACGGCGCCGAAACGCACGCCGTTGCCGATGAGGCAGCCCATGGCGCGGCGCGGATCGGCGACGGACGCCTTCGCAGCTCGCCGCGGATCGAGCCAGGTGCGCTGGATGCCGGTGATCGTGCCGTCAGGGCCGGTAACCGCGGCAAGCAGCGCCGGCCACAGCTCGAGCTCGGCATCGCGGCTTGCGCGGTAATAGACCGAGGGGTGATAGCGCAACGCCGGCCAGTCGAGCCGTGCGGTTATGCTGCGGGCGCGCAGATAGGCCTCGGCCGGCGTTCCTGGAAGCGGACGTCCGGCAGCGAACAGGCGGCGGGCGGCTTCGCTCGATCCGCCTGTGAGAGACGGCGCGTGACTCGCATGCGCCGGCCATGCGGTTGCCAACCGGGGGAGCGCCAGAAACAGGCGCGCTTCGGCGATCGCTTCGCCGAGCCCCGGCAGGCGGCGGTTATGGCGGATCAGGTCGAGCAGATCACCGTGCTCGAGCGTCGCGGCATCGGTCCATTTGCCGGCCGCGCCCGGGCCGTGGTCGGGGCCGGAGAGCCGCACATAAAGGCTGCGCCCGGGCGTGTTCTCAACATCGCCGGCTACCCAGTAATGACCGCAGCGGCGGCCTTTGGAGAGGTAATAGCGGCACACCGCCTCCGCCTCGCGCGCGAGGCGGCGCGCCAGATCGCCGGCCGGGCTGATCGATGCCGGGCCCGGCGAAAACCGGGCGGACATTGTCTTACGCGGCGGCGCGGGCGCGGGTGGCGAGAACCGGATGACGGTCGAGGAGTGCGGCGAGGATCGCCGGGCCACGATCCTCCGCGGTCGGCACAAAGAGCCGCAGGCGCCAGGAGATGATCTCCGAGACGAGCCCGAGCGCCTTTAGTTGTGGCACGGTTCTGTCGGAAAAGCCGGAGAGCTCCAGCCGGTAGGCGCCCATCACCAGCGAGCGGCGCATCTGAATTTCGCCGGCGAGGTCGAGCACCGCACCCCGCTCGAAGACGGCGCGCCAGACTTCGTCCGGCGAGAGGGCAGGGGTTCCGTCGAGGCCAAGACCGGCATAGACGCGGTCGAGCGCCTCGGGGGTGACGAGACGGCCGATCACACGCTCGCCATCCTCGGTCTCGAAACGGTACACGCGCATGCTTTCGGCCGGCAGCCGGTCCCAGATCGGCAGCAACAGCCCGGTGATGATGTGAAAGCTGCTCTCGGAGAATTCCGGCACGCGGGCGCATTCGGCTTCCCACAGCGCGGCGAATTCCTCTGCCGTCGCTTGCCGCCAGTGCGAATGGTCGAACTGGTCGAGGGTGATGGTCTCGCGCGTCGTCGGGCGCACCAGCCGGGTGCAGGCCTGGATGGTGCCGTCATCATGCATCAGGCTCGATGCCGGCCCCTGCACCGCCGCACGGTGCGACTGCTCGTTGATCAGCAGCCGGCAACCGGCGCCCCCCGCCAATGCAAGTGCGTCGGCGAGCGGCAATGGCCGGTTGCGGTCCTTGCGTACGACCCGGTAGCAGCGGGTCTCGGCGCCCGTCGCCGCATGCGTGTGCACGGTCCGCCGCTCGGCGACGCGGAAGCTCTCGGCGGTGAGCGTCTCGACGCCGATGTCGTAAATCCCGGCGGAAAGTGCCGCTTCGAGGCGCGCTTCGAGCAATTGCTCGAACGCCACGAAGAGCGTGTTCTGCAAGGCGATGCGGAGGGCCAGGATGCGATTGAGAAACTGCGTGATCGGCGGCAGCTCTTCGCGCAGCGAGCCGTCCTGATCGCAAAGATCGAGCCCGGTCGCGTCCTGAAATTCGCCGAGCGAGCAGCCCTCGATCTTCCCGGCGTAGAGCAGCTGGTAGAACTGCCGGAGCGCCGCTTTGGCGTAGGGGCTTTCGAGGTTGTCGTCGGCGCGGAACAGCCCCTGGCCGCCGGTCTGGCGCTGGCCGCGGGTGATGGCGCCCAAGGTGTCAAGCCGGCGCGCGATTGTGGACAGAAAGCGCTTCTCACCTTTGACGTCGGTCGCGACCGGCCGGAACACGGGCGGCTGTTTCTGGTTGGTGCGGTTCGAGCGCCCGAGGCCCTGGATCGCGGCATCGGCTTTCCAGCCCGGCTCCAGCAAGTAGTGAATGCGCCGGCGCTGATTGCGGCAATTGAGATCGGCGTGATAGCTGCGGCCGGTGCCGCCGGCGTCGGAGAAGACCAGGATGCGCTTGTCGTCATCCATGAAGGCGGCGGTCTCGGCAAAATTGGCGCTCGCCGGCCGGTTCTCGATGCAGAGCCGGTCGCCGCGCCGGACGACGCGCCGGGAACGGCCGGTCACCTCGGCGACGAGCTCGGTGCCGAAGCGGTGCAATATTTGATCGAGCGCGCCCTGCACCGGCGGCAAGGCGGCGAGGTGCTCGATCATGCGGTCGCGGCGTTCGACGGCCTCGCGCGAGATGACCGGATTGCCGCTCTCGTCGTAGGCCGGGCGAGAGTGAAGATTCCCTTCCTCGTCGGAATAGAGCTCGAAGAGCTGCGTCGGGAACGAGTGCCTGAGGTAGTCGAGCACATACTCGCGCGGCGTGATGTCGATCGCGAGATCGCCCCATTCCGAGGCCGGGATTTCGGCGAGGCGGCGGTCGAGCAAGGCCTCGTTGGTCGAGACGACCTGCAGCACGCAGGCGTGGCCCTCCTCGAGATCGCGCGCGATCGCCGCGATCAGGGTCGGGCATTTCATCGCCGTCAGGAGATGATTGAAGAAGCGCTGCTTGTTCGATTCGAAGGCCGAGCGCGCAGCGGCCTTGGCGTTGCGGTTGTAGGTGCGGCCGTCCGAACCGCTGATATTGGCGGCCTTCAGCGCCTCGTTGAGATTGCGATGGATGACCTGGAAGGCATCGGCATAGGCGTCGTAGATGCGGATCTGCTCGTCCGTCAGCCGGTGCTCGACGAGCTCGTATTCGATGCCCTCGAACGACAGCGACCGCGCGGCGTAGAGACCGAGCGCCTTCAGATCGCGCGCCAGCACCTCCATCGCGGCGACGCCGCCTTTCTCCACCGCCGCGACAAAATCGGCCCGCGTCGCGAAGGGGAAATCGCCGGTGCCCCAAAGACCGAGCCGCGCGGCATAGGCGAGGTTCTGCACCGTCGTCGCACCCGTGGCCGACACATAGAGGATGCGCGCGTCATGCAGCGCGTGCTGCAGCCGCAATCCCGCCTGGCCCTGCTGCGACGGCCTCTTCTCGCCGCGCTCGGTCTTGTCGCCGGCGGCGTTGGCCATGGCGTGCGCCTCGTCGAAGACGATCACGGCATCGCTATCCCGGCCGAGCCAGTCGATGATCTGCTGCACCCGGCTGGCCTTTTCGCCCTTGGCCGGCGTGCGCAAGGTCGCGTAGGTGGTAAAGAGGATGCCCTCGTCGAGCGCGACCGCCGCTCCCTGGCGGAAGCGCGACAGCGGCACGATGTCCGAGCGGTAGCCGCCGACTGCGGTCCAGTCCCGCTCGGCGTCCTCGATCAATTTGTCGGATTTCGAGATCCAGAGCGCCCGGCGGCGGCCCTTGAGCCAGTTGTCGAGGATGATCGCGGCGACCTGGCGGCCTTTGCCGGCGCCGGTGCCGTCGCCGAGGAACCATCCGCGGCGGAAACGCACCGCGCCCTCGGCCCCGTCCGGCGCCGCGGCGACGAGATCGAACGTCTCGTCGACCGTGTAGCAGCCGGCAAGATGCCCGGCATGCGCCTCGCCGGCATAGATCACGCTTTCGAGCTGCGCGTCGGACAAAATTCCGGCCGACAGCAAACGCGGCGGCAGCAGCGGCCGGTAGGAGGGACGGGGAGGGGCGACGGCGGCCATGGCGGCCGACTGGACGAGCTTGGTCGGGTGCGGAATAGCGTCCGGAATCCGGATCGATTGCAGGCCGTAGCCTTCGTAGAGGCTGGCACTGAAGCGCGCGCCCTCGGCTGGCAGCCACGCGCAGGTCTCGTAACCGAGCTCGGCATGATCCGGCGCCGGCGCGGGTTTCCTGACGAGTGCCAGCTGCGGCGCCGGCTTTGGACGCGCGGCTACCGCCGCGCGGTTGAGAAACACAGCCTGCCCCGGACCTGATCCGGGGGTGGCGGGCAGCGATGAAACACCGCTCACCGGCGCGCGCGGCGGCGCCAGCCGCGACACAAGGTCGAGCAATTCGGCGGCATCGGCGGCCGTGCCGGCGGATGCGGGAAAGGAACGCGGATCCTCAGCCGGGACGCGGTCGATCACCGTGAGCCGCGTCTCCATGGTCGTGCCGTGGCGCGCATAGACCCTGCCGGCGATCGTCGCGGTGAAGACGACGCGGCCCTTCGCTTGCAGCGCTACGAAGGCGTCACGCCAGGCCGGCTGATCGTGGCCGACATTATGACCAGTGATCGCGACCAGGCGCCCGCCTTCGGCAAGCCGCGCCAGCGCCGAGGCGATATGGCGGATCGCGGCGTCGGCGAAGCGGCCCGCGACGTGCGGCGAGGCCGAGAAGGGCGGGTTCATCAGCACGACCGTCGGGCGCACCGCCGGATCGAGCCGGTCGTGGATGTGCTCGGCGTTGTGGCGGCTCACTTCGGCATCACGAAACAACCGGCCGAGCAAGCCGGCGCGTGTCTCGGCGATCTCGTTCAAGGCAAGATGCGCCCGTGCCATTTCGGCGAAGATCGCGAGCAATCCGGTGCCGGCCGAAGGCTCGAGCACCAGGTCGGCCGGGGTTATCATTCCCGCCTCGGCGGCGACGAAGCCGAGCGGCAGCGGCGTCGAGAATTGCTGGAGCTGCTCGGATTCCT
>DASXAM010000068.1:0-1716 GCA_036404275.1 Allostellaceae bacterium
CGGGATCTGGGCGCTGATCGCGGGATCGCGCTCGAGGACGCATTGCCGGGTGGTGGCGCCGATAACGACCTCGTCGCCCTCGCTGCGCACAAAGGCAAGCTCGGAAATGCGGGCGATGTCGACCAGGCGCTTCGGCCGGGCAAGCCGCATGGCCATCAGCGGAACCAGGGTCTGTCCGCCGGCGATGATCCGCGTGTCGTCGGCGGCGGCGAGCATCGCGCAGGCTTCGTCGAGATGCGCCGGTCGTGCATATTCGAACGAAGCGGGCTTCATCGAATGGGATTTGGATCCGGCTTGCGGTCGGTTGAGGGCGGGAATGGTTCGCATCATAGAGGAGAATGCGCCGCGGAGAATAGCCTGAACCGGGGCAGCGCCCACGCTTGAACGCCGCGCACGCGGTAAATGCGCAGCAATAGAGCCAACCATCAGCGTCTATTAACCGTGCACGCTTTGCGGCGCATTTAGCGAAAATCTTAGGCGATGCGCTCGACCCACGGTCCCCGGGAGGAGCGGGAAGCAATTGAGCAAATTTTTAGAAAGGTCATCAAGCCGAGGTTGATGGTGTCTCGACATTTGCGCGCGGCGATTGGGAAATTTCACGTTTCGGAACCGGCGCGCCGGTAAAAGATGTAACTGCAAAAAAAATACAGGGGTGGCGCAATGAACAACGAGAGACCCGGGGAAGTAGTCGAGCTTGAGGTGGTCGCGCGGCAACGAACGACGCCGCGCGTCTGCATCGCCGGCAGCAAACTGTCCATGCGAACATTCATTGCCGAGGCGCTCAAAGAGCTCGGCTTCGCCACGCTCGAATGCGCGGACGCCGGCGACCTGGACGCGATACTCGTTTCGAAGCGACCCGGTCTCGTCGTCATCGGGTCGTCGGCCGGCGGGATCGAGGCTTGCGGGATGGTGGAATTGCTCGCAGCCCGCCACTACGAGGGCAAGGTGCTGATGGTCGGTCCGCGAGTTTCGCCGATGGTCTCGGCCGTTCGAGGACTCGGCGAGAAGCTCGGCCTTGCAATGCTGCCGCTGCTTTCCACGCCGTTCGGCGGCGGCGACCTGCGCGATTGCATCGCGCCGCTGTTTCTAGACGAGGCCGCGCTGCCATCCCAGGTCAACGCGTCCGGCCTCCGCCGCACCGCCCGGCAGGAGCTATGGTACCAGCCGAAAATCGACGCGCAGAGAGTCGCGCTGAGCGGCGCCGAAGCGATCGGCGGTCCTGCTCTGGGCGGACGCCCCGAGCATTGCGCGCTCAACGAGGACGATGTCTTTGCATCCTCGGTGGAGATGGTCACCCACGCGCTCGAGGATTGGCGCGCCTTCGCTGCCCGACAGGGCCATATCGAGATCGCGGTGAATTTACCCATCGGCTTCTTTCGACATGCGCACTCGGTCGACACGCTGTGCCGGCAAGTGCCAGATCACCCGGCTTTCGAAGGCCTGATCGTCGAGATCAGCGCCGCGGAGGTGTTTCGCCACCTGGAACTGGCCAAGACTATTGCCAGGCAGTTGCGGTCCGGCAACATCGCCTTCTCGATCGACAATCTCGGGACGCAGTGGCCGTCGCTGCTGGGGCTGCACGACTTCCCCTTCGTCGAGCTCAAGGTCGATCCGCAATTGGTCGCGGGTTGCGCGCAAAGTCCCTCGCAACGGGCGACGTGCCGGCGGATCCTCGAGCTCGCCGACGCCATGGGCGCCCGCACGGTCGCCGACGGC
>DASXAM010000069.1:0-17254 GCA_036404275.1 Allostellaceae bacterium
GCCCGCCTCGACTTCGCCGCGAAGCTCGCGCTATGGCAACAGCTGCGCGCGGTATTGAATGAGTCGCATTGAGCTTTCACGGCCAACGCCAAAGCGCGGCTTGGTCGTGGGAGGCTTTCCGGAGTTTGAACTCGTTGCTCTGGTTGATCCGGAACTGATCGTCATCGCCGCCGCCTGCGATCCGGGTCGTGGTCAGGCGCCCCCGCGCCGGGCCGACGAGTTGGCCGGCTCTGGGGAGGGTAAGGTGCCGGGAGAGACATCGCCCTGGACGGGCGCGATGCTATATCGCCAGACCCGTATGTAGCGGCCGATAGCGGTCTCGGCGATCGGCAGTCCGAGCACACCAATCGCTTGGCGGTATTCTTCGGGCGCCTGACTGATCCGCTGGCCCGCCCGGCCGTAAACCACCCAAAGGTCATGGCCAGCCGCCAGCCCGGCGGCTTCTGGCAGCAGCCAAGTCAGCCTTACGGAGCGATCGGCGAGGCCGGCGCGGCTGGCAAAAACCGCAAGCACCGAATAGGCATAATAGCTGTTAAGCAATATGACGTCGCCCGGTCGGGCGTCGGTAGCGAGTTTCGCTGCAAGCAGGTCCCAGCGCGGCTTGGTCTCGCTATCGTAATAGGGCAGGAGGTTGATCAGGCAGCCGAGCCCGAGCGCCGGCATCAGAATGGCAAACGGCACCACCGCAATCCGGCCTAGTCCGGCGCCGGCCAGAATGAAGAAGGGAGCGGCGCTCCAGGCGAGATACCGCGGCACCAGCACCGGCACGAACAGCGAGACGAGCAGCAGGGCGAACGGTGGAACCAGAGCCGCGCATCCGAGCACCCAGATCAGCGGGGAATCGCGGCGCAATTGCCACGCCCCCAAGCCGACAAGTACGGCGACTGCGAGAGACAGACCGGGAAGGGCGGCGGGAAAAAGGTCGAGCGTGATAAAGGTCGAAATGCGCATCAGATAGACCGGCGCAACGGTCGACCAGATTGTCGCAACGGTTTCCGCCGGCGCCCAGGCGGTGCCGTCAAGGATCGTCCTATGCCCGACGATGTAGACGGCCGCCGCCGACGGCAGCCAAGCGGCCAAGATCAGGCACTGCACCAAGAGCCAATTGCGCCCAAACCCGCGGATGGCCGGGCGATCGCGCGAGGCGATCCCGAGGGCGGCCAGATTGGCGGCGAAGAACCAGGTAACCGCGACATTGAGCACGCCAAGTGATGCCGCGGTACCAAGCGCATAAGCGGCCCACGCACGCCGCGCCGCGCCTTCGCGCCCCAGCGGCAGGGCTGCGGCGAGTGGGTCCTGAGCCAGCCGCACGAGCCCCCAAAGCGCCACCAAGATCAGGCATGAGACCAGCGTATAGGAGCGTGCTTCCTGCCCGAGTTGAACCTCGAACGGCGAAAACGCCATCAATAAGCCGGCGACCGCACCGCTGCGTGGGCCGGCGGCGCGGCGGCCGATTGCGCAGGCCAACGCCGCGGCGACGGCGCCGCAGATCGCCGAGGGCAGCCGCAGCAACCATTGTGAAACGCCGATCCGGGCGATCAGCCATAACAGCAGGAAATAACTCGGATAGTGGTTCGCGTGCATCGAGTCGGCAAGGAGATCGGGCACGCTTGCAGTTGCCCGATGCAGGCTCGCCACCTCGTCGAGCCAGAACGGCTTGTCGCCGAGGCCGCAAAGCCGAAGTATCAGCGCCAGCGCGGCAATCGCCGCCGGCAGCGCAACCGGCCGGACCGCGCACCGGCAGACCCGTTGCATGGCGGCGGCAGCCCCGAAATCTTGCGTCACGTTCCCCCAACCGACCTGGCTCGGCACGCCGCGATGCTAGGCGAGCCGGGCGCGGCACATCCCCGCTCCCGCCACTACCCCGACGGTTGCGCGCGGCGCCGCTTGCGGCGAACGCTGCTGTCGGGCTTCGGAAGGTTAGTAGCGCAGCCTCGTGTCGAAGCAAGCAGGGTTCCGCCGCCGTTGCCGATCTTGCGATTGGCGCCTCGCCAAGGGCGGCCGGACACTCCGGATGCCGAATCACGTGCTATGATCGCCTTCTGAACACAAGATGCAGGAGGCGGCCATGGATCGCGCATTCGACACGATCCGTTCGCAGGATTGCGGCGGCGGGCTCGTGCTGTTGACGCTAAACCGGCCGCAGGTGGCCAATGCGCTCAACACGCAAATGGGGCGCGACCTGCTGGCCTTTTTCGATGCGGTCAACGCCGCACCCGCGCAAATGCGCTGCATCGTGCTGACCGGAACCGGCGAGCGCGTCTTTTGTGCCGGCGGCGACCTCAAAGAGCGAAATGGCATGACCGACGAGGAATGGCAGGACCAGCATTTGTTGTTCGAGCGCATGGTCCGCGCCTTTCTCGCCTGCCCGGTGCCGGTAATCGGCGCGGTCAACGGCGCGGCTTATGCCGGGGGGTGCGAATTGGCGCTGTGCTGCGACTTTATCTATGCCGCCGCGACCGCGCGTTTCGCGCTGACCGAGGTCACGCTCGGCATTATGCCCGGCGCCGGCGGCACACAAAATTTGCCGCGCGCGGTCGGCGAGCGCCGTGCCAAGGAGATCATTTTGACCGGCCGGCCCTTTACCGCGCAGCAAGCTTTTGACTGGGGCATGGTCAATCGGCTCTGCGCCCCTGGCAAGGTGGTCGAGGAGGCGCTCGAAACCGCGCGCCATATTGCCGACAACGCGCCGATCTCGGTGCGCCAGGCGAAGCACGCGATCCATCACGGGCTGCAAATGGATTTGGCGAGCGGCATGCTGCTCGAGATCGAAGCCTACAACCGCATGGTCCCGACCGAGGACCGCCGCGAAGGCATCGCCTCGTTCAACGAAAAGCGCAAACCGCAGTTCAAGGGCCGCTGAGCCCGCCGGCGCCGGCCGGGCCGGCGCCGCAGTTGCGTCAAAGCCACGTCAGGCTGTCGGGGTCGAGGCCGAGCAGGTATTGGCCGACAGTCTCGAAATGCTCCTGCCTTCCCTGGAGTTGCTGGCTGACGGTGTGGATGTCGCGCAACCGTCGCTCGAACGGTTGGTCTTCGAAAATCGCGTCGGCGCCGGCGGCGTGGTAGGTGAGATCGACGACGTCGCGCGCCTGGTGGATGGCAAAGGTCGCGGCGAGCCGGATCGTCATCCGCTCGTCGAGCGTGATCTGCCCACGCGCGGCGACCGCCTGCGTGATCTCGCCGAGCGCGCCGAGCAAGTGCGCGCGCGCCGCTTGGAGCCGCGCTTCGGCCTCCGCCGTCTGCGCCTGGACGACATGGTTGTCGCGCAAGCTGCGCCGGGCGCCGCGCGGGGTCTTGTCGCGAGCGAGCCCGACGAGCGCCTCGATTGCGCTGCGCGCGATCCCGAGCGCCACCCCGGCAAACCCCGAACTGTAAAGCTGGAGGCTGCTGAAGCGATAGAGAAGGCCCGGTTCGCGCGGCGCGTGCTCCTGGTCGCGGGCGAGGCAATGCTTCTCCGGGACAAAGAGATCGGCGACGTGGAATTCGTCGCTGCCGGTCCCTTTGAGACCGACGACCCGCCAGATGTCGGTCATCCGCGCGGCCGTTTTCGGGAACAGCAGGGTTCGGATGACGGGGTTGCCGTCGCGGCCGCGGCAGGGTGTGCCATCGGCCTCGCTGAGCGGCACATGGGCGCCGAGCCAGCTTGCGTCGTGGCTGCCGCTGGCAAAGCGAAAGGTGGCGGTGAGGCGGTAGCCGCCCGGCGCGATGCGCGCCTCGCCCGGCCCCGGCCCCCAGGCGAGAATGCCGTCGGGCGGGCCGAAAATCTCGCGCGCCGCCGCGGCGCCGAGCCAGGCCGCGGTCATTGAGCAGCCTGAGGCCTGGTTCAGGCACCAGGCGGTGCTGGCGTCGGCTTTGGCGATCTCCTCGATGACCGGGACAAACTCGGCCGGCAGCAGCTCGGCCCCGCCGAGCGAGCGCGGCAATAAGAGGCGATAAAAGCCGCCCTCGACCAATGCGGCGCGCACCGCTGCCGGCAGTTCACGGCGGCGCTCGATCTCGCGCGCATGGGCGGCGAGGAGCGGCGCCAGCCCGCCCGCGCGCCGCCGCCATTCGGCTCCGGCTGGGCTCACCGCCGCCCTCCTCCTTCAGCCTTTGGCAATGATCTTCGGCCCAAGCTGCGCCCTCGCTCGGAGGTGCGAATGCGGCATAGCGCGTTGCCGTTGTGGATTGCGGTCACTGTTCTCGGCCTTGTCGATGTCGTCGTCTCGATCCGGCTGCGGCTCGTCTTTTTCGGCTGGACCCGGCTCGTGCTGGCGGGAACGGCGCTCGCCGCGATCTGGCTATTCTATCAGCTTTCCGGGCGCAGCACGCGGCTGGCGCGAGCCGTAGAATGGGCGCTGTTGTGGATCGTCTTTGCCAATGCCGGCGCGGTGCTGACCTACATCGCCGCGGCCTGCGGCGGGGCGCCGCACGATGCGTCATTCGCGATGATCGACCGCGCGCTGGGGTTCGACTGGAGCCGCTGGCATCACTATCTGCTCGACCACCGCGCGCTCCGTTTCGCCCTGCTGATTTTTTACACGAGCCTGCTGCCGCAGATTCTGGTCTCGATCCTCTATTTTTCGCTGACCGGCGCGGACGATGCGAATTACCAGCTGCTGCTCAACACGATCGTCGCGCTCGTGCTGACCGCCGCGCTGTTTATGCTGTTCCCGGCTCTGGGCCGCGGCGGTCTCGTCGGCGACCCCTATCTGCGCGATCTCGTGGCGTTGCGCGACGGGCACCCCTCGGCCTTCGACCTCGCCCGCCTCCAGGGGATCGTCTCGTTCCCGTCCTTTCATACGGTGCTGGCGATTCTGCTGGTCTGGGCGCATCGCCGCTCGCCGCTCCTCCTCCCGTTTGTTGTCGTCAATTTTGGCATGCTGGTGTCGATCACCGGTCCCGGTGAGCATTATTTGGCCGATATCCTGGGCGGTGCCGCGGTCGCCGGTCTCGCTATCCTGGCGACGCGGGTGACCGCGCTACCGCGGCGGCGGATTTTTGCGCGCGCCTCTCCCCTCTGAGCGCGCGCCCCCGTAAACTGGCGCAATGCCGATCCGCCAGCTGCCGCCGGTCCTCGTCAACCGCATCGCCGCGGGCGAGGTCATCGAGCGCCCGGCGGCGGCGGTCAAGGAGCTCGTCGAAAACGCGATCGACGCCGGCGCCCGGCAGATCGACATCGTGCTGCACGAAGGCGGGCAGGCCTTGATCGCGGTCGCCGATGACGGCGTCGGCATGAAGGCCGAGGAGCTCGCGCTCGCGGTCGAGCGGCATTGCACCTCGAAACTGCCCGACGACGATTTGCTGCACATCTCGGCCCTGGGGTTTCGCGGCGAAGCCCTGCCGTCGATCGGGGCGGTCAGCCGCTTGCGCATCGTGTCACGACCGGTCGGCGCCGACACCGCCTGGGAAATCCTGGTCGAGGGCGGGGCCAAATCGGCGCCGCAGCCGGCGGCCGGCCGGCCGGGCACCCGGGTCGAGGTGCGCGACCTGTTTTTTGCCACCCCGGCGCGGCTCAAATTTTTGAAGACGCCGCGCACCGAGCGCGATTTGGCGCTCGACGCCGTCCGGCGCCTGGCGATGGCTTATCCCGGAATCGCCTTTGCCGTCGCCGCCGAGGATGGCCGGTCCTTGCTGCGCCTGCCGCAGACCGGCGCGCGCCGCGACCGGCTTGCCGCCCTTCTCGGCCGCGAGTTTGCCGAGAATTCGGTGCCGGTCAGCGCCGAGCGCGGCGGCTTCCGGTTGAGCGGGCTTGCCGGACTGCCGACCTTCAACCGGGCCTTGCCGCGCGACCAGCACCTCGTCGTCAACGGTCGTCCGGTGCGCGACCGGCTTCTCGTCGGCGCCGTGCGCGGTGCCTATCAGGATGTGCTGGCGCGCGACCGCCACCCGGTCGTCACCCTCTTTCTCGACGGGCCGGCCGACGCGATCGACGTCAATGTTCACCCGGCAAAGGCCGAGGTGCGCTTTCGCGACGCCGCCCTGGTACGTGGATTGATCGTCGGCGCGTTGCGCAACGCCTTGGCCGAGGCCGGGCACCGCGCCTCCTCGACCGTGGCCGAGGCGGCGCTTGCCGCCTTTCGCCCGGCTGCGGGTGCGGCGAGCCCGCCCCGCTTTGCCTTTCCGCCGGCAAGAGCCGTCGCCCCGGCGCTCGCCGAAACGACCGCCGACTATCTCATGCCGAGCCGGTCTCCGCCGCCCTCGGCTGAGGACGCCCCGCTCGGCGCCGCCCGCGCGCAATTGCACGGCACCTACATCCTCGCCGAGACCGCGACCGGCATCGTGCTTGTCGATCAGCACGCCGCGCATGAGCGGCTCGTTCATGAGCGCCTCAAGCAATCCCTGGCCGAGCATGGCGTCTCGCGCCAGGTATTGCTGTTGCCGGAGGTCGTCGAGCTCGACGAGGCGGCGGCCGCACGCCTCGCCGCCCGCGCCCGAGAGCTCGCCGAATTCGGCCTCGTCCTCGAGCAATTCGGGCCGGGGGCCGTGGTCGTGCGCGAGGTGCCGGCGCTGCTTGCCGATCTCGATGTCGCGGGCCTCGTGCGCGACCTCGCCGACGAGCTCGCCGAATGGGGCGAGGCGCTCGCGTTAAAGGAGCGGGTCGAGACACTGTGCGGCACATTGGCCTGCCACACCAGCGTGCGCGCCGGCCGCCGGCTCTCGCCCGCCGAAATGGACGCGCTGCTGCGCGAAATGGAGGCCACCCCGAACAGCGGCCAGTGCAACCACGGCCGCCCGACCTACATCGCCCTGGCGCTCTCCGACCTCGAGCGCCTGTTCGGCCGGCGCTGACAAGCGCCGTCGATTGCCCGAAACCGAATAAAGTAATCACCGCGCTCGAGTGTGTGGCCGGCGGGACCCGCGCTCGGCGCCGTCGGCTGCGTGTCACGCGACGAAGGTGATGTCGGCGGCAGTCAGGGTGGGGTGGGCGGAGAGCGTGGCGATTTCGCGCGAGCTGCCGGCGCTGCCTTGCGCGCCGAAGAAGAGCGCGCCGGTTCTGGTGTTATAGGCGAAGCGCTGGGTCGGGGTGGTGAAGCTACCGGTCGGGTTGGCGGTGAAAAGGGTCGCGGCGACCGGGTTTTTGCCAAGGTCGAAGCCCTTTTCGCTGAACGCGACCGTGTCGAGGTTGTGAGTGAAATCGGCGATCGTGTTGGTGTCGGGGCTCGCGGCCGTGCCCGGTGTCGTCAGCCGGAACTGGTCGGCGCCGGCGCCGCCGACCAGCACCTCGTTGCGCCCGGCGATCAATGTGTCCGCGGCCGAGCCGCCGTCGAGCACCGCGGCGTTCCTTGCCGCGAGGGCCGCCCCGCTCAGCGTGTTGCCGTTGTTGCCGCCGAACACCATGATCAGGGCGCCAGCGAGCCCGGCAAAGTTCCCGTTTTGCAAGCTCAGATTGTTCGGGCCGCCGCTCGCCAACAGATAGGTCCCGAACCCGTTGACCTTGGCGATTCCGAGCGTGCCGGGGCTCGTCAAATCGATCGTGTTGACGCCGCTGCCGCCGGCGAGCGTATCACGGCCAATTGCGGCGGCGCTCAGCGTCACAACATCGTTTTCGAGGCCGCCGGTAAATTTGTCGGCGCCGCCCGCCGCGACATAGGTCAACGTCTTGCCCGCGCTTGCCGCGGTCTCGCGCGTGGCGCTCAAGAGATTGTTGCCGGTGGCTCCGGCGGTGATCATCACTGCGCCGCCGCTCAACGTCCGGTCGGTCCAAGTCACGGTGTTATTGCCGGCGGCGAGGTGGATGGCGCGGAATCCGGTGACCCGGGTGAGCTTGACCGTGCCGGCAGTCCGCAACTGGAGCGTGTTCCGGCCGGCGCCGCCGGTCAGCGTGTCGCGGCCGACCGCACCGGCTGTCGCCTTGACGACATCGTTCTCGAGCCCGCCGATAAAGGTCGCCGTCCCTGAGCCGGCGGTAAAGGTGAAGGTCTTGCCCTGGCTCGACGCGCCGGCCTTCGAGGCGTCGATCACATCGTTCTCGGATCCGGCGACAAACGAGCCCGAGCCGGTCCGAGTGATGTATTTGAGCGTCGTTCCTGCGGCGGTGACGCTCGATGCGTCGATCTTGTTCGTGCCGCTGGCCCGGGCATTGATCGTCACCGCACCGCCGCGCAACGTGTTGGCGGCCACGGTGACGATGTTGTTGCCGATCGCCAGATTGACCGTGGCGAACTTGCTGACCCTGGCGAGCTTGATCGTGCCGGCGCTCGCCAGATTGAGCGTGTTCTTGCCGCTGCCGCCGGTCAGCGTGTCGCGGCCGACTGCGGCGGCGTTCGCATTGACCACATCGTTTTCGAGCCCGCCGGTGAACTTTGCGGTTCCCGAGCCGGCGGTAAAGGTAAAGGTCTTGCCGAGGCTCGCCTTGGTGTCACGCGAGGCGTCGATCACATCGTTCTCGGATCCGGCAACAAACGAGCCCGAGCCGGTATGGGTGATGTAGCTGAGGATTTTGCCTTTACTCGCCGCAGTAGCGCCTCCGGCTTTAATGCTGTTCGTGCCGGTCGTGGCGCGGGCGTTGATCGTCACCGCACCGCCGCTCAAAGTGAGGTTGGCGACGGTGACGGTGTTGTTGCCTGCGGACAGATTGACCGTGCCGAACTTTGCGACGCCGGTAAGATTGACCGCGCCGGCGCTGGTCAGATCGAGCGTGTTCTTGCCGCTGCCGCCGGTGAACGCCGCGCGGCTGACCGCCGCGGCGGTCGCCTTCAGCACGTCGTTCTCGAACCCGCCGGTGAATTTGTCGGTGCCGCCCCCGACGAGATAGGTCAGAGTTTTGCCTTTGCTCTTTGCCGTATCGCCGGTGGCGCTGACATTGTTGGTGCCGCTGGCTCCGGCGGTGATTGTTACCGGCGCGCCGGCCAAAGTCTTGTCGGCGAGCGTCACCGTATTATTGCCGGCTTCCAATTTGATCGAAGCAAAATTCTCGACCCCGGCGAGCTTGACGATGCCGGCGCTTGTCAGGTCGAGCGTGTTGCTGCCGCTGCCCCCGGTCAGCGTCGCCCGACCGACCGCCGCCGCGCTAATCTTGACCACGTCGTTCTCGAACCCGCCGGTGAATGTCTCGGTGCCGCTGCCGGCGCGATAAGTGAGGGTTTTGCCCTTGCTCGCCGCGGTGTCGCGCGATGCGTCGATGCTGTCGTTGCCGGTGGCGCCGGCTGTGATCGTTACCGGCCTGCCGCTCAATGTCTTGTCGCCGAGGGCAACAATGTTGTTGCCGGCCGCCAGGCCGATCGCGGCGAAATTGCCGACGCCGACAAGGCTGAAATTGCCGGCGGTGGTCAGCGTCAACCGATTTTTGCCGCTGCCGCCGGTCAAGGTGTCGGCGGTGACTGCGGCGGCGCTGACCTTGACCAAATCGTTTTCGAAATGGCCGGTAAAATTGGAGATTCCGGAACCGGCGGTAAAAACAAAGGTCTTGCCGGTGCTCGCCTTGGTGTCGCTCGAAATGTCGACGACATCGTTCTCGAAGTGGCCAGTGAAGCTGCCCGATCCGGACGGCGTAAGGTAGCGCAATGTGCTGGTTTTGCTCTTTTCCGTGTCGCCCGACGCGTCGATGCGGTTGCTGCCGGTGGCGCCGCCGGTGATCGTCACCACACCGCCGCGCAAGGTGTTGTCGAAGACGGTGACGGTATTGGTGCCGGCCGCCAGGCTGACTGCGCCGAACCTGCTTGTCCTCGCAAGATCGACTTTACCGGCGCTCGTCAAATTCAACTGGTTTTTTCCGCCGCCGCCGTCCAGCGTGTCGCGGCTTGCCGCAGCCGCATTGAGCTTCAGCACATCCTTTTCGAACCCGCCGATAAAGCTGTCGATGCCGCCGCCCGGGAGATAGGTCAGCGTCGCGCCCGCACTCGCCTTGCTGACTTCCGACGCGTCGATCTTGTTTGAGCCGTTGGCGCGGGCCTTGATCGTCACGGCGCCGCCGCTCAACGTATTGTCGAATACGCTGACGGTGTTGTTGCCGCTCGCCAGGTTGACGACGCCGAACTTGCTGACCCTGGCGAGCTTGACCGTGCCGGCGCTGGTCAGGTCGAGCGTGTTGCCGCCGCTGCCGCCGGTCAGCGTGTCATGGCCGACCGCGGCGGCGCTGGCTTTGACGAGATCGTTCTCGAACCCGCCGGCGAATTTATCGATGCCTGTCTTGGCCAGATAGGTCAGCGTTTGGCCGGCGCTCGCCTTGGTGTCGCGCGATGCGTCGATGCTGTTGTTGCCGCTGCCGGTCGCGACGATGGTGACGGGGCCGCCGCCGAGCGTCGCGTCGCCGAGCGTCACCCGGTTCCCACGGGCCGCCAAATTGATTGTCGGAACGCCGCTGACCCCGGTCAATGTTGCTGCACCGGCACTCGTCAGCGTGAGGGTGTTGGCGCCGCCGTTGCCTTTGATGGTAGTGCCGGCCAGCGCCGCAGCCAACGCGTCGATCGTCCAGCTGGCGCCGGCGGCGACCTTGATCGTGCCGATATTGGTGAAATCGATGCCGAGCACCTTGAGCGTGCCCGCCGCCGAGCCCGACGCCAATTCCAGCGTGCTGCCTTTGCCGCCGCCGACGACCTTGCCCCCGAATGTCCCTGCCGGATCGAGGATCAGGCGGCCCGCACCAGCGGCCATCTTCACGGCGCCGTTGATCGTGCCGGCATTGGTCACGGTGCCGGTGAACGACAATGACGAAGCGAGGCTCAGTCTCGCGCCGGCGTCGACCTTGAGCGCACCCCCTGCGGCCACGGAGAGGCTAGCGGCGTTCAGCGTGCTGCCGGGGCCGATTTCGAGCGAGCCGGCATCGCTGAGGCTATTGTTGGTCGTATACGTCCGGCCGCCAAGCACGGCAAGCGAACCGCCTGCCGCAATCGTCGTCAATGTCGTCTCGATCGCGACCTGGGCCTTGGCCGTGGTATCGAGGCTGCGCACCACCGACCCCTTGCCGCTCAAGGTCAAATCCGCCGCAAGCGTGGCCACCCTGGCATTGTTCGGAAGCTGCAGAATCCCTTTGGCGTCGACCTCGAAGCTGCCTCCGTTGAGTGTCGTGCCCGACAAATTGGTCAGGCCGCCGGTGCTAAAATCGATTTTGCCGCCATTGCCGGCGACCATATTGCCGCTATTGGTGAAGCTCTTGGTATCGACGGCGAAAACGCCGCCTTCGATATCGATCGTCGCGGCGGAGAGCGTGCCCTTCAGCGTCGTTCTGCCGGCGGTTTGAGTAAACGCATTGCCGCCGGTTACCTCGAGCGTCGCAAAACGGTCGATGCCGATCCTGCCGGCATTGTTCGCGGCCCCGGCGACCGTCATTGTCGCCTCCTGGCTCGCCGAGCCAAAGACCTGCAAATTGCCGCCGGCGCGGTTATCGAGCCGGCCCAGCGTCGCCGTCGTCGGCGCACTGAGGCTCGCATCGTTCGGCCCTACCTGCACGACACCCGTATTGACGAGCGCGCCGCCGATCGTGAGCCGGCCGCCGCCGTCGCCCGAGCCGATTTCCAGGTCGAGCGTGCCGCTATTGGTGTAATCGCCGGTGACGGTCAGCGCGGCCGTTCCGCCCAACGTGAATGTGCCGCTGTTGGCGAAATCACTGCTCAAGGTCAGCGGCGCGGTATTGGCCAGGGTAAAGCTGCCGGCATTGTCGGTGAAACCGGCGCCGTTGCCGCTGAATCGCAATGTCGCCTGATGTGACGCCGAGCCCAGGACCAAAAAGGCAGTACCGGCGCGATTGACGAGCCCGCCGAGCGTCACGACGGTCGGTGCGCCCAGATTGTTGGCAACGCTGCCGACCTGCACGACCTCCCGATTGTCGAGCGTGCCGCCCACGGTGAGCGCGCCGCCGCCGTCACCGGAAAGGGTGTCAAGGCTGAGGATGCCGTGATTGGTGACGGCGCCGGCGACTGTCAGCGTCGCCGTGCCGACGAGCGCCAGCCTGCCGCTGTTGCCGATTCCGCCCGCGCCGACCAGGTTGCCGGCAACATCGGTAATCTCCAGCGCGGCACCAGCGTTGCTGATCGTGATCGCCCGGACGGCAATCGTCGCGGTCGAGGTAGCGTCTTCGGAGACGGTGTAGGACCCGGGCGCGTCAATGACCGCGGTATCGCCGGATCCGGGCACGACGCCGCCGGTCCAATCGGCGGCGTTGGTCCAGTTGTCGTTGGTATCCAGCCAGTGCCGTACCGCCATCCGATCCCTCCCCGTCCGGCCCGGACGGTCGCAATTCGACAATTCTCGGGCAGGCGACGGGGAGCGGGTCCGCGGCGAGCGCCGCGAAAGCGGCTTCCGTCGCTCGGGCGAGGCGACCCTAAAGGGTGGGCCGGGAGCAGGACAAGCTCAATTCGTCGTCACAAGCGACGCCGGTCAGGCGCGGCTGGTCGGAGAGAGTGGCGATCAGCAGGAGCGAACTGCCTTGCGCGTCGCCATGGGCGTCGTAGAACAGGCGGCCGTTGCTCGTGTCATAGGCAGAGCTCTGGGCCGCGGTGGTGAAGCTGCCGGTCGGGTTCGACGTGAACAGGGTCGCCGCTTTAGGACTGGGAGCGAGGGTGACGCCGGCCCTGCTCAACGAGGATGCTGCCGTCGTTGATTACGGTACCCGGGCCATCGACGATTTTTATGCCGGTGTAGCCCTCTATCACGCCGAATTTGGTGTTGGTGACCGAGCCGCCGGGAGCGAGATAGATGCCGACACCTGGCGGCAGGGGCTCGCCCGTGATCGTGCCGCTGTTCTTGATGGTAGAGACCTTGGTTGCGCCGGGTCTCGGTAGACGGCGTAGTGATAATCCGGTTTGAGATCGTGACGCGGCGTTCGATGAGGGGCTGGTATAAAGTGCCGGATCAAGCTTGATCCCGATGTTCGTGCTGTTGCTGGTCGTCGTCACTCATTCCTCCCTCCCAGCGAGCACGGCCTAGCCTGCCGGTGCGCGCGTTATCCACTATTGGTCTAATCCTAAAGTATCAAATCAGGTATTTCAAGATCGTATCACGACAGACATCATTTTGCGCATTCTCAGCATCATGATCACTAATGATTTCATTTTCTCCTAAGAAAACGTGGCCGCGGAGCGGATGGTGATGCCATTGACGTAATCAGCCGATCCCGTTCAAATTACAAAGGTCGTAGATCAATCGGGCGACGATGCTCCAAGACCAGAATTTATGTCCCTGCGGCAGCGGGCTGCGGGTGCAGCGCTGTTGCGGGCTCGATATTGCGGTATTGCCGCCGCCGGGGGCGGGGGCGCCGCTGGCGCCGGTGGTCGAGCGCGCGGTCGAGGCGCAGCGCAAGGGTGCCAATGCCGAGGCTGAGCGGCTGTGCCACCAGGTCTTGGAGTTGGCGCCGGGCCAGCCCGAAGCCTTGGCGACATTGTGGCAGATCTGCCGGGCCGGCGGGCGCGCCCAGGCCGCCGAGGCGCTGTTGCGGCGCATTGTGCGGCTGCATCCCAATACATTATGGGCGACGCACGAGCTGACCTTGCTGTTGATGAACAAGGGGGCGACCGCCGAGGCTGAAATCCACGCGCGCAATGCGATTCGCATCGCCCCCGAAAACCCGCAATCGCACAATCTGATGGGCATGGTGATGACCGAGGCCAACCGGCCGCAAACCGGTGAATTTCATTACCGCCGGGTCATCGAATTGTCCGGCGCGCGCGACCCGATCGTCTTGGCAAACCTCGCCTGGAATTTGAAAAACCAGGGGCGGATGACCGAGTCGCGCGCGCTTTACGACGAGTCGGTGAAGGCGGCACCCGAGGTGGTGCCGACCTTGCTCGGCTGGGCCAGGATGGAGGAGGCCGACCGCAATTTCGCCAGCGCCGGCGAATTGCTCGGCCGCGCCGAGACGCTTTTGGCCGACGACCCCAGCATCCTGTTGACCCGCGCGGTCCTGCACGGCCGCACTGGCGAATACGAGAAGGCGCTCGACGTCCTCGAACGCGCCGGCTCGAACCGCGAGCGCGGCCTCGGCCCCAACGAGCTGTTGGAAAAAGGCCGGCTCCTCGACCGCATCGGCCGCTATGACGAGGCCTTTGCCGCGTTCGAAGAAGGTAAGCGCCTCTGCCGCGAGCAGGGCGGCCTCGTCTACCTCGCCGAGCCGGCGCAAAACCTCGCCGAGCGGCTCAAGGGCTTTTTTACCGAAACGCGGATGCGGATCCTGCCGCGCGCCGGCGTGCGCAGCGACACCGCGCAGCCGATTTTCATTCTCGGCTTCCCGCGCTCGGGGACGACATTGGTCGAGCAGACCTTGTCGGCGCATCCCAAAATCATCGCCGGTGACGAATTGCCGTTTATCAACGAAATCACCGGCACGATGCAGCGCACCTTGAACAGCCCGCTCGGCTACCCCGAGGCATTGGCTGAATTGTGGATGGGCGACCGCCAGAGCGGGCTCGACGAGTTGCGCGACTATTATCTGGAGCGCGTGCGCCGGCTCGGGATCGTCCCGCCCGAGACGCCATGGTTTACCGACAAGATGCCGTTGAATGAGACCCATCTCGGCCTCATCGCCCTATTGTTCCCGCAGGCGCCGCTGATCCATGTATTGCGCCATCCGCTCGACATCGTCCTGTCGGTGTTTTCCAATAACCTCACGCACGGCTTTTATTGTGCCTTCGCCTTGGAGACCGCGGCCCGCCATTACGCGATGATCCTCGACCTGATCGAGCATTACCGCGGCCAGATGACCTTGCGCTATCTGCCGGTGCGCTATGAGGACATTGTCGCCGACCAGGAGGCGAGCGTGCGGCGAATGCTCGATTTTATCGGCGAGCCGTTCGATCCGCGCTGTCTCGATTTTCACGAGAACCGGCGCTACGCCCGCACCGCCAGCTATGCCCAGGTGACCGAGCCGCTATACGACGCCTCGCGCTACCGCTGGCGCCATTACCGGAAGCAATTGGCGCCGGCGATCGAGATCCTCGCCCCGGCAATCGAGCGGCTGGGATATTCGCTGTGAGCGGGCCGCGCGCGAACGGGGCGGCGGCGGCGCCGGTCGACCGCCCGGCATTGCTGGCGCTCGCCAACCAGCACGAGCAGGAAGGCCGGCTCGACGAAGCGGAGGCCGTGCTCGACGGCATCCTCGCCGAAGCGCCAAACGATCCGACCGCGGTGCAGCAAAAGGGGATCGTCGCGTTTCGCCGCGGCCGCGCTGCCGATGCCGCGGAGCTGATGGAGCGGTCGATCGCATTGGCGCCCACCTCGGCGCTCTTTCATCGCAACCTCTGCGAGGTTTATCGCGCCTTGATGCGCCACGACGATGCATTGCGCGTCGGCCGCCGCGCGGTCGAGCTAGATCCAAAGGACCCGCATTGCTGGCATAATCTCGGTGTGCTGCATTACGACCGGCTGGAGCCGGCCGAGGCGATCCAATGCGCCGAGCAGGCGCTCGCCATCGACGAGAATTTCGCCGGCGCCCATTTCGGCATTGCCGAGGCGTCGCTGCTGACCGGCGAGTTCGCCCGCGGCTGGGAAGAATACGAATGGCGCTCACGGCTCGCCGGCGTGCCGGCCTTGATGCCGCCGAGCGAAAAGCCGCAATGGACCGGCAAGCAATTGGGCCCGGGCGAGCGACTGCTGCTGGTGGCCGACCAAGGCTATGGCGATGTGATCCAATTTGCGCGCTACATTCCGTGGGCGGCCTCGCGCTGCGCCGAGATTGCGATTGCCTGCAGCAAGGAACTGCACCCTGTCGTGGCGCAATTGCCGGGTGCGGGCAACTTGTTCGGCCATTGGGAGCGCGCCCCCGATTTTGCCGCCTGGAGCGCATTGTCGAGCCTACCGCGCCTCGCCGGCACCACGCTCGACACGGTCCCGCAAGCCGTACCGTATCTGCGCGCCGACGAAGCAAAATTTGCGCATTGGGCCGAGCGGCTGTGGTCCTTGCTGCCGCGCGGCTATCGCCGCGTCGGCATCGTCTGGGCCGGCCGCCCGACGCACCGCAACGACTCGCGGCGCTCGACCCGCCTGGCCACCTTCGCACCGTTGGCGGCATTGCCGGAGGTGGCCCTGGTGTCATTGCAGAAAGGACCCGGGCAAACCGAAATCGGCGGTTATTGGGATCGCGCCCCGCTCCTCAATCTCGGCCCCGAGCTCCATGATTTCGCCGACACGATCGCCGTTCTCGAATGCCTGGAATTGGTCATCACGGTCGATACCGCGGTCGGTCACCTCGCCGGCGCGTTGGGCAAGCCCGCCTGGATCATGCTGCCCTATGCGCCGGACTGGCGCTGGCTCAGGGACCGCAGCGACAGCCCTTGGTACCCGTCGGTCCGTCTCTTCCGCCAAGCCGGCGACCGCCGCTGGGACCCGGTCATCGCCGCCATCACCGCCGCCCTTGCCGGCAGCCCGCGATAAACGCTCCGCGGCCCCGCTTCGGGCGAGATGCCTATTTCACTTCGACCAGCTCGATCGCTTCGCGGCTCGGCCCTTCGATCATGACCGCGCGGGTGTCGCCCAGCGGATACGGGTCTTCGAGAAAGATGACGCCTTCGCCGCGCAATTTAGCGGTCCACGCGTCGAGGTCGGCGACACTCAACGCGATGTGGTCCTGCAATTGCCCACGCGAGGAGACGAGCGGCTCGTCACCCTGGTTCGCATACCACATCATCGACACGTCGCCGAACTCGACCCCGGCGCGCGGTGTGCGGAACATGCCTTCGCGGTTGAGCGCCGGCCAGGTGCGGTCGGGACCGCGTCGCATCCCCTCCGGCGCCGCCGCCGGCGCATAGCCCGGCCGCACCGGTGCATTCAGATGCGTCTGATACCAGTGGAACGCGGCGATCGGGTCCTCCTGGTAAAGGTGAACATGATTGAAGCGCTCGGTCGGATGGTTGCCGGCATATTCGACGAGCGCCCCGTCGGGTCCCTTCATATAGGAAAACCCGCCGCCGCCCGCGGGACCCACACCCTTCGCCTTCGCCTCGGCGATCTGCGTGCGGGTCAGGCCCAAGACGCCGCCGACATTGGGCCAGGTGTCGCTGCTGATCTGTACCGAGCCGCCTTCGTCGGTCGTGTAGAGCGGCAGTAATTCGACCTCGCTCCGCGCCCGGTAGCCGGCAAGGCTCGCCCGTGCGTCGGTCACGTGCCAGCCGAAATGCCAGATCGCACTCTGCGGCCCTGTCGACGGCGGCGCCGCCACTTTGGTGAACAGCACCATGACGTCGTTTGGCGACCTGAGCGCCGGAAAGCCGCCCCAGCTTCCTTCAGAGGTGCTCGCAAATTGCCGCGTGTAAAAGCCGATCGCCGCGTCGGGATCGATCGAGTTCAGGTGCAGATGATGAAAACCGGGGGCCGGAAGCATAGCGTTTCCTCCTCGAGATGGGTC
>DASXAM010000070.1:0-6264 GCA_036404275.1 Allostellaceae bacterium
TTCTATGGCGACGGGGTCATCACCCCGGCCATCTCGGTGCTGAGCGCGGTCGAGGGGCTGAAAGCGGCAACGCCGCTGTTTGAGCCCTATATCATCCCGATCGCGCTCGTTCTCCTGGTCGGCCTTTTCTTGGTGCAGCGCCACGGCACGGCGGCGGTGGGCCGGCTCTTCGGCCCGGTCATGCTGGTCTGGTTCAGTGTGCTGGCGGCGCTCGGGATTTGGGGGATAGCACAGCATCCGCGCATCCTCATGGCACTCAACCCGCTTTACGGGGTGGCCCTGCTCGCCGCTGCGCCCGCACGCGGATTTTTTATGCTGGGCGCAGTCTTTCTCGCCGTTACCGGCGCCGAGACGCTCTACGCCGATATGGGGCATTTCGGCCGCGCCACGTTGCGCCGGGCATGGCTGCGGCTGGTCTTTCCAGCGCTGTTGCTCAATTATTTCGGCCAGGGCGCATTACTGCTCGGCAGCCCGAAGGCGATCGAAAACCCGTTCTATCACCTGGCGCCGGGATGGGGCCTTTACCCGCTCGTGGCTCTCGCCTCGGTCGCCACGATCATCGCCTCGCAGGCGGTGATTTCGGGCGCCTTCTCGGTCACTCACCAGGCGGTCCAGCTCGGCTATCTGCCGCGGCTCGACGTGCAGCACACCTCGGAGACCTCGATCGGCCAGGTCTATGTGCCGCGCATCAATGCGCTGCTTCTCGTCGCCGTCGTCGTCCTCGTCCTCGGCTTCAAATCGTCGGACAATCTTGGTGCGGCCTATGGCATCGCGGTCAGCGGGATGATGGCGATCACGACCGGGCTGGCTTTTTTGTACATGCGCAGCCGCGGCTGGAGCCTTGCCGTCGCGGTGCCTCTCTTTGCCCTCTTCGGCCTCGTCGATCTGGTATTTTTCGGCGCCAATTTGTTGAAAATTGCCGATGGCGGCTGGTTTCCGATCATCGTCGCCCTGGTAGTGTTTGCCGTCATGGCGACATGGTGGCGGGGCCGGCGCCTCCTCGCCGTGCTGCGCGCCCGCGACGCGTTGCCGCTGCGCGAGTTCGTCGCGGCGCTCGGCCCGGGTAAGCCGCCGCGCATTCCGGGCACCGCCGTCTTTATGACCCGCGACCTGACGCGCGTGCCGGTAGCGCTGCTGCACGCGCTAAAGCATTACCGGGTGCTGCATCGTCGCGTCGTCATGATGCAGGTCACGACCGAGGACGTGCCGCATGTCGCCGACGAGCAGCGGCTCGAAATCGGCGAGCTCGGCAACGGGTTTTACACGATCCGCCTGCGTTACGGCTTTATGGATCAGCCCAACGTCATGCGCGCGTTGGCGCAATGCCGGGTCGGCGGTCTGCATTTCAACCTGATGGAGACGTCGTTTATCATCGGGCGCGAAAAGGTATTGCCGCGACCGCGGTGCGGGGCCTTCTGGCGCTGGCGCGACCGGCTCTTTATCCTGATGCTGAACAACACGCTCGACGCCACCGAATTTTTCCGCATCCCGCCGAACCGGGTGGTCGAGCTCGGCGGCCAGATCGAAATCTAAAGCCGCCGCGCCGCAGCCCTTTATTTCACCTTTATGATTGTCGGTGCGAACACACATCGAATTCTTACTTCGCCTGAAATAGATGCTGGCGTGCACGCCACCTTCTGGCTCGCCACACCCGCTCATCGATCGACTATCGCGATCGCGGCTTTATCGGGACTGGGCAAACGCCAAGCGCATCAGACGATTGGCTGCTCGCGGCCGCTTACGCTCTTGCCGAATGGGCGGTTGCTTATCTCGGTCCATTTTTTTGGATCGCTCTGGCGGCGGCCTATCTGGCGACGGAGCTCGGCTGATAGTGATCGACATAGGTGCGCTCGCGTGAGGTGAATAGGCTGACGAAATAGCCCGAGCAGCTCAGCAGCACGATCCAGAATGTAGTCGGCCAATCTGTGACATAGGCGAGAGCGATGCCGCCCCAGGTCTCGGCGACGGCCAGCACGACCGCAAACGCCAATCCCCACCAAAGCCGCGAAGCGAGGCGCAGCGCCGCCGCGGCCGGCCCGACCATCAGCGCGAACACCAGCAGCACACCGACGATTTGGGCCGACTCGGCGACCGCCACGGCGACGATCGCCAGGAACAGCACCGAAAGGAGGCGCAGCGACACCCCTTTAGCCTCGGCGAGCTCGGGCTCCAAGGTCGCGAACAGCAACGGTCGCGAAATCACGCCGAGCGCCGCCAGGGCGATCACGCTTAGCCCAATGAGGCTCTTCAGGGTCGAGACGTCGACGCCGAGCACATTGCCAAACAGGATCGCGGTCGCCTCGCTGGCGCTCGACGTGTAAAAGTAGAGGAACAGCACACCCAGACCCAGCGCCAGCGCCAGCACGATGCCGACCGCGAGGTCGCGGTCGCGCAGCCGGTCGCCGAGCACGCCCATGGCGATGGCGGCGCCGAGCGTGAAGGCGAGCAGCCCCCAAAGCGCGCCGACCCCGACCAGCACTGCGCCGGTGGCGCCGGCAAAGCCGACATGCGACAGCGCATGCCCGGCAAAGGTCAGGTTCCGCAATACCAGAAAAAACCCGACCGCGCCGGCGACGACCGCCACGATGCCGCCGGCGGCAAAGGCAGTGCGCATGAAATCGTATTCAAACATCGTGCAGATGCGCCTCGGCCTCGACTGCGCCATGCCCGGCAACGACGACGATCCGGCCGTTGATGTGCAAGACCTCGATCGGGGTGCGGTAGAGCGCCGACAGGACCTCGCTCGTGATAACCTCGGCGACGGTGCCGAGCGCGGCCCGGCCGTGGCCAAGATAGAGCACCCGATCGATGGCGCCGAGCAGCGGGTTGAGGTCGTGCGCGGTGAACAGGACCGTGATGCCGCGCGAGCGCTGGATCCTTTTGACGAGCGCTACGATTTCGCTCTGGAAATGCGGGTCGAGGCTGATCAGCGGCTCGTCGAGCAGCAACAGGTGCGGCTCGCCGAGCAATGCCTGGGCCAGGAGCAGCCGCTGCAACTCGCCGCCCGAGAGCTGCGCCAGCCGTCGGCCCGCCAGCGCCACCGCACCGACCGCATCGATCGCCGCCTCGATGCGACGCTGCGCCGCGCGCCCGAAACGAGGCAGCCCCCAGCGTTCGCCGTCGAACGCGCTAGCGACAAAGTCGAAACCGCAGACCGGGAGGTCGGCGACCGCAGCGCGTCGCTGCGGGAGATAGCCGGCGGCGCGGTTGCCGCGCCGAGGCCGTGCGCCGAACACCCGGATTTCGCCGGCAGCTGCCGGCAGTAGGCCGAGGATCGCATGCAGCAGCGTGGTCTTGCCGGCGCCGTTCGGTCCGAGCACGCCGATAAACTCGCCCGGCCGGATCGCGGCCGTGACATCGGCGAGAACGACGCGCCGGCCGCGCGTGATGGTCGCCCGGTCGAGCTCAACCGCATATTCCGTCACCGCGCCAATGCGCGGTCGAGCGCGTCGAGCTGTGACAACATCCACGCTTGGTAATCCTTTCCGGGCGGCTCGGTCTCGCTGACGCCGACCACCGGCACGCCGGCCGCCTCGGCGATCTTGCGCATCCGCTGGGTCAGCCCGCCGCTGGTCTGGTTGTTGTAGATCAGAACCTTGACGGCGCGCGAGCGAAGATCCCGCTCGAATGCGGCGATATCGCCGGCACTCGGCTCGGTGCCATTCATGATCGCCAGCTGAAACCGTTGATGGCGCATGTCGAGGCCGAGCGCCGCCGCCATATAGCCGAAAATGGGCTCCGTAGCGGTCACCGCGGTCCCGGCATAATTGCGGCGCAGCGCTGCAATCTTGTCGGCGAGCGGCTTCAACGATGTCTGGAATTGGGCGAGCCGCCGCGCGTAATCGGATTTGTGGACCGGGTCGAACCGCGCGAGCTGGGCGGCCAACGCGTCGGCGAGTGCCGGCATCGTGGCCGGCAGATACCAAAGATGCGGGTTGTCGCCCGATTTTTTGCCGACGAGCGCGGCCACGGTGACGACGCCCCGCTTGGCCGACGGCGACGCCGACAGCAGCTTTGTCACCCAGGGGTCGTAGCCGGCGCCGTTGCAGATAACGAGCCGGGCATCGGCGAGCGCCCGTGCGGTCGACGCGCTGGCCTCAAATTCGTGCGGGTCCTGGTCGGGGTTGGTGAGAATGCTAACGACAGCGATGCCGGCGCCGCCGATCTGCCGAGCGATGTCGCCATAAAAATTCTCGGCGGCGACAATCTTCGGCGACTCAGCTTGCGCCGTCCGGAGCGCAAGGCTGAAAAAAGCAAGCGCACCGATTACCAGCCCGTGCATGCGGTTGCATCTCTGCATTGCAATTCCTGACAATAGCCGCTGGAAACCGCAGGGTGCGACGCCGCAGCCCGTAGCCAACCGCAGCGGAAATCGGCAAGATTGGCCAGCGGGCTTATTCCGCGATGTGGAGGGCAGGGGATGCTGAAGAAAGCGGGTTTGGCGATCTGTGCCGTCGGGGCGGCGCTCGGCTTTGCGGCGCAGGGGACGCCGGCACTAGCGCAGGCCGGCGTCAAGGCGGGCACATTGACCTGCAATGTCGCTGCTGGCTGGGGTTTCATATTCGGGTCGTCCAAATCGCTACGCTGCACCTTTACCCAGGTAGGCGGCCGGCCCTCGCACTATTACGGCACGATCTCCAAATTCGGTGTCGATATCGGCTATACCCAGGGCGGCGTCCTCGTCTGGACGGTGCTGGCGCCAACCGCCAATGTGGCACCGGGTGCGTTGTCCGGCAATTATGCCGGGGCGACCGCCAGCGCCACTGCTGGGGTCGGGGTCGGGGCCAATGCGCTGATCGGCGGCTCGAACCACACGATCACGTTGCAGCCGTTGAGCGTCGAGGGCAATACCGGGCTCAACGTAGCTGCCGGCATCGGCGCCATCACCTTGCGCTACGCTCGCTGACCTTCAGGCGCTCGGCAGGAGCGCGGCAAATGGCTCGACGCTGCCACCGCATCGTGTATCAGGCGCGGCGGCCGCACGCTTAACCATTCCGTCATGCGCACGCCATATTTGTGGGATTTATGGCGCGCGCGACTCGGGGGTGGGGGTGGAACGGCTGCTGTTCGCCGCTCGGGTGCGCTCTCCGCTGCCGGCGATGCTGAGCCTGCTTTATTATGTTTATGCGCGGCGGCTGGCGCGTGAGGTCCGCCGCCAGCCGCGGCCGCGACACATCGGCATTATCCTCGACGGCAACCGACGGCATGGCCGCGCTCATGGCATCACCGAGCCGCGGGCGCTATACGACCTCGGCGCCGACAAGCTTGACGACGTGCTCGAATGGTGCACCGAGCTGGGGATCTCGACCGTCACCTTGTGGGTGTTCTCGACCGAGAATTTCCGCCGGCCGGCGGCCGAAGTCTCGGGTATCCTAGGCTCGATCGAAAACAAGCTCAGCAGGCTCGCCTGCGATCCGGCGATCCACCGCCGCCGGGTGCGAGTGCGAGCGATCGGCTGCCGCGAAATGCTGCCGTCGCCGGTGCTCGCGGCCATCGCTGCAGCGGAGCGCGCGACCGCCGGCTATGATGGAATCGAGCTCAACATCGCCGTCGCCTATGGCGGGCGCCAGGAGATCGCCGACGCGGTGCGGGCTTTGCTCGGCGGCATGATCGAAAAGCAAACGACCCTCGCCGAAGCGGTAGACGCCGTCACCCCGGAGGCAATCGCCGGCCATCTTTACACTGCCGGACGGCCCGACCCCGATCTGATCATCCGCACCTCTGGCGAGATCCGCCTCTCCGGCTTTTTGCTGTGGCAGAGCGCGCACAGCGAGTTTTACTTTACCGACGTGTTGTGGCCGGCTTTCCGCAAGATCGATTTTCTGCGTGCGATCCGCTCCTACCAGCAGCGCCGGCGGCGCTACGGCTGCTGATCCTCGATTGACGCCGCCCGCGGTCGCGCGTAGGCATCTTTGCGAAAGTTGCTGTCGATGGGAGAGCTTGGATGGCCGTAGCGGCGATGAACCATTTCACGGTGTTGAGCGACGATCTCGAAGCCACAAGGCATTTCTACTGCGACTTGTTCGGGTTCAAAGTGGGCTGGCGGCCACCTTTCCAATTTCCCGGCTGGTGGCTCTATGCCGAGGGCGCCGACAGCGCCATCCTGCATGTGATCCATCAGAACCCGCTTCCCAAAGAACGCGCCGGCGTCCTCGACCATATGGCGTTCAGCGCGCAGGACCTGCCCGGCACCGTCGCCACCTTGAAACGCGAGAACATCGAATACGAGCTGCGGCGGCTCCCCGGCGGCGGCATCTGGCAATT
>DASXAM010000071.1:0-5245 GCA_036404275.1 Allostellaceae bacterium
GACCAGGCCGAGGAGGGCCGCGTTCATCAAGAGGTTCGCCCTCGGTCCGAAGATTGCCGCCATCGGCTATACGGCGGCGCCTCCTTCCCGCCGCCCGTTCAACAGACAAAGCGTTCGTTGGTTCCGCTTGTTGCGCGCCGCGGCACAAAGCCACAACCCGACGAGCAAGGTCGAGCGGGGGTTTCCGCGCTCGCACAGGAGTGTCCCGGGGAAATTCCCCCTCGCATCCTTGCGGGGTTTTCGTGCTCCTGCCGAACCGGAAAAGGTCTCTTGTCCGGTTCCGCGCTCGGCTGCAGCTATGGCAGAGTTCCGGGCATGACAATGTCTGTGGCTAGGCTTAACCCGGCCACGGTGGGCCGGGGAGAGAGGGAGCGGGAGCAGCACCGCAGCCGCACCGCGCCTCTTGACCCATGCCATTACAAAATAATCGCGGATGTATTCGAGCCCGATCTTGCCTAGGATCGCGGTTCGGAAGCCGCCAGAGAGAGGCTCGATGACGATGCTGACGGATGCGATCTGGCCGGCGCTCGACTACAGCCGGGTGCCCTACCGGCTCTATCATGACGCCGAGATCTATGAATGCGAGCAGGAGCGCATTTTCCGCGGTCCGGTGTGGAATTACTTGGCGCTCGAAGCCGAGATCCCGAACCTCGGCGATTTCCGGGCGTGCTGTGTCGGCGACACGCCGGTCATCGTCCATCGCGACCAGGCCGGCCGGGTGCATGCCTTTGTCAATCGCTGCGCCCATCGCGGCGCGCTCGTGCGGCGCGAAGCCTGTGGCAATGCGAGCGAGCACATCTGCATTTACCACCAATGGTGCTACGGGCCGGACGGCAGCCTAAAGGCGATCCCGTTCCGCCGCGGCATCCGCGGCAAGGGCGGTCTCGACGCGAGCTTCGACATGGTCGCGCATGGGCTCGAGCGGCTCGAGGTGGGCATCGTCAACGGCGCCATCTTCGGCACCCTCGTCCAAGATGCCGAGCCGCTCGAAGATTACCTGGGCCCCCCGATCCTCGCGCAGATCCGGCGCCTCCTCGACCGGCCGGTGCGTATTCTCGGCTACAACCGCCAGCGCATCCGCGGCAATTGGAAGCTTTACGCCGAGAACACCCGTGACAATTACCATGCGAGCCTGTTGCACGAGTTTCTCGTGACCTTCGGGCTCGACCGTTCGACGCAAAAAGGCGGGGTCACAATGGACCCGCGCCACCGCCACAACATCACCTGGGCCGAGGCCGACAGCGACACCGCCGAATTCGCCCGGGAGGCTTACGGACAGGCCCGCATCCGCAACGACTTCCTGTCGCTGAAAGAGCCCTCGCTCGTTGCCTTCCGGCGCGAGCGCGCCGACCCGTTGAACCTCGCCGTCACCTCGGTCTTCCCGGCCGCGGTTTTTGTGCAAATCTCGAACAGTCTGGCGATCCGCCAGATCCGGCCGCGCGGCGTCGACGAAGTCGAGGTCTTTCAGACGATGATCGGCTATGCCGACGACCCGCCCGAATTGGCCCTGCACCGGTTGCGCCAGGTCAATCTCGTCGGGCCGGCGGGGCTCGTTTCGATGGAGGATGGCGAGGCGGTCGAGATCGCCCACCGCGCCTCGCGGCCGGAGCCCGACGGCACGACAATCATCGAATTGGGCGGCGGCGGCGTCATTTCCGATCGCGACTACCGGGTGACCGATGTGCCGCTGCGCGGCTTCTGGTCGTATTGGGCCGAGCTGTTGGGGGTCGAGCCCAAGGGTGCGGTGCGATGAAAGTCGAGCGCGGGGCGGTCCCCGATCTCCTCGCCGAATACGCCGCGCGTCTCGACCTTGGCCAATACGACGAATGGCTCGGCCTGTTCGCCGCGGAATGCACCTATCAGGTCATCCCGCGCGAGAATTATGACCGCGGCCTGCCCGCGGGACTGATCTTTTGCGACAGTCGCGCGATGCTCGAAGACCGCATCATGGCGCTCCAGACCGCCAACAAATACAACATCCACACCGACCGCCACCTGATCGGGCTGCCCCGGCTGTTGGGCGACGGTCTCGACCTCGAGGCGCCGTTCGCGGTCTACCAGACCGACCAGGAAGGCGATACCCGCCTCTTCGCCACCGGCCTCTACCGCGACCGCCTCGAAGCGCGCGGGAGCACGTTAAAAATCCGCGACAAGCTCGTCCTCCTCGACACCTTCGCCATCCCCACCCTGCTCGCCACCCCGCTTTGAGCCGGTTTCTATTTTTCGGCGGATCGGAAACGCACAACGCCGTTTTGCCCGGACTTGCTCCGGCATTCACGGATTCTGGCCTTTGTTGGCTGAGCCGACTGCGCCCGAACCGTTCCACGGCTTGGCTCTTCTTTGCTGCTGTTATCCGGGCTCGCTTGACTTTTACCGTCACGGCACCAGTGTTGTCGCGCGATGGCGACTATCGACGCATTGCAGCCGAGCCGCGTGCTGCGCGACCGGGCCGGGTTCTCTCAGGACGCCGCCGAGGCGACGGCCGAAGCGCTGGGCGCGGCGATCAGCGGTGAGGTCGCGACCAAAGCCGACATCACCGCGCTCAGGGCCTACATCGACACCCAGATCGCCGGGCTCAGGGCCTACATCGACGCCGGGATCGGGCCGCTCAAAGCCGATCTGCGCCTTCTGCGCTGGCAGATCGCGGTCAGCTGGGCGCTGTCGCCGGCGATCCTCGTCAAGCTGTTTGTCCACTGACGGCGCGGCCGACCGCCAAAAGCGCCGACGCCGCGGTTTCCAACCGGCTGCCAACCGAACTTTACGCCGGATCAAAGCTTGGCGCCTGTCACAGCCGGTCCCGCAGCCGTGATTGCCTCGCCACCCCTCCACGCGGCCGCAGCCTGCGTCGAACGTGCTCGGATACCGTTGTGGGCGGGGGTGCCTGCTCGAAAATCGCGAGAGCACGCCTTGATTTTGCAGTTGCGCCGGACCAGCGGGAAGGCGGTGGCGTTTGGCGGCGGCAAGGATGTGCTGACCGTCGATGCGGGTGCGGTGTTTACCGGGGCGGTCAAGGGCGGCGGCGGGGACCGAGAAGATTGTGCAAGGCTCGGCCGGGACTCTGGCGGTGGCCGGGTTCAGCGGGTTTGAGACGATCGTGCTGTTTGCCGGCGGCGCCGACAAACTGAGTTTAACCAACGCGAACTTTGCCGGCGTCACCGGAAGGACGATAACCATCACCGACAGCGGCAAGGGCAGCACGGTCAGCGCCGCAGCGGTGGTCGGCGCCGACCATATCATCGTGCATGCCGGGATCGGTGCCGATTTGTTGACCGGCGGGACGGGGAGCGACGTGTTCTTTGCCGGCGGCAAGCCGACGATGACCGGGGGCGCCGGCGCGAACCAATTTGTCTTCACAGCACCAGGCAGCAACGTCATCAAGGACTTTCAAGGATCCGCGGCGAACGAGCTGGTGTTCAGAAATTCCGGCTTCAATCTCGGGCTGACTGGGGGATCGTCGGCGCCAGAAGCAGCTGACGGCGGCGCAGGTGGCGACATTGTTTGTCGCCAACAGCACCGGCAACTTCACCAAGACGAGCCAGCGCCTCGCTTAGACCAACCACGCCACGAATCGCCGCCGCCAGTCAATTGTTCTTCATCAGCTGACGCGTACTGAACTGTACTTGGCGCCCCGGCTGCGCTGTCCCGGCGCCCGGTCTCGGTCGGTTCCCTCGTTGCTCGGCGATCCGCGGCGCTCCCGAAATCGGCGCCGAGCGGTGGAAAAGTGGGTCCCGGATTCTCAGCGAGGAGCGCGGCGGGGCTATTCCGCGGCAAGCGCCGGCGGGGGCGAGGGAATGCGGAAGCGGGCGAGGAGGGCGGCTTCCTTTGCTTTGGCGCGGGCCAGGTTTTCCGCCTTGACGTGGCCGAAACCGCGGATTTCGAGGGGGAGTGCCGCGAGCTCGACGGCGGCCGAATGGTTTGCGGCGGAGAGGTGGCTGATGATTTCGTCGAGCAATGTCTCGTATTCGGCGAGGAGGCGCCGCTCGGTCTTGCGCTCCTCGCTGCGGGCGAAGATGTCGAAGGGAGTGCCGCGCAGCCGGCGCAGCCGCGCCAGCAGCCGAAAGACATGGAGCATCCACGGGCCGTATTCGCGCTTTTTGAGGCGGCCGGTCACGGGGTCGCGGTCGCCGAGGAGCGGCGGCGCCAAATGGAAGCGCAATTCATAGGGGCCGTCGAATTGCCGCGCGACGCGGTCGAGGAAATCGGTTTCGGCATAGAGCCGGGCGACCTCGTACTCGTCCTTGTAGGCCATCAGCTTGAAGAGGGCGCGGGCAACGGTTTCGCTCAGCGCAGTCTCGCCGGGTATGCGCGCGGCTTCGGCTGCCCGAATTTGCGCCACCCGAGCTGTATACCGCTCGGCGTAGGCACGGTCCTGGTAGTCAGTCAGAAAGGCTGTGCGGCGCGCGATAATTTCGTCCAAGCTCTCGGAGCGGCGATGGCTCGGCGGCGTCTCGGCCCCGGCGTCGGCGCGCGCTTCGACCAGCGCCGGATCGGCCGCGGCACGGCGGCCCCAGCGGAAGGCGCTGCGGTTGAAATCGACCGCCACGCCATTCAGCTCGATCGCGCGTTCGATGGCCTCGGCCGATAGCGGCACCATCCCGCGCTGCCAGGCAAAGCCGAGCATAAAGAGATTGCTCGCGATCGAATCGCCGAAGAGGCCGGTGGCGAGCCGCGTCGCGTCGATCAACTCGGTGTTTCCGGCACCCGTCGCCGCGGCGATGCTGTGTTCCAAGGCCATCGCCGGGAAAACAAGGTCGGGGTTTCGGGTGAAATCGCCGGTGATGATCTCGTGGCGGTTGACGATGGCGCGGCTCGACCCCGGTGCGAGCTTTGAGAGCGCTTCGGCGCTGGCCGAGACGACGAGGTCGCAGCCGAGGAGCAGCCGGGCGCCGCCGGCGGCGATGCGGACGGCGTGAATCTGCTCCGGCCGCGCGGCGATGCGGATGTGGCTGTAGACCGCACCGCCCTTTTGCGCGAGCCCGGTCATGTCGAGGACCGTGCAACCCTTGCCGTCGAGATGGGCCGCCATGCCGAGGAGCGCCCCGATCGTCACGACACCGGTGCCGCCGACCCCGGTGACGAGGATGCCATAGGGCGCGTCGAGCGCCGGGAATGCCGGCTCCGGCAAGGGCGGCAACGCTTCCTCGGCGAGGTCCCTCACCAGCCGCCGTTTGAGGGTCCCGCCATGCACGGTCACAAAGCTCGGGCAGAAGCCTTCGACGCAGGAAAAATCCTTGTTGCAGCTCGA
>DASXAM010000072.1:0-1727 GCA_036404275.1 Allostellaceae bacterium
TTTGCGTCGGGCTGGGTCGGCGAGGCGCTGTCGGTGGTGTGGCACGCCGGCGAGCCGATGGTGCTGCCGATCTCGTTTTATCGCGACGCATTCGCGCTGATCGAGGCGCTGAGGCCGGCCGAGCTTCGCGTCGTCCACTCGTTCCAAACCAACGGGACGCTGATCGACGAGGCATGGTGCGCGTTCTTCGCCGAAGCCCAGGTCAATCTCGGCGTCAGCATCGACGGTCCCAAGCGCTTTCACGATCTGAACCGGCGTACCCGGGCCGGGCGCGGCACGTTCGACCGCACGATTGCCGGGATTCGGCTGCTGCGGCGGCACGACGTGCCGTTTCACGTGATCTCGGTGCTGTCTACCGCCAGCATGGCCGCGCCCGGCGAGATGTTCGATTTCTACGTCGCCGAGGAGATCGAGCAGGTCTGCTTCAACGTCGAGGAATCCGAGGGCGACCATGTCTCGCAATCCTTCGCCGAGGCCGGGGCGGAAGAGGCGTATTATCGGTTTCTCGGCGAGTTCTGGCGGCTGTCGTCGCAGGCGCCCGGCAAGATCCCATTCATCCGCGAGATCGAGCACGCCCTGCGACAGGTGATCCGCCCCCGCGACGTGCCGTTCCGCAATCAGCTGGTCGAGCCCTTTGCCGTGACCAGCATGGATTGGGCCGGCAACGTCTCGACCTTCTCGCCCGAGCTCCTGGGCTTGAAGAACCCGCGGTACGACGATTTCCGCTTGGGCAACGTCAATCGCGACGCCCTTGTCGATCTGCCCAATCGGCCGGCATTTCAGAGGATGCATTCGGATATCGCGGCCGGGGTGGCGCTGTGCCGCGGCAGCTGCGAGTACTTCAGCGTGTGCGGCGGCGGCGAGCCGGTCAACAAGCTGGCCGAGACCGGCAGCTTCGTCAGCACTGAGACCGCCTATTGCCGCATGACCAAGATGCGGGCGACCGATCTGGTTCTCGACGCGCTGGAGCGGGTGCGGCCGGGCTCGCCGGTCGTTCCTTTGCCGCGGCAGGACCGCCATCAGAGCGCCGGCGCTTGCCGATAACCATTGGCGATTCGGAGGACAGGATGAATGGGAAAATTCGCCGGCTGGGCGCCCTCGTCATTGCCGCTGCGCTGCAAGGAGGCCTGGTCGGGCCGGCGCTCGCCCAATCCCCGGCCCATCCGAGCATCGGCGGTTCTCCGCCTCCGCAATACGGCGCCCCGGAAGCCGTGCCGGGCGTGAATCCGGCCACCGCGAACGAAGCGACCCCGGCAACCGAGCTGCCGGTGCTTTACGTCACCAGCGTCGAGGTCATGCGCACCGTGACCGAGCCAAAGCTCGACATCGTGCGGGTGACCGGGCTGACCGGCTCCCAGGGCTGGAGCGACCCCGAGCTGGTCCCGACCTTTGCCGGCAAGCCGTTGGACGACATCCTCGACCTGCAGTTCATCGCGACGATGCCGCTGGCCTCGCAGAAGGCCGACGGGTTCGTTCCGATCGCCGCGGTGTTTCCGCTGGAGCCGGGCCACCCGTTCAAGGGCGTGCGGGTGCGCGCCTCGGAAAACGCGATCGAGGTCGGCCAGATCCCAGGTCACGCCGAGGTCACGATCAATGTCGACGGCTGCAAGGACTGCGTCGGCAAGAAATTCGCCGAGAAAGGCCAGGCGCAGCCGGGTCAGCCCGGCGTGGCTCGCGAGGAGGATCTGCCCAAGGTGCTGCGCTGGATCATCCCGTCGCGCGGGATC
>DASXAM010000073.1:0-9111 GCA_036404275.1 Allostellaceae bacterium
CGCGCCCCCTTGATCTCGACACCGACGACAAAAGTCGCGGCCAAGAGAAGGAGAGCGACGGCAAAGCCGATAACGGCGATCCGGCGGATGGTGCGCGGCGTCTGCAACGAGACCGCAAACATGACGGCGGCCGCGATCGGCGGGACGGCCGCGTGGCGGCGGACAAAATGGAGCGCGTCATAGCCGATGCGCTCGGCGACGGCTGGGCTCGCCGCCAGGCTGAGGACGATCCCGAACGCCATCAGGACGCCGAGCGCCGCCAGGCTCCAGCGGTCGACGGTCCACCACCAGCGCGCCACCGGGCTCTGATCGATCCGCGCGAACTTCATCCTGGCAGCAGCATATAGCGGGCTTTTTTGCGGTCGGCGACCAGCGCCGCGAGCCGTCCCGAAACGGCACGGATCATCGCAGCTTCAGCGTGGCCAGCCCGGCAATTGCCAGGATCGAGGCGATGATCCAGAAGCGAATCACGATCGTCGGCTCGGCCCAGCCCTTCTGCTCGAAGTGGTGATGCAGCGGCGCCATGCGGAACACCCGCCGGCCGGTGAGCTTGAAGCTCGCCACCTGGACGATGACCGAAACCGCCTCGAGCACGAAAAGCCCGCCGATGATCGCCAGCACCAGCTCATGCTTGGTGACGATGCTGACGGTCCCGAGCGCCCCGCCGATCGAGAGCGAGCCGGTGTCACCCATAAAGACCATCGCCGGCGGCGCGTTGAACCACAAAAAGCCGAGGCTGGCGCCAACCATCGCGCCGCAAAACACGGCCAATTCGCCGGTGCCGGGCACATGATGGATTTGCAGATAATTGGCAAAAATCGCGTTGCCGACGAGATAAGAAATCAGCGCGAAACAGCCGGCGGCGATCATCGCCGGCACGATCGCCAGCCCGTCGAGCCCGTCGGTCAGGTTGACCGCGTTCGAGGCGCCGATGACCACAAAAGCGCCGAACGGCACGAACCACCAGCCGAGATCGATCAGCACATTCTTGAAAAACGGGACCGCGACGGTGTTGGCGAGCTGATGCGGGGCAATCGCGGCAAGCGCGATGCAGGCGCCGGCGCCGAGCACGATTTCGCAGGCGAGCTTGGTCCGCCCGGCCAATCCGCGATGCGAGTTGCCGGCGAGCTTTTTGTAGTCGTCGACAAAGCCGATCAGGCCGAACCCGACCGTGACCAGCAGCACGATCCAGATATAGACGTTTGTCAGATCCGCCCAGAGCAAGGTGGCGACCGTCAGGGCCAGCAGAATCAAGAAGCCGCCCATCGTCGGCGTCCCCTTCTTGCGCACCAGATGACCCTCGGGGCCGTCGAGCCGGATCGGCTGGCCGTTGGTCTGCTTCGATTTGAGCCAGGCGATGATCGCCGGGCCAAAGACAAAGCTGATCAGCAGCGCGGTAACGACGGCGCCACCGGAACGGAACGTGATGTAGCGAAAAAGATTGAACGCCGAAAACCGGTCCGCCAGCGGATAGAACAGTAAATAGAGCATGCGATCATGTCTCGGGCCGGCGGTGGAACCGGTCGACAATGCGTCCGAGGCGGATGCCGTAGGAGCCTTTGACGGTCACCACATCGCCGGGAATGAGAAAATCGAAGAGCGCCGGGATAGCCTCCTCCGCCGAGCGCCACAATCCGCCGCGGCAGGATGGCGGCAACGCCTCGGACAGCACCGCCACCTCGGCGCCGATGAGAAACGCGCGATCGATTTTTGCAGCGGCGAGGGGTGCTGCCAGCTCGCGGTGAAAACGCGCCGCCGCGTCACCGAGCTCGAGCATGTCGCCGAGCACGGCGACGCGCCGGCCGCCGGGTCCGGGCTGCGTGGCGCCGAGCACGGCGAGTGCCGCCGCCATCGATGCCGGGCTCGCATTGTAGCTCTCGTCGATCAGGGTCAAGGTTCCGCCGCGCCACGGGATCCGATGACGCTGCCCCCGCCCCGGCAGCGCTTCGAGACGTTCCAATGCGGCCGCGGCTCGTTCCGGATCGGCCCCGGCGGCGCGGCACGCCGCCAGCACCGCGAGCGCGTTCATGACCCAATGCCGGCCGGGAACGGGAAGCCGGAAATGAAGGAGCGCGCCATCGACCATCGCCTCGACCGTGCTTTCCGTCGGTTCGAGCACACAATCGACAAGCCTCACACTCGCCTCCGGATGCGCTCCGAAGCCGATCACGGACGCGCCTGCACGCCCTGCTGCCGCTGCAAGTCGCCCGTATTGCGGATTGTCACGATTCAGCACAGCGATACCGCCCGGCTCGAGCCCCTCGAAGATTTCGGCCTTGGCGTCGGCAATCGCCTCGATCGACGGAAAAAAGCCGAGATGCACCGGCTCGACCGTTGTGACCACCGCCACATGCGGCCGGACCAGCCGGGTCAGCGCCGCGATCTCGCCCGGATGGTTCATCCCCAGCTCGAAGACGCCATAATCGGCGTCGGACGGCGTGCGCGCCAGCGACAGCGGTGCGCCCCAATGATTGTTGAAGCTGCCGGCCGAGGCGCAGACCGTGCCGCAGGCGCCAAGCGCCAGACGCAGCGCTTCCTTGGTGCCGGTCTTGCCGACGCTGCCGGTGACGGCGAGGATGCGCGCCCGGCTGCGCACGCGGGCGAAGGCGCCGAGTGCTGCGAGCCCCGTCAAGGTGTCGCCGACCCGCAGCAGCAGTGCGCTCGCCGCCAATCCCGGGATGTCGCGATCGACCATCGCCGCAGCCGCACCTTTCTCCAGCGCCGTGGCGACGAAATCGTGGCCGTCATGGTTCGGACCGCGCAATGCCACAAACAAATCGCCAGCTGCCAGGGTCCGGGTATCGATCGAGACGCCGCCGGCCCGCCAGCCGCCCGAGGAGCGTCCGCCGGTTGCGGCGGCGGCATCGGCGGCGGTCCATAGCGGGGTCATTGCAGGACCTCCCAGAGCGGGAATTGTCCGGCAGTTTCACGCGCGATCGCGGCGTCGTCGAAGGGGAGCGTCAAGTCGCCGACAATCTGGCCGGTCTCGTGCCCCTTGCCGGCGATCACCAGCAGATCACCGGGACCGAGGGCGTCGATCGCGGTCTCGATCGCCCGGCGGCGGTCGCCGATTTCGACCGCACCAGGCGCGCCGGCGAGGATCGCCCGCCGAACCGCCGCCGCGTCTTCGTTGCGCGGATTGTCGTCGGTGACATAGACCAGGTCGACGAGACGGGCCGCGACCTCGCCCATCATCGGGCGCTTGCCCGGATCACGGTCGCCGCCGCAGCCGAACAGCACGACGAGCCGGCCTGGCGCGTGCGGCCGCAATGCCGCCAGCACCGTCGCGAGCGCGTCGGGCGTGTGCGCGTAATCGACGACGATCGCGCCGCCTTGCCGGGCTCGCGCGACAAATTGCATGCGTCCCGGGACGGCAGTCAGATCGGCGAGGGCGGCAGTCGCGGCGTCCGCCTCGGCGCCGGTGGCAAGCGCCAGACCGAGTGCGCAGAGCGCGTTCATTGCCTGGAACTCGCCGGCGAGCGGCAACATCAGCTCACGCCGCCGACCCAAGACCTCGATGCCGAGCGCCTGCGCGGCGCCGTGCGGTTGCCGGCTCAGCAACCGCAACTCCCCCCCGGCGGCGATGCCGTAGGCGAGCACCGGATGGCCACGGTCTCGACAAAGCCTAGCGAGCCGGGCGAATTCGTCGCTGTCGGCGTTGAGCACGGCGGTCCCGTGCGCGGTCAGGAGATCGGTGAACAGCCGCTCCTTTGCCGCCCGGTAATGCGCCATGTCGCGATGATAATCGAGATGGTCGCGGGTCAGGTTGGTAAAGGCGGCAGCGGAGACCGAAACACCGTCGAGCCGGTGCTGCGCGAGACCATGGCTCGACGCCTCGATCGCCGCATGCTCGACGCCGCTTTTGGCGAGGGCGGCGAGGTCGCGGTGCAGCGCCACCGGGTCGGGAGTGGTCAGAGCACCGCTGCGACGCCCGTCCGGTGCAACGAGGCCGAGCGTGCCGAGGCTCGCCGACGAGTGGCCGAGTGCCGTCCAGATCTCGCGCAGGAAATGGACTACCGAAGTTTTGCCGTTGGTGCCGGTCACGGCGGCGATCGTATGGGGCTGGCGCTTGTAAAAACGTGCAGCCGTCACGGCCAGCCGCCGCTGTGGATCGGCATCCTCGATGATTGCCACACTTTGGCGGGCTTCGGGCGGCAGAGACAGCCGGTCGGCACGATCGGTCAAAATCGCGCGCGCCCCGCGCGCGACCGCGTCGGCGGCGAAGGCGCGGCCGTCGAGCCTTGTACCGGCGAAGGCGACAAACAGAAAACCGGTCTGAACCTGGCGCGAATCGGCGGTGAGCCCGGCGATTTCGGGATCGGCCGGCAAACCGGCGCGGCAGATCAGCTCAGTAAGCTTCAATATGCTTGCCTTGCAGGCTCTCGACCATCAGCGCGTGCTCGATCTGAGGCGAGCTCTCGTCAACCGGCGGGACTCCGAGCAAGGGCGCGATGCGCTCGATGACCCGGCCGACGGCTGGAGCGGCGGTCCAACCCGCGGTGGCATAGCCGTGGCTCGCCTTGTTCGGATGCGGCTCATCGACCATCGCCAACACCAGGTATTTCGGATCGTTCATCGGGAAGACGCCGAGAAAGCTCGACAACAGTTTGCGCTCGGCATAGTGCCGGCCGACGACCTTGTCGGCGGTGCCGGTCTTGCCGCCGACGACATAGCCTTTGGCGCCGACCATCTCGCCGGTGCCGTATTCGACCACGAGCCGCAGCAATTTGCGCATCTCTTCCGACGTCTTTGGCGAAATCACCTGGCGGCCCTGCGGCGCATAGCCGGACGGCAACTTGACCAGCGTCGTGGGACGCAGGACGCCCCCGTTGACGAGGGCCGCACCGGCGGCGGCGACCTGCAGCGGCGTCTCGGAAATGCCGTGGCCAAAGCCGATGGTCATGACGCTGACTTCGCGCCATCGCGCCGGGAAATGCGGCTTGCCGACCTCTTCGATTTCGATCGAGGGCGGGCTCAACAGGCCGAGGCGGCGCAGATAGTCCTGCTGGCGCTGGGCGCCGACGGCAAGCGCGATCTTGGCCTCGCCGATATTCGACGAATACATCAGGATCTCGGGGACGCTTTCGACCCGATGCTTGCCGTGATAGTCGGAAATCGTAAACCGGCCGATCCGGATCGGATGCGTCGCATCGAAGGTGCCGGTCATCGTCGTCGCGCCGGAATCGAGCCCCATCGCCGTCGTAAAGATTTTGAATACCGAGCCGATTTCATAGTCGCCGAGTGTGACCCGGTTGAACATGCGCTCGGCCGGCGAGATTTCGGGGTGCGCCGGGTCGGGGGCGCCCGGATGTGCCGGGTCGAAATCAGGGAGCGACACCATCGCCAGGATTTCGCCGGTGTTGACGTCCATGATCAGGCCGTCGCCGCCCTTGGCGGTAAAATCGTCGACCACCCGCTGCAATTCCTCGTGCAGGATGTATTGCAGGCGAATGTCGAGCGACAATTGCAGCGGCTCGCTGCGGCCGTTCAGAACGCGGTCGAGGCCGCGCTCGACGCCGGCAAAGCCTTCGTTGTCGATCCCGGTATAGCCGACGACATGCGAGGTCAGCGCGCCGTACGGATAGACCCTGCGTTCCTCGTGCTCGAATTGCAGCCCCGGGATGCCGAGCTGGTTGACCGCATATTCCTGCTGCGGCGTCAGATGACGCTTAAGCCAGACAAACCCCTTGCCGGATGTCAGCTTGGCCAGGACTTGGGCGCCGTCGAGATCGGGAAGCGCGGTCAAGAGCCGGCGCGTCGCCTCGGCGGCATCGAGGATCTGCCGCGGATTGGCGTAGAGCGACGGGCTGTCGAGCATGGTCGCCAACAGCTTGCCGTTGCGGTCGACAATATCGGCGCGCATCGGCGCCGGCGGGGCGCTCCGGTGCTGGCGTGCAATCGGCGTGCGAGCGGTGCCGGTGCCGAATAGCGCGACCTCGCCGGCGCGCAGCGCAATCACAGCAAACACCACGACAAACGCCGCGCCGATGGCGAGGAGCCGGGCGCGGGACCCGTCGAGCGCCTGTCTAGCGGGGCCATCGGGGACAACGGGGACGCAGGGCGGCGGCTTGAAATGCCGCGGCCGGCACGGATTGTCGTCAAATTGCTGGAGCGCCACCATCAGCGGACGGCCGCAATGCGCGCGATCAGCTCGTCGAGCGACTTTGCCGGCGGCGCCGCAGGCTCGCGACCCGGCTTTTCGAGCGATGCGGGTGTAACCGGCAGACCGCTTCCCGGCAGCCGCGCGCCGGAGAGCGGAGCGGCCGCAGCGGTATCGGGCGCAGGCGTCGCGGCGGCGACAACCGGCGGTGGTGCCGGCTCCGGTTCCGGTGGCGGCGGCGGCCGCATCGCAATATCGGCGACGCCGGTCTGCAGCTGCTTGGTCGCGATCGGGGTCAGCGACAGGAACCGCCGATTCATGTCGGCGAGGGCGGCGGGCCGATTGAGATAGGCCCATTCGGCGCCGAGCACGCGCAGCTCACGTTCCTGCGCGGCGACGGCTTTTTTGGTGTCGCCAAGCCGGTCGTCCAGGCTCTGGACCTGATATTTGACCGCGAACATGGCGAGCCCGCTCGCAGTCACGAGGACCAGCCAGAACAAAGTGGCAAGCTTGATCATGCGGCCCTGCCGGCGATTCCGGCCCGCCTCGGCGAGGCGCGGTCGGGGGCCCAGACCGGGGCCGCGGTGCGCTCGGCCGCGCGCAGCCGCGCCGAACGTGCACGCGGGTTGCGCGCGATCTCGGCCGGGCCCGGCCGAACCGGGCGGCGGTGCAGCAGACAAAAGCTGGGCCGCGGGGTATCGGCAGGATCAGGTTCGTGGCGCGAGGCCCGTGGTGCAGCCTCGCTGCGCCGGCGCAGAAAATTTTTGACCCGCCGATCCTCGAGCGAGTGAAACGACACCACCGCCAGCCGGCCGCCCGGCATCAATAATTGCTCTGCCGCCGAGAGTCCGCGGTCGAGCTCGCCCAGCTCGTCATTGACCGCAATGCGCAGCGCCTGAAAGGTGCGCGTCGCCGGATCGAGCCCGGGCTCTGTTTTGGGCACCGCGGCACGCACGATCTCGGCGAGCTCGAGAGTGCGCCGGATCGCGCCCCGACGGCGTGCCGCAGCGATGGCGCGCGCGACGCGGCGGGAAAACCGCTCCTCGCCGAAATCGTGGATCAGCGCCGCGAGCTCGGCCTCGGACAGGGTGGCGACGAGATCGGCCGCACTTTGCCCGTCGCGCCCCATACGCATGTCCAGCGGCCCGTCGAGGCGAAACGAAAAGCCGCGTTCGGCTGTATCGAGCTGGATCGAGGATACGCCGAGATCGAGGGCGATGCCGGCGATCGGCCCGGCCTCGAGCGGCGCCAAGAGCCGCACCATCTCGCCGAACCGTCCTTCGACGATGACGAGTCGATCGCCGTGCTGAATCGCCAATGTGCGCGCCCGTCGCGCTGCGTCCGGGTCGCGGTCGATGGCAACGACGCGGCAGTGCGCAGCGGCGAGCAAGGCCGCACTGTAGCCGCCGTCGCCAAAGGTGCCGTCGACGTAAACGGCCCCGTCGCGCGGCGCCAGCGCCGCGATCACGGCCTCAAGCAGAACCGGGACATGGCCGCCCGGCGGCGGCGAGGATGCTGCGTGGCTCATTGGCGGCGCTCGGCCGCGGGCAGCGGCGGCAGTTTTGTTCCCTGCTGGCGGGCGCGCTCGCGCAACGCCGCCTGGTGCTCGGCGAGCCGGCCCGGCTCCCAGATCTGAAAGCTTCGGCCGAGGCCGACAAAAGCCGCACTGTCGCCGATATGCGCGTGCTCGGCCAAATCCGGCGGCAGCAGAACGCGGCCTTCATTGTCAAACGGCAGCTGTTGCGAGCCGCCGAACAGCAAGGTCGCCAAATTCTCATGCTCGTCGGAGAACTGATCGAGCGTGTCGAGCCGGGCAGTCAGCTCCTCCATCCAGTCGATGCCGCCGCCGTCGAGCGCATCGACTCGATATGAGCGGAACACGACGATGCCGGGAAAACGCTGCCCCATCAATCGAGCGCGAAAGGTCGCCGGCACTGAAACTCGCCCCTTGCGGTCGACCTTGTTCACGTAAGTGGACAGAAACAGTTCCACTTCTTCCCCCAACGCTCGCCCATAGACGCTCGGCAAGGGGCGCCCGATGGGAATGGCCGATGTTCCCCCCGTCAGCCAAACCCGCCCATGGGTAGAAATGGGATATCATGGGAAACTATGGGTGTCAATAGCCTTTTGAAATAACACCTCGGATTTTGCCTATTCGAATCATCATGGTCCAGCAGACCACATCATATGGGACCCTTCCTCGTCTCAACCGCAAAAAGCAGTGCCTTCCGATTCCAGACAGAGGCCAAGTGGCAGGAAGTGTTCTGTCGGCGTTCATGGGTATGAATCCCTGAGTCGATGCAATCGGTATTGCTGTCATCGACGCGGGGCCACCGCCGACGCTCCCCGCTCGGCGATTTCCACGGGCGACAGCGGGGGTGCGGCTGCGAGCCGGTCTTGCGCGATCAGAAGCTTGCAATGATCGTACAGTGCTACTCGCGCTGCTTCGGTCCGGTTATTGCCATAGAGGCCGGTTTCGACGAGACGGTCGAGATACCAAACCGTTTGAGTATTCAGCGAGAGCGTGATCAGCTCGGATTTGAGCGGGTTTGCGTCGCGGGCCATCGGACTGGTCGTGCTTTGGAAAGAATGCCAAAAGATTGGCATAAAAATCCAAAGCGCACCAGAAAAAGCGGCACGCCGAAAACCGCCGGCCAAACGGAAACGGGCGACCCGAAGGTCGCCCGTCTCCCCCATGCGGCCGATCGCCGAGGCCGCGCCCAAATTGCGCCGATCACCGCGCCGGAGGCGGCGGGCGCTCGGCTCGGCACCGCGCCACGAAAGCTATCCGGATCGGCTCCACGGGCAACCCCGCCCGTCGCCGCCCACAATTTTGTCCCCAGGAAAGTGTCTTTATCCCGGTTCGATCCGCCGAATTATCCACCGGACAGCCGGGCGACGACCGAAACGCGGTCGAAATCGGCGACGACCCGCGTGTTCGGAAACATTGCGGCGGCTTCGGCGCGGATCTCTTCGGGGCGGTAGCGGCCGGAAATATGGGTCAGCAGCAA
>DASXAM010000074.1:0-82940 GCA_036404275.1 Allostellaceae bacterium
TCCGCGTCGTCTCCGAGATCACCGAATCGAACGGCTCGTCGTCGATGGCCTCGGTTTGCGGCGCCTCGCTCGCCTTGATGGATGCCGGCGTGCCGCTGCCACGTTCGGTCGCCGGCATCGCCATGGGGCTGATCAAGGAGCCCGAGGGTTTTGCCGTTCTCTCCGACATCCTCGGCGATGAGGACCATCTCGGCGACATGGATTTCAAGGTGGCCGGCACCGAGCGCGGCGTCACCGCGCTGCAGATGGACATCAAGATCACCTCGATCACCGAGGAGATTATGCGGACCGCTCTCGCCCAGGCGCGCGACGGCCGGGTGCATATCCTCGGCGAGATGGCCCGCGCCCTGACCGGTGCGCGCGAGGAGGTCAGCGGCAACGCGCCGCGCATCACCACCTTCAGCATTCCGAAGGACAAGATCCGCGAAGTCATCGGCTCCGGCGGCAAGGTGATCCGCGAGATCACCGAGACGACCGGCGCCAAGGTCGATATCGAGGATGACGGCACGATCAAGGTCGCCGCGGTCGATGCCAACGCCGCCCAGGCCGCGATCGACTGGATCCGCGGCATCGTCGCGGAGCCCGAGCTCGGCGCTATCTATAACGGCAAGGTGGTCAAGACCGTCGATTTCGGTGCATTCGTGAACTTTCTCGGGTCGCGCGACGGGCTCGTGCATATCAGCGAACTGGCGCAGCAGCGCGTCGGCAAGGTCGCCGATGTCGTCAAGCTCGGGGATTCGGTCAAGGTCAAGGTGCTGGGCTTTGACGATCGCGGCAAGGTCAAGCTGAGCATGCGCCAGGTCGATCAGGAAACCGGCGAGGATCTGGGGCCCAGGCGCCAGGAGCCGGCAAAGGCGGCGATGCCCTGAGCGCCGAGGCGGATTTCTCGCCGCTGCGCCTGCCGCGGGTGATCGGGCATCGCGGTGCGGCGCACAGCGCACCGGAAAACACGCTCGCTGGCCTGCGCCGGGCAAAAGAGCTCGGATGTCGCTGGGTCGAGTTCGATGTCCGGCTGACCGCCGACGGCGTGCCGATCCTTCTGCACGACGATCGACTGGAGCGAACGACGAATCGGAACGGGGAGGCGGCGGCGTTGCCGTTTGCCGAGATACGGGATTGTGACGCGGGCCGGTGGTTTGGCCCGGCCTATATCGGGGAGCGGGTGCCGACCTTGAAGGAGGCGGTGGCGGAGCTTGGGGCGCTCGGCCTTGGCGCCAATGTCGAGCTGAAGGCGACGCGCCGTTGGGCGGCGGCGACCGGGCGGGCGGCGGCGGAGCTGCTCACGGAGCTGTGGCCGACGCGGCTGCCGGCGGTGCTGGTCTCGAGCTTTCTCGACACTGCGCTGGCCGCGGTGCGGGAGGCGGCGCCGCAGCTCGCGCGCGGGCTCTTGTTCCGCGCGGTGCCGCGCGATTGGCGTGCCCGGGTCGAGGCGCTAGGCTGCTGCACGGTACATGCCGACCATCGTCTACTGCGCCCGGTAGTCGTGGCTGAAATTCGCGATTGCGGCTATCCTTTATTGGCCTACACCGTCAATGATGCGGCTCGTGCCGCGACGCTTTTCTCCTGGGGAGTGGCCTCCGTGTTTTCGGACGTCCCCCAACTACTGATTGATGTACACTCGGGCCGGTAGCGAGCGGCCGGGGGCATGGTGGTGAAACCGCTCAATCCGCTGATCATTTCTGGGCGTGAGGTGCTACCGCTGGTCGAAGGCGGCAAGGGCATCTCGGTCTCGAACGGCGAGAGCTCTGGGGCCTGGGCGGCGACCAGCGGGGTCGGCACCTTTTCCGGCGTCAACGCCGACAGCTATACCGAATCAGGGGAATTGATCCCGCAGATTTATCATGGTCGCACCCGCCGCGAACGCCACGAGGAACTCGTCGCTTACGCGATCGCCGGGGGCATCCAGCAGGCGCGCGTCGCTTATGAGCGCGGCAATGGCGAGGGCCGCATCCACATGAACGTGCTGTGGGAGATGGCGGCGGCCGAGCGGGTCTTGCACGGCGTCCTCGAAGGTGCCAAAGGCCTGATCAACGGCGTCACCTGCGGCGCAGGCATGCCGTATCGGATCGCCGAGATTTGCGCCCGCTACGGCGTCTATTATTATCCGATCGTGTCCTCGGCCCGCGCCTTTCGCGCGCTGTGGAAGCGGGCCTACCACAAATTCTGCGATTGGCTCGGCGGCGTCGTATACGAGGATCCGTGGCTCGCCGGCGGCCATAACGGACTGTCCAACAGCGAAGACCCGCTCCAGCCTGAGCCGCCTTATCCGCGGGTCAGGGAATTGCGCAGTCTGATGACCGATTTCGGGCTCGCCACGACACCGATCTTTATGGCGGGCGGGCTCTGGTATCTGCGCGAATGGGTCGATTGGATCGACAATCCTGAATTGGGTCCAATCGCCTTCCAGTTCGGCACCAGGCCGCTCTTGACCCAGGAAAGCCCGATCTCGGATGTCTGGAAGCGCAAGCTGTTGACCCTCGGCGACGGCGAAATCTCGCTGAACCGGTTCAGCCCGACCGGGTTTTATTCATCGGCGGTGCGCAACGGCTTTCTCGACGAATTGCAGGAGCGCTCGGCGCGCCAGGTCGCCTATGCGGTCGAGCCGGTCGGCGAGCATATCGCGCCGTTTCGGATCGGTGCCCGCAACCGCCTCGTCTATCTGACCTCGCACGACCGGCAATCGGCCGAAGCTTGGGTGGCGGCCGGCTTTACCGAAGCCTTGCGCACCCCCGACTCGACCCTGGTCTTCGTCACGCCGGAAAAAGCGCTCGAATTGCGGACCGACCAGATCGGCTGCATGGGCTGCCTCAGCGCCTGCCAATTCTCGAACTGGGCGCAAAGCGAGACCGGGTCCACCGGCAAGAAGGCCGATCCGCGCAGCTTTTGCATCCAGAAGACACTGCAGGCGATCCGCCACTCCGACGATGTCGAGAGCCAGCTGATGTTCGCCGGGCACAACGCCTACCGCTTCGCCTCCGACCCTTTCTACGCCAATGGCTATGTGCCGACCGTACGGGAGCTGGTCGAGCGGCTGCAAACCGGCGACTGAGCGGCGCTGGCGACGGTACCGATTTTGGTTCTTGATGCGCTGCGCTGCTTGACAGCCTTTTGGGCTAGGATAAAATCGTTCCAATGAACGATTTTCGCCGGTGCCGCTTTGTCAGCGGAGCCAGCAAGTTTGCCATCGTGGCGTGCATCGGTTGCTTCGAGGTCGACGCACGACAGCGAAGTTGCAATACGCGACGGTAAATCATCACCAGGAGGAGGGCCCAAGATGGCTTATCAGGACGACATCGCTTTAATGGCTCACCTGATGCGACGGGCGGGGTTCGGGGCGGGCCGCGACGAACTCGAGGCGCGTGTCGCCAAGGGCTACGAGGCGACGGTCGAGGAGTTGCTGCATCCCGAGACGCAGCCGCCGGTCGATTCCTACACGCTCTTGCGCTACCAGCCGGCATCGCTGCTGCCGGGCGGCCAACCGCCGATGGGCAACGTCAACTGGATGTATTACCTGATCAACACCAAGCGGCCGCTCGAAGAAAAGATGGCGCTGTTCTGGCACCATGTCTTCGCCACCGGCAATTCCAAGGTCGACAATTACGACCAGCTGTTGGAGCAGATCCAGCTGTTCCGCGAGAACGGCATGGGGAACTACCGCGATCTGCTGCTCAAAGTCGCCAGAAACCCGACCATGATCTTCTGGCTCGACAATCAGCAGAACCACGGCACCGCGGTCAACGAGAATTGGGGCCGGGAGTTGCTCGAATTGTTCAGCCTCGGTGCCGGCAACTACACCGAGACCGATGTCCGCGAATGCTCGCGGGCCTTCACCGGCTGGACCTTCGAGACCAAGATCCCACGCGCGCCCTATGGCCGCTTCCCGTGGAAGTTCGAGTATCGCGCCGCCGACCACGATGACGGCGAGAAGGTGTTTCTCGGCCACAAGGGCCGTTTCAACGGCGAAGACATCATCGACATCGTGGTGCAGCAGCCGGCTTGCGGCAAGTTCATTTGCCGGCATCTTTACAACTTCTTCGTCGCTGACGAGCCGCAAGTGCCGGCTTGGCCGATCGAGCCGCCGCGCGACCAGAAGGCAATCGACACTCTGGTCGGCGCGTTCCGTGATTCTAAGTTCGACATGCGTTCGGTTCTGCGCGTGCTGTTCAATTCGGACTTCTTCAAGGAAGCCCGTTTCCAGCACATGAAGTCGCCAGCCGAAGTGGTGGTCAGCACCCTGCGGCTCGTCGGCGGCCACGAATTGCCGGCGCCGGGCATCGGCCAGCTGTCGATGCAGCCGACCTATATGGGCCAGGACATGCTCAATCCGCCTTCGGTCGAGGGCTGGCACACCGGCAAGGAGTGGATCAACAGCGGCTCCTTGATGGCGCGCGTCAACTTTGTCGCCGAAAAGGTCGGCGACACGTCGCTGCCCGGTGTGCGCGCGATCATCGACCGGCTGAAGGCGCGCGGGTCGCTGAGCCCCGAGCAACTGGTTGACGGTTGCCTCGACCAGATCGGCCCCGTCGAGGTCGGTCAAGACACCAAGCAGGAGCTGCTTGCCCAGGCAAAGGAATGGGGCCAAGTCTCCTGGGACAGCGACTCGAACGCACAGATCGCGGATCGGCATGCCGCTGAAATGCTGCAGCTGATCGCGGCGACAAGAGAGTATCAATTCGGCTAAACCCCCCGAACCCATCGGACTTGAGACGAGGAGGAAGGCGCAATGCCAGCTACACAAGAGACAAAGAAGGATCCCGTCATTGTTGTTCTGCAGTTGACGGGCGGCAACGACTACGTGAACACGGTGATTCCGTACAACAACCCCTTGTATCGAGACAATCGCAAGGCGGTAGGCATCCCAGACAACCAGATCATGCATCTCGACAAGGATTACGGCATCCCGCACTACATGGCGCCGATCAAGCAGTTCTGGGATGACGGCAAGCTGGCCATCCTGCACGGCGTCGGGTGGAAGGAATCACCGCGCTCGCATTTCCGTGCGATGGACATCTGGCACACCTGCGAGCCGATCAAGGTCGGCACCGAAGGTTGGCTCGGGCGGGTCGCACGCGAATTCGACCCAAAGAAGGAAAATGTGGTCACTACCGTCAGCTTCGGGCCGAGCCTCCCGCGGGCGTTGGCGGTGCCGGGCGTGCCGGTGGCGTGCGTCGGCGGGCCGCTGGAAAATTACGGCTTCCTGCCGACCATCCAGGGCGAGCAGCGCAAGCAGATCCTCGAGCGCTTCGCGGCGATGTACAAACCGGCGATCGGGACTGGCGCGGTCATGGACTATATGGCCGACACCGGCATCGATTCGTTGAAGGGCGAAGACATTCTGAAGGTCGCGCCGCAGAAGTATTCCTCGACGGTGCAGTATCCGAACACCCCGATCGCCCGTAAGCTCAAGGGCATCGCGCAGACGCATCTGGCCGATCTGGGCAGCCGCATCTTCTATTGCGATCACAGCACCTTCGATACGCATGCCGGTCAGAACCCCGGCCACCAGAATCTTTGGACTGCGGTGACCGAAGGCGTCGACGCCTTTATGAAGGATCTGCGCGAGCATGATCACGCCGACAACGTGATCCTGCTGATGTTCTCCGAGTTCGGCCGCCGCGTTCGCGATAACGGTTCGGGAACCGATCACGGCGCCGGCGGCGTCGCCTTCGTTCTCGGCGAGAAGGTCAAGGGCGGCCACTACGGCGAGATGCCGTCGATGAAGCCCGAGCATCTGGTTCAGGGCGATCTGAACCCGAACATGGACTTCCGCAGCGTCTATTCAACGATCCTCGACAAGTGGCTGAAGCTCAACCCGGCGCCGATCGTCAACGGCACCTTTGAGCAGCCGGCATTCTTGAACTAGGCGAGCAGACGGTTTGCGCCCTCTCTCTCGGCTCCGGCTATGGGAGAGGGCGAGACCGGTATGTCGAGGAAAGACGGCGGATCACAGAGGAGGAGCGCTATGCCGCTCACGACTGTCGCGGAAGGACGCGTCTACGATTGGAGCCATGCTGTCGGGCGAAATGCCGCCCGCGGCCCGGGTTTCAACTATGTGCAATCGATGTGCCTCGGAAAGAACGGTATCCTCTATGCCGCCAACCGCGGCAACGAGAACAATTTCGGGATGCACGTCAACAAGGTGAAGATCGGCGGTCCCGGAGAAGAGGAGCACATCGCCGATTTTTGCGAATACGGCGAAGGCGATGGTAAGTGCACTTGGCCGTTCGGGGTCGCGGTCGATAACAACGACCATGTGTACGTGTCGGACGACTGGCGCAACACGATCTCGGTGTTCGACAGCAGCGGCAACTTCCTGCGCAGCTGGGGCAAGACCGGCAGCGGCGACGGCGAATTGCTGCACCCAGCGGGGCTTGCGGTCGAGAAGAACGGCAACATCATCGTCGTCGATAGCGGCAACAACCGGCTGCAGGTCTTCACCCCCGACGGCAAGTTTGTCGGCAAATGCGGCCGCGCCGGGAGCGGGGATGGCGAGTTCAACCAGCCCTGGGGGATCACCCTCGACAAGGATGGTAACATCTACGTTGCCGACTGGAAGAACCATCGCATCCAGAAGCTGTCGCCCGAGGGCAAGTTCCTGATGAAGATCGGCCAGTACGGCAAGATCGAGGAGCCGGAGGGTGACTACGCCGTGACCATGTTCGGACCGTATGTCACGGCGGGCGAAGAGACCAAGGGCTATCCCAAGCCGGGATTGCTCAATCACCCGACCGATGTCGCGGTGGATACCGACGGCGACATCTACGTCACCGATTGGGGCAATCATCGGGTCTCGGTATTCGATTCGGAAGGCCGCCCGATCGCCAATCTGATTGGCGACGCCCAGGTGCTATCGAAATGGGGGCAGCAGACGGTTGATGCCAACCCGGATATGGCCAAGGCGCGGCGCCGAGTCCGCAGTCTTGAACCGCAATGGCGGTTCTGCTTCCCGACTGCGGTCGAATTTAATCCTGAGACCGATCAGATCATCGTTGCCGACGGTCAGCGCAACCGCCTGCAGATCTATAAGAAAGTCCGCGACTATAGCGACTTCCAGGCCAATCTGTAGGAACTTCGCGCAACGGTCCGGCGTTCTCGGCGTCGGACCGGCCGCCTCGATCCTGTCCCGCTTTTCGGCGGAGCGGGACCGAAGGAGGCTGTGAACGCGATCTGCCGCATCGCGGGTTTTGATTTTGCGGCAAACCCGTCTATATTTGTGTCATGAATGAGACGATCCCTTCATCGCCCGTCCTGAAACGTCTGCGCGCCGCCGGCCTGCGGCCGACGCGCCAGCGCTTGGCGCTTGCCCGATTGCTGCTCGAAAACGGTGATCGCCATGTCACCGCCGAGCAACTGCACAATGAAGCCTCGGCGGCAGGGATCGCGGTGTCGCTCGCGACGATCTACAACACCCTTCACCAATTTACCGAGGCGGGGCTGTTGCGCGAGGCCGTGGTCGAGCCCGGCCGCTCCTATTTCGACACGAACACCGCCGATCACCATCATTTTTTCTGCGAAGATACCGGCGAACTGCAGGACATCCCGGCGCACCACCTGTCGGTCACCGGCCTGCCGATGCCGCCTTCCGGTACCGAGATCCGCCGCGTCGATATCATCGTCCGCATCCGGCCCGGCCCCTAAGTCATTGAAAATTCAGCAGCGGCGCCCACCGAGGCGGTCTGTGCACTCCTGTCGCAGATTAAATTCATTCTAATCTATTGAACGAATCGCCTCAGCCTCCATATGGCGGTCGAGCGGTGGTGCTGCACCGCAACCAATCGCATGGAGACACTGATGGCGAGCTTGAAGAATTCCCGTACCGAGGAGAACCTCAAAGCGGCGTTTGCCGGCGAGAGCCAGGCCAATCGCCGCTATCTCTACTTCGCGCAAAAGGCCGATATCGAAGGCCATAGCGACGTGTCGGCGGTGTTTCGCTCGACCGCCGAAGGCGAAACCGGCCATGCCCACGGCCACCTCGAATACCTCGAGGAAGTTGGCGACCCGGTCACCGGCTTGCCGATCGGCGAGACCCCGGCCAATCTGGCGGCGGCGGTCGCCGGCGAAACCCACGAATACACCGACATGTATCCGGGGATGGCCCGCACCGCCCGTGAAGAGGGGTTCGACGAGATCGCCGACTGGTTCGAGACCTTGGCCAAGGCCGAGAAATCGCATGCCGGCCGCTTCCAGAAGGCGCTCGATTCATTGGGCTAAGGTCCGGCCCTGCAACCTCGTCACCGAGATGCCGCGATGAAAGAAGGCAGCCTCGAAGCCTCGATCCGGCACCCGATCGCCTGGGACGATCCGGATTTTTCCGATCGCGAAAAGACCGAGGCGGAGATGCGCCGTGTCTTCGACATCTGTCACATATGCCGGCGCTGCTTCAATCTGTGCGACTCGTTCCCGCGGCTCTTTGACCTGATCGACAATTCCGCGACCGGTGAGCTCGACAGCGTGATGCCGGCCGATTACGGACGCGTCGCCGATGCATGCACGCTCTGCGACATGTGTTTTATGACCAAGTGTCCGTATGTGCCGCCGCATGAGTTCAATGTCGATTTCCCGCATCTGATGCTGCGTTGGCGGGCGGTCGAGCAGAATGAGGGCAAGCTGCCGCGGACGCGCCGCGAGCTGGTCAAGACCGACCGCAACGGGCGTCTCGCCGGCGTTGCGGCACCCGTCGCCAATTGGGCCGGCGACACCGGCAATCGGCTGACCCGACCAGTCATGGAAAAGGCGCTCGGGATCGACCGCCGCGCGGTCCTACCCAAATTTCACGGCCGGACCTTTATGATGCGGGCGAAGCATGCGGCACCCGCGATCGACCGCACCGCCCCGGCCTATGGCCGCAAAGCGGTCCTCTACGCCACCTGCTTTGTCAACTACAACAACCCGGGGATCGGCGAGGCCGCGCGTGCCGTCCTGGCCCGCAACGGGGTCGAAACCGAAATTTTGTATCCGCGCTGCTGCGGCATGCCGCAGCTCGAGCAAGGCAATCTGGCCGCGGTCGCCGCTTCGGCGCAAAAGGTCTCGGCGGCGCTCGGTCCCTGGATTGACAAGGGCTATGACGTCGTCGCGCTGGTGCCGTCCTGCGCGCTGATGCTCAAATTCGAGTGGCCGCTGATCCTGCCGGACGACCCGGCGGTCAGAAAGCTCTCCGCTGCGACCTCCGATGTCAGCGAATACATCGTCGATATCGCAAAAAAGGAGGGGCTTGCACCGGGCCTCGAACCGCTGGAAGGCGGCGTGACTGTGCACCTCGCCTGTCATGCCCGTGCCCAGAATATGGGGCAAAAGGCGGCGGAGATGCTGCGGCTCTTACCGCAAACCAAGGTCTCGGTGATCGAGCGCTGCTCCGGCCATGGCGGCTCCTGGGGCGTTCTCAAGGAGAATTTCGACACGGCACTCAAGCAGGGCAAACCGGTCGTGCGCCAAGCGCTCAAAAATGGCTCGGCGTTTCTCGCCTCCGAATGCCCGCTCGCCGGTGCGCATATCGTGCAGGGCATGGAGATCGAGGGTGGCGAGGCGTTGCCGCAGCAGGCACTCCATCCGATCGAGCTTTTCGCCCGCGCCTACGGCATCGAGGGCGCATGGTCCGACCAATCCGTGAGGGGCAAATGAACGACATATCGGCTGTGCCGCGGCGGCTGACGCGAGACGACATCATGCCGCTCGCCGACTATCTGCCGGTGCGGGCCGAGCGGCGACGCCAGATCGCCGAGTTGAAACGGCGGCGCCGGCTGGAGATCGGACCGTTTGCGAGCGTCCATTTCGAGAATTTCGCGACGATGCGTCACCAGGTTCAGGAAATGCTGGCGATCGAGAAGGGTGGCGAGGCGCAGCTCGAGGACGAGCTCGACGCCTACAACCCGCTCGTGCCGCAAGGAACGGAGCTCGTCGCCACGGTCATGTTCGAAATCGACGATCCGGGCCGGCGCGCCAGGACGCTCGAAAGGCTCGGCGGGATCGAGAACCACGTTTTTATCGATGTCGATGGGCATCGGGTGCGCGGCGTTCCCGATCCGACCCGCGAAAACACCAGCCCCTCGGGCAAGGCCTCCGCGGTTCAGTTTATCGAGTTCCGCTTTGGCCCTGAGGAGATCGCCGCCTTCAAAACGCCGGGGACGGCAGTGACCTTCGGCTTCGACCATCCGAGCTATGCCCATATGGCGGTCATGCCCGAGGCGGTGCGGGCGGCGGTCGCCGAAGACTTCGCCTGAAGCGGTGACCGCTGACGACCCGGTCGCGCTACAGCAGGCAGTGCTCGCCGAGACACGGCGCGCCTGCGGCGACGGGCATCCCGCGACCCTGTCGGCGATGCTCGACCTCGCCGAGTTGCTATGGGCGCAAGGCCGGCTGGTCAGCGCGAGGAAGCTCGAGGAAGAGGTCGTTGCCGGTCGGCGCGAGCTCTTTGGCGATGGGCATGCCGATACGCTCAAGGCGATCGGCAAGCTGGCGGTGACGATGGCGGCGCAGGGCGAGCTTGCCGAAGCGCGGCGCCTGCAGGAAGAAGTGGTCGCCGCCAGGCGGGCGAGCGACGGCGACACCGGCCGCGAGACGCTGCGTGCGCTCAACAACCTGGCCGGCACAATTGGCGCGCAGGGCGATCTCGACGGCGCCCGCGAGTTGTTGCAATCGGTGGCCGAAACGATGAGCCGCGTGCTCGGCCAGGAGGACATCGACACGCTCGCTGCGCTCGGCAACCTCGCCGGTATCCTGTGGCAGGCAGGCGAGTGGGACGAGGCCTGCGAATTGCAGCGCGAGGTCCTCGAAAGCTGCCGGCGCACCCTCGGCGCCGACGCCCCGGCGACCGCGACTGCGGCCGCAATCCTGCAATCGATGGAGCGGCAGGGCGAGTTCTGAGCCGATCGCTGCCCGCCGCGGCGGAGATCGCCGCTCCGGGGTATAGCCGGCGCTTTACCGCGCCCGGCGGCGGTCTCATATATGTCGCATGGCGCTGTTGAAAATCGCCCGGATGGGCCACCCGGTGCTGCGCGGCATCGCCGCCGCGGTCGAGGACCCGACCGCCCCGTGCGTGCGCGCGCTAGTCGAGGACATGATCGAAACGATGGCCGATGCCGGCGGCACCGGCCTTGCCGCACCTCAGGTGCATCAGCCGTGGCGGATTGTCGTGTTCGAGGTCGGCGCCGAGCGGCTGACCGGTCTCGCCGGCGATACCGCGCAAGAGCTGACGGTATTGATCAACCCGGTCATCGAGCCGTTGGGTCGCGAGCGAGCGCTTGGCTGGGAGGGTTGCCTGTCGGTGCCCGGCCTGCGCGGGGTCGTGCCGCGCTATCTCCGCATCCGTTACCGGGCGCGTGGGCTCGACGGTGAAGCGATCGAGCGCGAGGTTGAGGGATTTCACGCTCGCGTCGTGCAGCACGAATGCGACCACCTCGACGGCATTCTCTACCCGCAGCGAATGACCGATCATCGGCTCCTGATGTTCACCGAGGAATTGCAGCGCCACCCGATTGATTTGGCGGCCTATCTCGCCGAACGGGGGCCGGCATGACGGGCCCGCTGGCCGAGACCGAACGGATGGCGCTGATCGAGGCGATCCTGCCCGAGGTGGCGTTCGACGGCTGGTCGCACGCCGCTTTGCGCCATGCCGCCCGCCGCGCCGGTTTGACGAGCGGCGAGGCACTGGCTCTGTTTCCGCGCGGCGCCGCCGATCTTGTCGCCGGGTTCAGCCGCTGGGCCGACCGGCGCATGCTCGATCGCCTCGAGACTGCACCCGTCGAACCGCTGCGCACGGCCGAGCGCGTGGCCCTGGCGATCGGCATCCGGCTGGAGATCTTGGGACCGTGGCGCGAGGCGGTGCGGCGCGCGCTCGGCGTGCTGGCGCTGCCGCAGCATGCGCCGCTGGGCTTGCAGCTCGTCTACGAGACTGTGGACGGCATCTGGTACGCTGCCGGCGACAGCGCGACCGATTTCAGCTTTTATACAAAGCGCGCGATCCTCGCCGCCATCTGGATGGCGACGGTGCTCTATTGGCTCGAAGACCGGTCGGAGGGGTTTGTCGCGACCCGCGCCTTTGTCGAGCGCCGGCTCGCAGACGCCGAACGTCTGGGCCGGATGCGGCGCGGGCTCGTCGATGTCGCACGGCGTCTGCCGAACCCGGTCAGGCTGCTGCGTCCCCTGCACTAAGCCGGAGTGCTGCTCAGCGGCGGGGGACGAGGCGCGTGACGTGGCCCATTTTGCGGCCGGGCTGCGTTCGGCCTTTGCCGTAGAGATGTAATTTAGCGAGCGGATCGTTCAGCGCCTCGCGCCACTTTTCGACGTCGGCGCCGATCAGGTTTTTCATCACCGCGTCGGAGTGGTGCTCGACCGAGCCGAGCGGCAGGCCGCACAAAGCGCGCACCAGCTGCTCGAACTGGCTGGTGACGCAGGCGTCGATCGTCCAATGCCCGGAATTGTGCGGCCGCGGCGCCAGCTCGTTGACCAGGATGTCGCCCGCTTGGGTGACGAACATCTCAACCGCCAAGAGCCCGACGAGATCGAGCTTTTCGGCGACATGGCGCGCAATTGCTTCGGCCCGCATCGCGGTTTCGGGGGCGATCCGGGCCGGGGCGATCGTGGTGTCGAGGATGTGGGCGACATGGTGGTTCTCGACCGGCGGATAGGTCGCCCAGGCGCCGTTGCGGCCGCGTGCGACGATCACCGAGATCTCGCAGGAGAAATCGACAAAGCTTTCGAGAATGCCGATCTCGCCGCCCATCCGCCGCCAGGCGTCTTCAGGCCGCGTCTCCGGTGTCAGGGTCACCTGGCCCTTGCCGTCATAGCCCATGCGCACGGTTTTCAGCACCGCCGGATGGCCGAAATCGTGCATCGCCCGGTCGAGCGCCGCGGCATCGGCGACCTCGCGGTAGACCGTCGTCTCGACCGCGATCGAGCGCAGGAAATCCTTTTCGCGCAGCCGGTCCTGGGTGATTTCGAGGATTTCGGGGCGGGGCAGCACCGGTTTCAGCGCGGCAACGGCGTGCACCGCTTCGGCCGGGATGTTCTCGAACTCGAAGGTGGCGATGTCGATCGCCGTGGCAAACCGCTCGAGCGCGGCGCGATCGCCGAAATCGGCGACGGTGGCGGCGGCCGAGACCTGGGCCGCCGGGCTTTCCGGCTCGACGGCAAAGACGTGGCAACGATAGCCGAGACGAGCGGCGGCGAGCGCCGTCATCCGGCCGAGCTGGCCGCCGCCCAAAATGCCGATCGTGGCCCCGGGGGGCAGCTCCGCGGCCGGCACTAGTGCTGGTCCGGGCGCTCGGCCACGGCTGCCGTCTGGGCTTGCCGCCACCCGTCCACCGCCTGCGCCGCGGCCGGGTCGGAGAGCCCGAGGATCGCCGCGGCGAACAGCGCCGCATTGACCGCACCCGCCTCGCCGATCGCAAATGTCGCCACCGGCACGCCGCCCGGCATCTGGACGATCGACAGGAGGCTGTCGACACCTTTCAATACCCGGCTCTCGATCGGCACGCCGAGCACCGGCAGCGCGGTCAATGCCGCGGCCATGCCCGGCAGATGCGCCGCGCCGCCGGCCCCGGCGATGATCACGCGCAAGCCGCGCGCGCGGGCGGTGCGCGCATATTGGTAAAGCCGCTCGGGAGTGCGATGGGCCGAGACGATGCGGGTCTCGCAGACGACGCCGAGCCGTTCGAGGGTGGCCGCGGCGTGGCGCATCGTCTGCCAATCGGATTGGCTGCCCATGATGATGCCGACCGCAACCCCGGCCTCGCTCATTCGGCCCCTTTCAGTGTCGCAACGATTCCGGCGGCATTATAAGGGCCGCCCCGGCGCGTACAAGCGCACCCGGTCAGGCGATGATGTCGGGCAACAGCTCGCTCTCGATCTTCGAGATCTGGTCCTTCAGCCGGAGCTTGCGCTTTTTCAGTCGTTGCAGCTGCAGCTGGTCGAACGGTGCACGCTCGGCGAGGCGGGCGATCACGTCATCGAGATCGCGGTGCTCGGTTTTCAGCGCGGCGAGCTTTGCCCGGAGCGCTTCGGTGTCGAGATCCATGGCTGATGGCCCGGCAGTCTGCCGCACTATATCATCCTCGGCAGGATCGCGACATGACCGACCGGACCTCCCCCGATGCCGCGGCGCTGTGGGATTTTTCGACGGCGTTTTACGGCCGGCCGGGCGTCGCCGAAGCGCTGCTGACCTTGCAGGACCGCGACGGGCGCGACGTCAACCTGGTCCTGTTTGCGCTGTGGCTCGTGGCTTCGGGCCGCCCGCGGCTGACCCGCGCCATGCTCGCCGCCGCCGAGGCGGAGACCCGTCCGTTGCGCGGCGAGCTGGTCGAGCCGCTGCGCGCCTTGCGCCGGCGGCTGAAGGGCAGCACCGACGCCGACCTCAATCACCTGCGCGGCAAGGTCAAAGAACTCGAGCTCGCCGCCGAGCAGGCGGTCCAGCGCCGGCTCGCCGGATGTGCCGGTCCCGCCGGGGAGGCCGGCCCGGCCGCGCGGCGCGCCGCGGCGCGGGCAAATCTCGCGCTCTATCCGGGCGGAAAGACGGCAGAGACGGAAATTCTCGCCGACGCGCTCGACGCTTTCCTGCGCGAGCGCTGAGCCTAGCCGGCGGCCGGGTCCTCGCCCCAGCGCCGCACCGTGCCGCTGTCGAGGCCGAAGAGATCGAGCACGCGGCCCAAGGTCTGGTCGATCATCCCGGCAATCGTCGCGGGCTTCGCATAAAACGCCGGGACCGGCGGCGCGATCACCGCGCCCATCTCGGACAACGCCGTCATCGTGCGCAGATGGCCGGTGTGGAGCGGCGTCTCACGCACCAGAAGGACGAGCCGGCGACGCTCCTTCAGCACCACATCGGCGGCCCGGGTCAACAGGCTGGTGGTCACCCCGCTGGCGATTTCGCTCATGCTGCGGATCGAGCACGGCGCCACCACCATCCCGATCGTCTTGAACGAGCCCGACGAAATCGGCGCCGCCATGTCGGCCGCGGCATGGACGACATCGGCGCGGGCGCGCAGCGCGGCCGGCTTGAGACCGGTTTCGAGCGCCAGGGTCACCTCGGCCGCGCGGCTGACGACGAGATGGGTCTCGACCGGCAGCGGCCGCAGCAATTCGAGGAGCCGCGCGCCGTAGATCGCGCCCGAGGCGCCGCTGATGCCGACAATCAGCCGCGGAGTTTCGGATGTCTGCGCCATGCCCGCCCCTTTTGCCAATCGCCGCAGCGACATATTTTCGTCATCAACGGCCGGCCCCGCGCTTTGCCGACCGCTGAGGCCGGCGTAGCATCGGCCGTCATCATCGCGAAGAGGAGGATGCATGTCGCTGCAGGATCGCATCGAGGCGCTGAAACAACAGCATGCGGCTCTCGAACGCGCCATCGACGAGGAAAACCGGCATCCCCTCCCGAACCAGGACGCGATCTCCGATCTGAAACGTCAGAAGCTCCGCATCAAGGACGAGCTGTTCCAGCTGGAACGGCGCTGAACGCCGATGAGGGGAGACGGGGGCTGACCGGGCATCAACCGCGGCGGGTAGCGATCGGCGGGCTCGGCGCCATCGGGATGGCGGTGGCGCAGCGCCTCGACCGCGGCATCGACGGACTGGACCTCGCCGCGGTGTCGGCGCGCGACGCGGCGCGGGCCGAAGCCGCGGTTTCCGGCTTTGCCCGGCCGGTGCCGGTGCTGCCGCTCGCCCGGTTGTGGGAGGCCGCAGAAATCGTTGTCGAATGCGCGCCGGCGGCGCTGCTGCGCGAGCTGGCCGAGCCGGCGCTCGCGCAGGGCCGGATCGTCATGGTGCTGAGCTGCGGCGCGCTCGTCGACAATTTCGACCTGGTCGCGCTGGCATGCCGCCACGGCGGGCGCGTGCTGGTGCCGACCGGTGCGCTGATCGGGCTCGACGCGGTGGCCGCCGCGGCCGAAGGCGGCATCTCGCGCGTGCACATGGTCACCCGAAAACCGCCGGGCGGCCTTGCCGGCGCGCCGTATCTCTTGGAAAACGGCATCGGCATCGACGGGCTGAGCGAGGCGAAGCGCGTCTTTGCCGGCAACGCGCACGAGGCCGCCCGCGGCTTTCCGGCCAATGTCAATGTCGCCGCCGCGCTCGCCCTGGCCGGGATCGGGCCCGAGCGCACGACGATCGAAATCTGGGCCGACCCCGCGATTACCCGCAACACCCACCGGATCGAGGTCGAGGCCGAGGCGGCACGGTTTTCGATGCAGATCGAAAACGTGCCCTCCGAGAACCCGAAGACCGGGCGGCTGACCCCGCTCTCGGTCGTTGCCGCGCTCAAAAAGCTGGTGAGCCCGCTCGCCGTCGGCACCTGACCCTCATTCCGGGACGAGCAGCAGATTGTGCGCGTCGCCGGCGCGAAACGGCGGCGCGGCCGCGACATAGTCGGGCCAGGCGGCGTCGGCCATGCCGTGGTCGAGCAGAATGCCGAGCATGCGGTAACCGAGGCCGCAGAGCCGGTCGCGGATCGCGGAACGGTCGTCCGGAGCTTCGTGTCCGGTCTCGATGACCAGGACCGGCCGGAACCGGGCAAGGCTGCCAGCGCCGCCGTCGAGCACCCGCCGCTCGTGCCCCTCGACATCGATCTTGACCAGGTCGATGCGGTCGAGCCGCCAATCCGCGACAAGCGTATCGAGGCGCCGCAATTCGACCTCGACCGCTTCGTGCCCGGCGGAGGCGGCGCCGATCCGGGCCGTCCCGGTATCGGCTCGCGCGGAGGTCACCAGCGGCACCGCGAATTCGGCGCTGCCGTCGCGCTCGCCGACCGCGCACCGAACCACTTGCGCGTGGCGCAAGGCATTGGCGGCAAGCGTCTTGTCGAGTGCTGCGGCACTGCGCGGCGCCGGCTCGACCGCCAGCACATGCCCGGTCGGGCCGACCGCACGCGCCAGCGGCACCGTCCACTCGCCGAGATTGGCGCCGATATCGAGCGCCGTCCCGCCCGGCGGCAAAAAGGCGAGCACCGCCGGATGGACCCGCGGCGGGTGCAGCAGCGCATGACGGCCGCGCGCATCGAGCGGAGACGGGACATAAACGAGGTCGCCGCTGCGATGCAGGGCAAAGCCGCCGGGCCACTCCCGCTCGATCCGCCGCAACAGCCGCTTTTCGCGCCAGCGGCGCACCAGCCGGGAGCCGACAGGCTCGGCCCCCTCCGGCGGGCGCAGCTTCCACAGCGCCTTCAAAAGCTTCATCAACCGGCGCAGATAGCCGGGATCGGTCGCCGCCACGACGCGGTGCTGCCTGGATCGTTCGATAGGGCTATCGTGTTATCGGTCGCAACCGAGATCCGCGAGGGAAAAATGAGCGGAAATGTCGACCGGCGGCGAAAGGGCGATCGCGACATTCTGCTGGTCGTCGACATCCAGAATGATTTTTGCCCCGGCGGCGCGTTGGGCGTGCCCGAGGGCGACACGATCGTGCCGGAGATCAACCGCCTCGCCGCGCAATTCGCCCATGTCGTCCTGACCCAGGACTGGCACCCGCCGGACCATTTGTCGTTTGCCAGCTCGCATCCCGGCCGGCGGCCGTTCGAGACGATCGAGGTCGCCTATGGCGCGCAAATCCTGTGGCCGGACCATTGCGTCCAGGGCACGGCTGGGGCCGCCTTTCACCGCAATCTCGCCGTGCCGCATGCCGAGCTCGTGCTGCGCAAAGGGTTTCTGCGCGACATCGATTCCTATTCGGCGTTTCGCGAGAACGATCGGCGCACCCCCACCGGGCTTGCCTCCTATCTGCGCGAGCGCGGTTTCGAGCGCCTGACCATGGCCGGGCTCGCCACCGATTTCTGTGTGCTGTTTTCGGCGATCGACGCGCGCGAGGCCGGGTTCGAGGTCGAGGTCGCAACCGGAGCCTGCCGCGGCATCGATCTCGCCGGCTCGCTCGACCGCGCTATGCGCGCGATGGTCGAAGCCGGGGCGAGGTTGGTATAAGGTGGTCGGCCGAGCGCGCCAGGAGGGAGGCGATGGAATTCGATCCCGGCTCTTTTTTGTCGCCCGGATCGGGGTCGTTATGGCAGCTTTTGCAGTCGGGCGATCGCCTCGGCGGGCTTGATCGCTTGATTCCACAAATCAATGATCACGGAGCGGTTGAGATCGATCCAGCGACTGACGAGCGCGACGTCGGCGGCCGGTAGACTGCCGGGCAGATTTCGCGCGGCAGCGGTCGCACCGTCATCGACACCGCCGCCCGCCATCACCCGCGGCCGTCATGGAAGGGGCTGACCTTGACCCGCACATCGTGCGGGTACCCGTCGTTTTCGGTAATCCATATCGCTATAGGTAGCCCGGTTTGATGCGGGAGGCGCTTCACGCTCGCCCAATCCTCAGAGAGCTGGTCGAGGCCGATCTCGCTCACCCTGTCTCTCCGTCGGGCGCCGTCGCTCTCTGCGTCACGGGTCGAGACCGACCAGGCTGCGGGCATAAGCGCGGGCTTCGAACGGGCGCAGATCGTCGGCGGTTTCGCCGATGCCCAATGCGTGGATCGGGATGCCGTATTTTTCGGCCAGCGAAACCAGAACGCCGCCCCGCGCGGTGCCGTCGAGCTTGGTCATGACAATGCCGGTGACGCCGACCATGTCGCGAAAGATTTCAGCCTGGGCATGCGCGTTCTGACCGATCGTCGCGTCGAGCACCAAAAGCACCGAATGTGGTGCCAGCGGATCGAGCTTTTTCAGCACGCGGGCGATCTTTTGCAATTCGCCCATCAGATCGGCCTTGTTTTGCAGCCGACCGGCAGTGTCGATCAACAGGATGTCGTCGCCGGCGGCGCGTGCTTGGGCGAGCGCGTCATAGGCGAGGCCCGCCGCGTCCGACCCGGCTGGTCGCACCACCACCGGGCAGCCGGTGCGCTCGCCCCAGACTTGCAACTGCTCGACCGCGGCGGCGCGAAACGTGTCGCCGGCGGCAAGCCGCACCCGATGACCGGCACCGCGGTATTGCTTGGCCAGCTTGGCGATCGTTGTCGTCTTGCCGCTGCCGTTGACGCCGACGACGAGGATCACAAAGGGCTTTTGCGCCGGGTCGAGGCGCAACGGCTTCATCACCGGCTCGACCAGGCGGACCACCTCCTCGGCCAATGCGCCGCGCACCTCCTCGGGCGAAACCTCCTGGCCAAAGCGAGTCCGCCGCAAGCGCTCGGTCACCTCGCCGGCGACCCCGACCCCCATATCGCTGGCGATCAGCAATTCCTCGAGCTCCAGCAAGGCTGCGTCATCAAGCCGGCGGCGGTTGAAGATCGCGCTGATGCCGTCGTTGAGCCGCGTCGAGCTGCGCGAAAGCCCCGCCCGCAGCCGGCCGAGCCAGCCGCGCCGCTCGTCCGGGACAGCGGCTTCCGGCGGCGGCTCCGGCGCCGCAGGCACTTCGAGCGGCGGCCGGCCCGCCGGCTCGATAATGTCGGTCGCCGGCTCCTCGGTGGCGCCGCGCCGCCAGAATCTCATCGCGCTGGCACCCCGACGAGCCGCGCCGCGTCGCTGTCGACGAGGCGCATCCGCTGCACGGTTCCGGGTTCGGCCGAGCCGGCGAAGACGACAGGGGCGTAAAACGCCGCCCGCCCATTGCCGGCGCGCTCGACCAGCACATCCGTTTCGCTGCCGATGCGGAGGCGCAATTCAGCCGCGAGCGCGGTCTTGCCCGCCGCGCGCAGGCGGGCCGCGCGCTCCTTGACCACCGCGCCCGGTAGCTGGGGCATGCGCGCGGCGGGGGTGCCGGGCCGGGCGCTGTACGGAAACACATGGACAAAGGCGAGCCTGCATTCCGTAACGAGGTCGAGGCTATTGGCGAACATCGCCTCATTCTCGGTCGGGAAGCCGGCGATCAGGTCGGCGCCGAGCGCCGTCTCGGGGCGCAGTGTACGAGCGCGGCGGGCGACCGCGATCGCGTCGGCACGCGAGTGCCGCCGCTTCATCCGCTTCAGGATCAAATCGTCACCCGCCTGCAGCGACAAATGCAGATGCGGCATCAACCGCTCCTCGTCGGCGAGGAGCCGCCACAGCTCGTCGTCGATCTCGACCGGGTCGAGCGACGAGAGGCGCAGCCGCGAGAGCTCAGGCACCGTCGCTAGCAGCCGACGCACCATCTGCCCGAGACTCGGCCGGCCCGGCAAATCGGCGCCATAGGCGGTCAAATCCACCCCGGTCAGCACGATCTCACGATAGCCGGCTTCGACCAGATGCCGCGCCTGCTCGGCAATGACGCCGATCGGCACCGAGCGGCTCGGCCCACGTGCGTAAGGGATGACGCAAAAGGTGCAGCGATGGTCGCAGCCTTGCTGGACCTGCAGATAGGCACGGGCGTGGCCTTCGAAGCCGTCCACGAGATGCGTCGCCGTCTCGGCCAAGTCATTGGCGGCGTCGCCCGCCGGCCGATAGCTTTCGGCGCGCAGCTTTGCCCGGTTGCCGAGTACGCGGTCGATCTCAGGCATCGCCCGATATCGCTCGGGTGCGAGCTCGGCGGCGCAGCCGGTGACGATGATCTCCGCCATCGGGTGCTCGCGGCGGGCGCGGCGGATCGCCTGCCGCGCCTGGCGCTCGGCCTCGGCGGTGACGGCGCAGGTGTTGACGATGACGGCGCCGTCGAGCCCGGCCGCCGCCGCTGCCCGACGCATGATTTCGGATTCGAACGCGTTCAGCCGGCAGCCGAAGGTGACGATCTCGTTGCCCTGCATCGCTCGGGTCAACCGCCGGCCAACAGCTTCGGGTCGAAGCTGCCCTCGAAGCTCAACGCCGCCGGCCCGGTCATGACCACATGCCCGTCCTCGCGCCATTCGATGTCGAGCATGCCGCCGTCGAGCATGACCTCGGCCCGGCGCTCGCCGAGCCCGCGCCGGCTTGCCGCCACCACCGCGGCACAGGCGCCGCTGCCGCAGGCGCGGGTAATCCCGGCGCCGCGCTCCCAGACCCGAAGCCGCAAATGCCGGGGGTCGTGCATTGCGACGACGCCGATATTGGCGCGCTGCGGAAAGATCGCATCGTGCTCGAGAGCGGGACCGATCGCCGCAAGATCGACGGCCTCGACATCATTGACAAAAAACGTTGCATGCGGATTGCCGAGGTTGGTGCAGACGGGCCCCGACAGCGGTCCTCGCTCGAGATCGAGCCGATCGGTATCGCCGGGCCAGGCGAGCGGGATCTCGTGCCACAGCATGCGCGCTTTGCCCATATCGACGGCGATGCGCCCGTCGGGCTGCATTTCGGCTTCGAGAAGGCCGGCCGCGGTTTCGATTCGCACCCGCTGCTCGCCGGTTTCGCGCGCCACGAGCCAGGCGACGCAGCGCGTGCCGTTGCCGCAGGCTTCCGCCTCGCCGCCATCGGGATTGCGAATGCATATCGCGACGTGGGCGCGCGGGTGGAGCGGCGGCTCGAGCAGGATCACTTGGTCGCAGCCGATGCCGGTATGGCGGTCGGCGAGCGCGCGCGCGCCCTCGGACGCAAGCAGAAGCGCTTCGCGACGGGCATCGAGCACGACAAAATCGTTGCCTAGCCCGTGCATTTTGAGAAATGCAATCCGGTCCATGCCACCCGCTTATATGGCGGCGTCGGCGCTTCTGTCCAACCACGCCCCGTCAGCCCTTACGCTGCGACGACTTCACCGCCGCGTGGCGGGTGGGGTGGCTCGAATGCCCGGTGCTGCGGGTCTTGGCCGAAGACGCGATGCTGGCGTGCGATGACACGGCAGGCCGAGAATGCGCCGACGAAGCCGTGCGTGTGGTCTTTCCCGGCCTCGCGGCGGCCATCCGGCTTGCATGGCTTTTATCTTTCGCCTTGCCGGCGACATGGCTCCCACCGCGATGATGCGACGCCGTCCGGCTGGAGTGCCGCTCCGTTGCTCTGGACGCGTGCTCCGATGCGGCGGCAGGCGCCGCCGTCACGGCCGCCTGGTCGGCGGCGGACCAATCCTCGCTCCGTACCGTCGGCGCTGCGACGCTATGGGTGAAATAGGCGGGCGTGTCGCCGCCCGGGGTAAAATTCTTGGTGCCGTAGGCCGGCATTTCGGCAGCGAATGCCGGCCAGCCGGCGGCGCCCAGCAACACAGCCATAACTGCGATCGTCAACCGATATCGCATCCCCCGCTCCCCCTTTTTCCGCTTTACCCCTTGCTGGCGTTCCAGTTCTCCACGGTCAGCCGGTCCATCAGAAACAAATCGCTGGTGCGCGCATACCAGCCCCGGCCGTGCATGCGCCCGATCAGTCGCATCCGCTCGGTGTGGACGTAAGTCTTGGCGACATCGACCAGATCGTCACGGATGTGGATGTGGATGACCTGGCCGATTTCGAGCGTCGAGCGCGCCCCGAGCGTGATGCCGGTGACACGCAGACACTCGAAGCTGACCGGTGACTGCGCGACGCGCGGCGGTCGCACCCCCGCCGAAGGCAGTGGCGTCAACCGGGCATGGCCGAGCTCTTCGACCCCGGTTGGGAAATCGACCGCGCAGATGTTCATCCGTTCGGCCAATTCCTCATCGACCAGGTTGACGACGAATTCACCGCTGTCGCGGATGTTTCGCGCGGTGTCCTTGTAGCCGTCGCCGCCCGAATCGCCCGGGCTGATGCCGAGCACGACAATTGGCGGAATCGAGCTCACCGCATTGAAAAAGCTGAAAGGCGCCGCGTTGACCCGGCCTTCCTGATCAACCGTGGTGGCGAGCGCGATCGGCCGCGGCACGACGGTCGAAACCAAGAGCTTGTAGGCGTCGGCGGCATCCATCCGCGCCAGGTCGAAATGCATCTCCCCCTCCGCTGCGGCGGCGTAGGGACGCACAATAACCCGATTCAGCCGGCCGGCCACCCCGCATGCCGGCGCCGCGGCGGGGTTCGGCTTCAGCTCGACGTAAGAAGCAATGGGAAAGATCAACAACACCGTTCGCCATCGGCGGCGTCGTTAACGAAAATATGGCTTATACTAAGGCGATTCTGTGTGGATTTTGAATCAATTTCGCTCTAACTTAGCGAGCCCTCTTGTAAACATCGAGCAGGTCAGGAACGCCGAAATGGCTGCCCTCAGCTGGAAAAAGGCCACGAGCGGTAATTGGACGGTGGCGGCCAATTGGAGCCCCGCCAAGATCCCGGGCGCCAGCGACGATGCGACGATTGGGATCGCTGGGATCTATACGGTCTCGCTAACCTCGCAGGTCACCGTCCATTCGATCAGCCTCGGGGATGTCGACGGGGTGCTGAGCATTGCCGCTCCCAGCAAGACCGAGACCGTCACCACGGGTCTGACCAATGCCGGCACCGTCGCTCTGACTGGCGCCACCACGCTGAAGGCCGGTTCGCTGGCCAATGGTGGCACCGTGGTTCTGGGCAGCGGTGCGGCGTTCGACATTGCCGGGAACGCGACCAACAACGGCATGGTCGAGCTTGCCGCCAATGTAAACGGGCTCGGCGATGCGGGCACGAGCAGCCTGACCGTCGGCGGCAAGCTCACCAACAACGGCGATCTCAATATCGGTAATAGCGGATTGACCAAACCGGTTACGGTAAAGGCCGCGAGCTTCGCTAACGCCGTGCAAGGCACGGTTAGCCTGGTTGGAGGCGGCGGCGCAGGTCCGGCGACGCTCGACATCGGTGCCGCGGCGCCGGGGACTCTAACGGGCGCTTATTATCTGCAGGGCAATTCGCTGGTCGAGTTCAAGAGCGGCCACGTCACCACGATCGCCAGCAACAGCGTGCTGCGGCTCGATGGCGCGCAGGCGCGGGTGGCGCTCGCCGGCAGTCCCGGAAGCAGCAGCGCGCTGACCTCGCTTACAACCAATAACGGCTTCTTCGAACTCGAAGACCATGCCACGATCGCCGTCACCGCCGCCGGCGTCTTCAAAAATTTCGGTGAAATCGATGTCGATACCTTGGGTGGCGGTGGCAGCCGACTGACGATTGCCGGCACGCTCAACAACATCGGCTTTCTCGATATCGGCGGCAGCTCGCTCGTTGTTGGCGGCGCGCCGGCATTGGTGACCGTCGGCAGGCTGACCTCCACCGGCTCGATCGAGCTCGAAGGCGGTCCGGGTCGGGCCACGCTCGATGTGCGCGGCGCCGCCTTCCCGACCGTGACCAGCTCAATCGAGCTCGACGCCGACGCGGTGCTCGAGTTCGGCAGCGGCAGCATCACCGCCATCGCCAGCGGCGGCGATCTCGACCTCAACGGGGCAGGGGCGCACGTCGCGCTGCGTGGCAATACGGCGACGAGCGGCGCGCTCGCCAAGCTGGCCAGCAATGCCGGAACGTTAATTCTGAACGACGGCGCGACGCTCGCCACAAAAGTAGGCTTGGCCAACAACGGCTCGCTCGACATCGACCCCGGTTTCTCCGGGTTTTTCAACGACGGCGGCAGCAGTCTCGCCATCGGCGGCACGCTCACCAACAACGAGACCGCCGTAATCGGCAACGACGGTATTACCACGGCAACAAATGTGAGCGCTAACGCGCTGGTCAATTCAGGCCTCCTTCAGATCACTGGCAGCGACAACGTGCAGGCCAGCCTGAAGGTCAACGCCGCTGCGCCGGCGACGCTGACCGCGGGCAGCTACCGGCTTACCGGCGACGCTTTGCTGCAGTTTACCAGCGGCGGCATCGGTGCGATCGGCGCCTTCGTGACGCTGTCGCTCGACGGTGCCAAGTCTCGGGTGGCGGTGTCCAAGACCCCCAACAGCAACAGCGCTTTGACCGGCCTCACCAGTAACGCCGGCACGTTCGATCTGGAGGATGGCGCAAAAGTCGGCATTACCGCGGCGAAGGGGCTAACCAACAGCAGTTTTCTCGAAGTCGACCAGTCCGGCAACGGCGGCAGCAAGCTCACCGTCAGTGGGGTGCTGACCAATTCGAGCGCCCTCGACATCGGCAATGAGGACATCATCGCGGCGACAAACGTGACCGCGGCAAAGCTCGTCAACACCGGCACGATCGACATCGATGGCGGCACCTCGAAGCAGGCTACCCTCGACATCAAAGCGGCCGCGCCTAGCACCTTGCAGAACGCCACCTACAACCTCGCCGGCGACGCCCTGCTCGCCTTTGGAAGTGGCGCCGTCACCGCGATCGGCACTAACGGTCGGCTGTCGCTTGACGGCGCGAAGTCGCGGGTAGCATCGGGCGCCGCCACCGGCAGCAACAGCACGCTGACCAAGCTTGCCGGAAACAGCGGCCTCTTTGTCCTCCAGAACGGCGCACTGGTCACGACCACGCTCGGCTTCGTCAACAGTGGTCTGATCCAGATAGATGCGTTCGCGCCCGAGGTCGGCGGCAGCAGTCTCGCGATCGGCGGCACTTTGACCAACGGCGACAATCTCAGCATCGGCAACAGCGCCATTAGCACCGGTGTCAATGTCAGCGCCAAAGCGCTGGCCAATACCGGCAACATTATTCTGACCGGCGGCACGGCCCGCGCCACGCTGAAAATCGGCGCCGCCGCGCCTGCCACCCTGACCGGCACCTTTAGCCTCAGCACCAATGCGCTGCTAGAGTTCACCGGCGGCGCGATCACCGCGATCGGGCCCAATGCGCGCCTGTCGCTCGCCGGCAAGAAAGCGCTCGTCGCCGTCGCCGGCGCGCTGACCAGCGACAGCGCATTGACCAAGCTCGCCAGCAACGCCGGGACCTTCGATCTCGAGCAAGGCGCCGCATTGGCGACGAAGGTTGGCTTCGCCAACACCGATTCGCTCGAAATCGACGGAAACAACTCCTTTGGCGGCACCAGCGGCGGCAGCAGCCTCACCATCGGCGGCGCTCTGACCAACAGCAACGACGTCACCATTGGCAACACCGGTCTCACGGCAAACACCAGCGTGATTGCAACCGGGGCGCTCACTAACAACCCCAATGCGACGTTCACTTTGACGAGCGGCACGGCGCACGCAACGCTGAAGGTTGGCGGCGCCCTGAACAATGCCGGGTTTCTCGAGCTCGACGAGTTCAGCGGCGGCAATGCCGGCAGCGGCGGCAGCACCCTGACCGTCACCGGAGCCCTGACCAATAGCGGCACGCTACAAGTCGGCAACGGCAACATTACTCGAGCGACCGCCGCCACGGCGGCCAAGCTCACCAACACCGGCACGATCGACCTCTTCGGCGGTATCGCTGCGAACGGCGGCTCGGCGCGCGCGAGCCTCGGCATCGGTGCGGCGGCGCCCTCGGTCTGGGTCGGGAGGGCGGAGCTCTCCGGCAATGCCTTGCTCAAGTTCGGCAGCGGCACTATTCAGACCATCGGCAGCGGCGCCAACCTTTCGATCGACGGTGCCCAGGCCTTTGTGGCTAACGCAGCCAAGCCGACGAGCAACAGTGCGCTGACCGGCCTCACAACCAATTCCGGCAGCTTCAGTCTGAGCGATGGAGCGACGCTCGCGCTTAGCGCTTTTGACAACAGCGCGACGTTGGCGGTGGACGGCGCATTTCCAACGACGAGCCTCGGCGGCAGCAGCCTTAAGCTCAGCGGGCTTTTAACCAACGGCGGCACGCTCACCATCGGCAATAGCAGCATCACCAAGGCGGCGACCGTTACCGCTGCGGGGCTCGTCAACAATGGCGCGGTCGACCTTACCGGCGGCACCGCGCGGGCGACCTTGAATATCGGCAGCCCGGCACCGGGGAATTTGTCGGGGAGCTTCGATCTCGAGGGCAATGCGCTGCTGGAATTCGCCGGCGGCGGCATTACAACCATCGGCGGCGGCCTGACGCTCGACGGCGCCAAGGCGCTGGTGGCGCTCAGCAGCAAGCTCACCAGCAACAGCGCGCTCAGCGGGCTCAACACCGTCAGCGGGACCTTCGACCTCGAAGGCGGCGCCGCCTTGAGCCTCACAGGCGGGCTGAGCAACACCGGCAGATTGGATGTCGACACAAGCTTTGGCCAGGGCGGGAGCAGCCTCACGCTCGGCGGGACGCTGATCACCACCAATTTTTTCGCCATCGGCAACTCCAACTTGAGCGCGACGACAAAGGTGAAAGTGGCCGTGCTTACCGCCACTGGCTCGATTAACATCAGCGGCGGGATCGGCGCCAACACCAACACGGCGACCTTGTCCTTGACCGGCGCATCCTCCGATGGCGGCTTTATGAGCATCGGCGGAGGCGGTGTGCTGGTGCTCGGCAGCACCTTGACCGTAACAAGCCAGCTGCTCTTGAGTGGGGGCACGGTCTCCGGCGGCACCCTGGCCGGAACCGGCACGCTCACGGGCTCCCAGACCAGCACCTTAAATCACGTGACGATCGCCGCCGGCGCTACGTTCACCGCGGGGTTCGGCAGCACGCTCAACGACAACGGCGTCACCGTCAATGGCGCGATGAAGGGCGGCGGCAGCGCGACGCTCGATTTCCTCAACCATGGCACCCTCAATGTGACCAATGTGTCGGGCTTCCCGACGATCGGTCTCGCCAATGGCGGGGCGAACAGCCTGACCCTGACCGACCCGAATTTCACCAGCACCGCCGGCGTCATCACGATTACCGACGGCGATTCCGGCAACACCGTCGATGCGCACACCTTGTCCTCGGTAAACGCGATCTTTGTCACCGCAGGCACCGGCACGGACAAGCTGACGGGCGGCGACGGGGATGATGTCTTCATCGCCGGCGGCAAGACCACGATGACCGGCAACGCCGGCACCAATCAGTTCCGCTTCCTCGCCGCCGGCAGCAGCAACGTTATCGCCGATTTCGGCGGATCGGCGTCGAACGAGCTGGTGTTCAGCAATTCCGGGTTCAATCTCGGCCTCAGCGGCGCCGGCGCGACGCCGCAGATGATGACGCCGAGCGAGGCGAGCACATTGTTCACGGCCAACGCCACCGGCAAGTTCAACAATACGAGCCAGCGCCTTGCTTACAGCACCGCAACCGGCAAGCTGTTCGCCAGCGCCGACGGCAGCGGCAGCTCGGCCCAGCTCGTCGCTACGCTGACCGCCCACCCGTCGATCGCCGCCACCCAGCTCTTCTTCATCTCCTGACCTTGACGGCGGCGCGCGCCATGCCTTCCTTTGCGCTATGATCGGCCCCGGGTGAGGCGGTTACACAAAGGAGGCGGCGATGGACGAGGACGCGAAGAAGACGGCGCTGCGCATGATTCCCTACGGGATCTACGTGCTGACCGCTGATGACGGCAAAGGCAATGTTGCGGCGGCGACGGTCAATTGGGTGACGCAGACGGCATTCCACCCGCCGCTTGTCGTCGTCGGGGTCAAGACCGATTCCGGCGCCTACGGAATCGTCAAGGAGACCAAGGGCTTTACGCTCAACATGCTGGGCAAGGATCACAAAGGGGTGGCCTTCACCTTCTTCAAGCCGACCAAGCTCGAAGACGGCAAGCTCTCTGGCCAGGCGATCCACAAGGGTGCCAACGGTCTCCCGATCCTCGATGCGGCGCTGGCCGCGGTCGAATGCAAGGTGACCGGGATCGTTGAGCAGGGCGACCACCATATCGTCGTCGGCGAGGTCGTCGAGGCGCATCTGCCAAAGCCGATCACCGGCCGCCCCGACGCCGCGATCCTCGAAATGAAGGAACTGGGCGACAACGTCTTCTACGGCGGTTGACCACGGCGAAGACCGGTGGCGGGCGGGGCGCTCGACCTCACTCCTCTCGGCAATGCGGTGCGGCGGCTGCGCGAAGGGCTCGGCCGCCACCGGAGCGAGCCATTCGACGAGCAGCTTCGCGACGGGCTGATCCAGCGGTTCGAGTTCACCTACGAGCTCAGCCATCGAATGCTGAAGCGCTATCTGAAGGAAAATGCGGCCTCGCCCGAAGATGTCGAGCGCATGCCGTTTGCCGATTTGATCCGCATGGGCAGTGCCCAGGGGCTGCTCCGTGGCGGGTGGCCGGAATGGCGCCGCTTTCGCGAAATACGTGCACGCACCAGCCATGCCTATGGCGCCGCGACCGCTGCAACGGTCGTCGCCGCCATCCCAGGCTTTCTGGAAGAGGCCGAGCACCTTTGCGCCGAGGTGCAACGACGCCTCGGATGAGTGGGGGCGCGCATGGACCTGGCGGAGGACGATCGCAAGCTCGTTCTCGGCATCCTTGCGGCCCACCTGCCGCCGGAGAGCACCGTGTGGGTCTTCGGCTCACGTGCCATCGGTCGGGCGCGACGGTATTCCGACCTCGATCTGGCGATCGATGCCGGGCGGCCTCTAACCCTCGACGAGACCGCGATCCTCCGGGACGCGTTCAGCGACAGCGACCTCTCCTACAAGGTCGACATCATCGATTGGCAGGCGATCGACAGCGCTTCCGGCAATCGATCGCGGCCGAGCGGTTGCCACTCTGAGCGCGTCGCGCTGACCGGCGCGCCGCAACCGTGTATCCTGAAGGGAGGCTGCAAACGCTAAGGAGGCTTGCGATGACGCCGCAACCGATCGAATGGCCGGCCGAGGGCAACACCCGCGTTCCCTATCGGATATTTTCCGACCCCGACATTTATCGTGCGGAGCTCGCCAGCATCTTTCTCGGGCCGACCTGGCAGTTTCTGGCCCTCGCCGGTGAATTGCCGGAAGCCGGCGACTATCTGACGACGTTTCTCGGCGAGACCCCGATCATCGTCACGCGCGGCCAGGACGGGGCGATCCATGCGATGGTCAATCGCTGCGCCCATCGCAGCAACCTCGTCTGCCTGAAGCGGCGCGGCCATGCCGACAATCTGACCTGCGTCTACCACGCCTGGCGCTACGATCTCGAAGGCAACCTCGACAGCGTCGCCTTTCGCCGCGGCATCGCCGGCAAGGGCGGCATGCCGGCGGAGTTTCGTCTCGAAGAGCATGGGCTCAAAAAGCTGCGCGTCGACACTTTTGGCGACCTCGTCTTCGGCACGCTTTCCCCCGATGCGCCGCCTTTGGGCGACTATATCGGCAATTTGATCGGCTCGCGCATTCATCGTGTCCTTTACGGCACGCCGAAAGTGCTGGGCACGACCTCGCAAATCCTGCACAATAACTGGAAGCTCTATTTCGAGAATGTGCGTGACACGTACCACGCGACCTTATTGCACAGCTTTTTTGCCACATTCCGGGTGTCGCGGCTGACCTCGGAAGGCGGGGTCGATATCGCCGAAAGCGGCGCGCACCATGCGAGCTATACGCGCAACAAGGTCGATCGCGTCGATGCCGCGACTTCGGACCGGCTTTATGCCGGCATGCCGTCGATGCGCGAGAATTTTCGGCTGGCCGATCCGAGCTTTCTGCGGATGGCCGAGGAATTCGGCGACGACACGACGACGCAGATCCTGTCAGTCTTTCCGAACCTCGTCGTGCAGCAGATCCAGAACAGCATCGCATTGCGCCTCGTCTTGCCCAAGGGCCCGGACAAGACCGAATTGCAATGGATCTATCTGGGGTTTGCCGAAGATAACGAGGAGATGACGGCGCTGCGCCTCGCCCAGGCCAATCTCGTCGGTCCCGCCGGCTATGTCTCGATGGAGGACGGCGCGGTCGGCAATTTCATCCAGCGTGCGATCCGTGGCTCGGAGGACGAACGCTCGGTCTTGGAGATGGGCGGACTGGGCCATGTCTCGGAGCCGAACCGTACAACCGAGGCCTCGGTCCGCAGCTTCTGGCACGCCTATCGCCCGCTGATGGGGCTCTGAGCTAATGGAGCTCCCGGCGTTGGCGCGGCGGCTGGAGCTCGAGGAGCTTTACGCCGATTACACCCATTGCCTCGACGCTGACGAATTGGAGCGCTGGCCCGATTTCTTTACCGAGGATTGCTTCTATCGCATCACTTCGGCCGAGAATTACGAGGCTGGCCTGCCGCTCGGCCTGATCTACGCGACCTCGCGCAACATGCTCAAAGACCGGGTCAGCGCGTTGCGCGAGGCCAACATCTACGAGCCACAGCGTTACCGCCATCTGGTCTCGTCGGTCAAAATCGTCGGTGAGGACAGCGGCGCGCTCGTGTCGACGGCGAGTTTTCTGGTCGTGCGAACAATGCAAGACGGCGACATGACGCTCTTCGCCGCCGGCCGCTATATCGATCGCCTCGAATACAGCAGCGAAACCTGGAAATTCGCCCGCAAGGACGTGATCCTCGACAGCCGCCAGATCGATACGCTGCTCGCCATCCCGATTTAACTGATGCCGCCGCTTAGTCGATCGGGACGATGGCTTTGCCGATCGGCCAGAGGGCGATGCCGGCGAGCTTCAGATGCGCCCAGGCGAATGGCAGGCCGATGATCGTGATGCCGAGCAGCACCGCTTCGACGAGATGGCCGAGCGCCAGCCACCAGCCAGCCAGCACGAGCCAGATCACGTTGCCGAGACAGCCGAGCGGGCCGGTGCCGATATCCTCTTCGCCGAAATATTCGGCGCGCGACACCGCGCGGTGGCCAAACGGCAGAAACGCATAGACGGCGATATTGAAGGCGGCCCGTGTCCAGGGCAGGCCGATAATCGTAATCGCCATAATCACCGCGGCGACCAGCCAGCCAATCGCCATCCAGATCCCGCCGGTCACGATCCACAGAATATTCAGCAGCAACGGGAGCAGCGGCATTCGCGATCTCCAATGTGCTTGTCGAGCGGCGCCCGGCTCTATTCCGGCCTTTCGAGGTCGTCGATTGCGGCTTTGAGAAAGCGCGCGGCCTCGCCGCCGGTGACGCAGCGGTGGTCGAAGGTCAGCGACAACGGCAAGAGCCGATGGGCGACGAGCCGGCCCTCGGCGGCGACGGCGCGCGGCGTGATGCGGCCCGCGCCGAGGATCGCCACCTGCGGCGGGACGATGACAAGCGCGGCGAACTGCCCGGCGAACATGCCGAAATTCGAGAGCGTAATGGATTGGCCGCGCAATTCGGCGATCGGCACGGTGCGCGCCCTGAGATCGCGCTTCATCGCCTCGATGCCGCGTCGCAAATCGGCGGTGTCGCGACCGCCGATATTGCGCAACACCGGCACAAAAAGTCCGTCTCCGGTATCGACCGCGAGACCGAGATTGATCTCCTTCAAAAGCCGCCGCTCCATTGTGCGGCCGTCATACCAGGCGTTGAGCGCCGGGACCGCGGTGCAGCCGGCGACAATGGCCCGGATCAGCCGGATCGTCACATCGGTGCCTTTGGGCCAAGTCTCGACATCGGCCTCGTCGCTGACCGTTGCCGGCACGATCTCGGCGTGCGAGCGCGCCATATTGACCGCCATCGCCCGGCGCACGCCCGCCAGCGGTTCGGCCGGTCCCGATTCGGTCGCCGCGCGGGCGACGCGCTCGACATCGGCGCTGGTGATCGCCCCACCCGGTCCGCTCGCGGTCACCTCCGAGAGATCGACGCCGAGGCGCTGCGCCAAGGCGCGGACCGCCGGCGCCGCCCTGATCCCGCCCGGCATCGGCGACGGGGCGGTCGGCTGCACCGGCGCCGGGGCCGCCGGGCCAAGCTCGCCGACGACGGTGCCGGTGTCGGCGCGCGGCGCGTCGTCGTATTCGACGAGCGGCGCTCCGACCTTGACCCGTTGGCCGGGTTGGGCGCAGAGCCGGGCGATCCGCCCCGAATGCGGGGACGGCACCTCGACGACAGCTTTTTCGGTCTCGACCGAAACCAGCGGCTGGTCGGCGACGACATGATCGCCCTCGGCGACGTGCCAGGCGACGAGCTCCGCCTCCTGCAGCCCCTCGCCGAGGTCAGGCAGGGCAAAGGTGGTCATTTCTCGCGAATACCTCGGTGCGTTCCGCCAATCATTCGCATCGCCTCGCTTCTGCGTGGGGTCCTGCGGGCGTTTTCGATCCCCATCCCTGCGCCAAGCGACAACGCTTGTCGATGCCGATTTTCGCGGTATCAGCCGGCCGACTGCGAGAGGGATCCCCACAGACGTCCGAGCCGACGGCCTCAGGTCCAGTGGCCGGCGAGCCAGGTCCAGCCATCCGGGCTTTGCCGCCAATAACCGGACACCCAGGCCGAGCTCGGCAACGGCCGCTGCGCGTAATGGCCGGCGACCCACTCGTACCGGGTTCCAGTCCAGCTCCAGTGGCCCGATACCCATACCGCGAGCGGCGACGGGGTCGGCGGGGGCGTCTCGATCCGCGGCGGCGGCGGTGCGTAAGGCGCCGCCACCGCCGTCGTGCCGGCGCCGCTCGGCACCGGCGCCGTGGGTTCCGTCGAGCCCGATTGCGGCAGGTATTCCGGGGTCAGCGGGGTCGGGGCCGACGCGACCGGCGGATAGGCGGGCGGCGCAACCGTCGTGTTCGGCGCGGGCGCCGGCGGGTAGGCCGGCGGCGGAAAAGTTGCTGCCGGCTCGGGCGGAACGGTCTCCGCCGGGGCTGCGGCCACGGTGGGATAAACGGGTGGCGGGGGGTAGCAGCCCGAAAGCGCTGCGGTGGTCAAGGCAGCCGCGGCGAAGCCGGCCCACCGACCGAAATGTTGCATGCGACCCTCCGGTTTTGCGCAGCGCATCAAATCAGCAATCGCTGCTTCCGGAGGTGGAAACACACCGAAGCGCCAATCATTCCGGAGTGCGCAGCCGGGGCGCGAGGGATTCAGCTGCGCCAGTGGCCGGCGACCCAAACCCACCCGCCGGCTTGTTCTTGCCAATAACCGGGGAGCCAGTTCGCCGTTGGCGTCGGGCGCTCGAGATAGTGTCCGCGCGCCCAGACATATTTCGCGCCGTCCCAGCTCCAGTGACCGGCCTGCCACAGCGAATGCGGCGACGGCGCCGGCGGCGGAATTTCGGCGCGCTTGGGCGGCGGGGCGTAGGGTGCGGCCGTCGTCGCGGCAACCGCCGGATCGCCGGGCAAATCTGCGGTCTGCGCCGCAGAATATTGCGATGTCGGGTTAACGGAAAAGCTGGCGATCGCCGCCGGCGGCGGCGCGTGGCAACCGGACAGCGCGGCAGCGCCAACAACGACGGCGGCAATCCCGACCGTCCGATCGAAATGCGGCATCGGTTTCCTCCCAGCTCGTGAGCGCGGTTGTTTCCGCGTCGCCGTTCGGCTGTTGCTCGCTCGATCGCCGCGCGAGGTTGGTCGCGGCGGGCGAGACTGTCTGTATACTAGGCCGCAGATGAAAAAGCGAGCGTCTGCGGCGCGTGGGGACGAGGATGGATTTCGATCTGAGCGAGGAGCAGCGTCTCTTGAAGGACAGCGTCGAGCGCCTTCTCGCCGACCGTTACGGCTTTGCCCAGCGGCGGGGCTATCTTGCCGAGCCCGACGGCTGGAGCCGCGCGTTGTGGCGGCAATATGCCGAGCTCGGCCTTCTCGGCCTGCCCTTTGCCGAGGAATATGGCGGGTTCGGCGGCGGCGCGGTCGAAACCATGTTGGTGATGGAGGCGTTCGGCCGGGTGCTGGCGCTGGAACCTTACCTGGCCAGCGTGGTGCTCTGCGGCACGGCGCTACGGCTCGCCGGCAACGACGCGCAGAAAACATCGCTGTTGCCGCTGGTGGCCGAGGGCGGGCTGACCTTGGCCTTCGCCCATGGCGAGCGGCAGGCGCGCTACGACCTCGCCGATGTGCTGACCACGGCCACGCACGGCCGGCACGGCTGGACGCTCGATGGTGCCAAAAGCGTGGTCGTGCACGGCGACGCCGCCGACCGGCTGATCGTCAGCGCTCGCATCTCGGGCGAGCGCGACGATCCCGAAGGCCTCGGCTTGTTTCTGGTCGATGCGCGCGCAAACGGCGTCGCCCGCCGCGCCTATCCGATGCGGGACGGCACACGGGCGGCGGAAATCGCGCTGAGCGCCGTCGAAATCGGCGATGGCGACGTGCTGGGCGAGCCGGGGCGGGCGTTGCCGGTGATCGAGCGCGTCGTCGAAGCCGGCATCGCGGCTATTGCCGGCGAGGCGGTGGGGGCCATGGAGGCGATGCATGCGATGACCCTCGAATACCTGAAGACCCGCCAGCAATTCGGCAAGCCGATCGGCCAGAACCAAGCGTTGCAGCATCGCGCGGCGGAGATGCTGATCGCGCTCGAGCAGGGCCGCAGCATGGCGATGCTGGCGACGTTGTCGGTCGACGAGCCGGACGCGCCGGAACGCGCGCGCAGCATCTCGATGGCCAAGGTCGGAATCGGCCACGCCGCGCGCTTCGTGTCGCAAAACGCGGTCCAATTGCACGGCGGTATAGGCATGACCGAGGAATACGCCGTCGGCCATTATTTCCGGCGCTGCATGGTCATCGAGCACATGTTCGGCGACACCGCCCATCATTTGTCGCGGATCGCGGCGGAGATCGGCTGAACCCGGCTGCACGAACGCGCGAGCGATGATCACCGGCATCAGCGCCGTCACCCTCGCCACCGCCGATATGCGGCGCGCGGTCGAATTCTATCGGCTTGTCGGGTTCGAATTGCTCTATGGCGGCGAAGCGGCCGCCTTTACCAGCTTTCGCGCCGGCGGCACCTATCTCAACTTGATCTCGCAGGCGGCGGCGGGCAGCCGGACATGGTGGGGACGGGTCATCATCTACGAGTCGCAGGTCGATGCGCTTTATGCGCGCCTCGTCGCCGCCGGCTGGCGGCCGCTGACCGCGCCACGCGACGCCGCCTGGGGCGAGCGCTTCTTCCATATCGCCGACCCCGATGGGCACGAATTAAGCTTTGCCTGGCCGCTCTCTCAAACGACGGTCAGATAAACCAGCGCCAACCCGCCCGCCGCCCAGCAATAATAGGCAAACGGGTCGAGCGCCGGATTTTCCTCGTAGATGCGGAAATACCGCATCAGAAAGGCGGTGCTGGCATAGGCGGTCAGACCGGCGACGATGCCGGCGACCCACAGCAGGCTGCCGCCGAACATCGCAGCGCCGGCTTCGGCATGCGCGTGCAAAAGCTTGGGGATTTCGAGCACCGCAGCGCCGAAGATGACCGGGGTCGCCAGCAGAAACGAAAACCGCGCCGCGCCCTCGTGGCGCAGCCCGACCAGCAAGCCGCCGACAATCGTTGCGCCAGAGCGCGAAATGCCGGGCAGAAATGCCGCGGTCTGGCAGAGGCCGATAAAGATCGCGTCCAGCCAGGTCGCGCCGCGCAAACCGCGGCGGTCGCCCGCACCAAGCGCGCGGCGGCGCAACCGCTCGCCGGCGAACAGCACGACGCCGTTGACCACCAGAAACGCGGCTGCGGCGAGCGGTGAGCCGAACAGGTGCCGCAGCCATTTTTCAAAGGCAAAGCCCAGCACCACCGCCGGCAATGTGCCAATCACGAGGAGCACGATCAGTCGCCGATGCTCGTCGATTTCGCGGCGCGAGCCGCCCCTCCCCAACAGCGCCAACAGCAGGCCCAGCCATTCGCGCCAAAAATAAACGAGCAAGGCCGTGGCAGTGCCGAGGTGCAAGACCACCAGAAAGGGCAGGAACCGCGGCGCATCCTGGTCGATATGCCAGCGCAGCACGGCCGGCAGGATGACGGCGTGGCCGAGGCTGCTGATCGGGAACAGCTCGCTGACCCCCTGCACGATCGCGAAAAAGACTGCTTGCAGCATGCTCATCGCCGCACCGCTTTCAGGACATTTCGATGGGATGCCTTCGCAACGCGAAGAACGTCGAATCCGAAGCTAGCACAAGGCGGTCGAGCCGGGCACCCGGCGGCGAGAAGCCTCAGCCGGTCAGCGCGGGGAAACCGCCGCCGAGGTCAAGGTCGGTTCGCCGAGCGGTGCCGCAGGCGGCGCGCCGACATTCGCAGCCGCAGCAGCGAAGGTGCCACCGGAATCGGCGGCGACCTGGAACCCGCCATAGTCGTTTTTGGCTTCGTCGAAATCGTGGTTGAACGACAATTCCGGCATCCGGTCGCCTTGCCGGATGTCCCAATCCTCATAGCCGGCGGAGCCGTTCCAGGCGATCGAGTTGGACAACCAGCAATACTGCGCCAAGCCGCTTCGTTTCATCGTATCGCAGACCGCGCCCGAACCATAGACCCCCACCTTGTAATCGGCGGTCCCGCCGCTTGCCGAGGCCAGTCCCGCCGCTATGCCGCGAAAGTATTCTTCGATCGGTGCGAGATATTGGCTCGGCGGGTTGAAATCAACGGCGAAGTAGATGGCGCTGCCGGGCGGCTGGCCGACGGCGCGCGCCTGCGAATAGGCGGCAATCGCATCGCCATAGCCCGACGCGTAGGAAAACCGCAACGGGTCGGTGGAATGCCATTCCCACACGGCGACGATCTTGAGGCCCATCGCGGACAGGCGGCGTGCTTCGCTCGCCGAAAGCGGCGGCCAGTGCGAATCGGGGTCGCGATAATAGCGGGCGACAAACCCGACCCGGCTGTCCTTCAGCTCGTTCAACACGTCGCTCGCATCGGTCGGCAGATCGACCCCCTGCCCCGGCACCATGGCGGGCAATGCGGCCGACGGCGGCGGAGGCGGGATCGGCGCGCCGGCACATGCCGTCAGGACCAGGGCCGGAAGAATGGGCAACAGGTTTGCGAGCTGCAACGTGCTTGCTCCCCCAACAAACCGGCGGCGGCGCCAATATCCCCGCGGTGCGCGCCTTTGCGATTTTGCGTTCGACACGAACCTCCCGCAACCAAATTCCGTTGCCGATCGACGCGTCTTCTGCGGCTGCGGTATTTGGTTGCGCCGCTTCTATCGAGCCGCGGATGGTGTAGACTGGCGCTGCGACAACGCTGCCATCGGAGCCTCTGATGCCGCCAGATGATGGAGCCGCCGTATCCTACCGCCCATTGGACGCCGACAGGGCGGCTGGGCGGCGATGGCCGATCGCCGGCGTGTCGCGGATTCCGAACTGGGTCTATACCGACCCCGACATCTTCGCGCGTGAGCAGGAGCGGATCTTTGCCGGGCGGAGCTGGCTCTATGTCTGCCTCGAAGCGGAGATCCCGCAGCCTGGCGCCTTCAAGCGCAGCCGCCTCGGCACGATCGAGACGGTCGCCGTGCGCGACGCGGCGGGCGAGGTGCAGGTGCTGGTCAACCGCTGCGCCCACCGCAGCGCACAGTTCTGCTCAGCGCCGAACGGCCAGGTCAAAGAATTCGTCTGCCCATATCACCAATGGACCTACGACCTCGGCGGAAAATTGCTCGGCGTACCGTTCCGTCGCGGGTTTCACGGGCAGGGCGGCATGCCGGAGGATTTTCGACCTGAGGAGCACTGGCTGCAGCGTCTTGCGGTAAGCTGCCGGCACGGGCTCGTCTTCGCCAGCTTTTCGCCCGACACCGAGCCGCTCGAAGACTATCTCGGCACCAATATGCTGGGCTATTTCGACCGGGTGTTCGACGGCCGCGAGCTCGTAGTGCTCGGCTATTTGCGCCAGCGCATCCCGAGCAATTGGAAATTGATGTTCGAAAATATCAAGGATCCGTACCACGCGAGCCTATTGCACGTCTTTCTCGTCACATTCGGATTGTTCCGGCTCGACCAGCGCTCGGCGATCGAGATGGACCCGTCGGGGCGTCATGCCGTCCTGGTCAGCCGCAGGGGCGAGCAGAAGGAGAACGAGGCGACGCGCCAGATGCGCGCCTTCAAAGCAAACTTCACCTTGCGCGACCCGCGCCTCTTGGAGCCGGTGCGCGAGTTTCCAGGTGAGGCCACCGTTGCCATGCAGACCTTTTGGCCCAACCTGATCGTGCAGCAGCAATCGAACACACTGGCGGTGCGGCAGATCGTGCCGATCGACGCCGGCCATTTCGATCTCGCTTGGACCTTTTTCGGCTATGCCGACGACACCGCGGAGATGCGGCAACGCCGCCTGCGGCAAGCCAATCTGATGGGCCCGGCGGGACTGGTGTCGCTCGACGACAGCGAGGCGATGCTGTTATCGCAAGCCGGGATCGACGGCAACGCCGCCGCGGAATGCGTCGCGGAGATGGGCGGCCGCGCCGTCCATGACGAGCCGCACATGGTCACCGAAACCGCGATCCGCGGCCTCTATCAGTATTACCGCCGGGTCATGGACCTTTGATCGCCGCCCCCGGTCTCGACGCACCCCCGGCGTTGCGGCTGCGGCTGGCCGATTTCTATTGCGCTTATGCCGACGCGCTCGACGAAGACAAGCTCGAAAGCTGGCCCGATTTCTTCACCGAAGATTGCCTGTACAAGGTCGTGCCGCGCGAGAATTTCGAGCGGGATTTGCCGATCGGGCTGATTTATTGCGAAAGCCGGAGCATGCTCGCCGACCGGGTGACCGCGATCCGCGAAACCGCCCTCTATGTTCCGCGCCTCGTTCGCCGCCTCGTCTCCAATATCCGATTGCGGCAAATCGCTGTCGATGGGCTGCGCTTGACCGCGAATTTCGCGCTCCTGCAGACCATGGTCGATTGCCCGTCCGAGCTGTTCCTGTGCGGCCGCTATCACGACCGGGTCATCGATGACGGCAGCCGTCTCCTCTTTGCCGAACGCATCTGCGTCTATGATTCGACAATCGTCCCGACCTCGCTCGTCTATCCGATCTGATCCGCCGCCCGAGGCCGATCCGGCTGCATCGCATCCGGTCTACAGGCTCCAATAATGGGCGTCCGCCGGCACCGTGTCGCGGTTGACGGCTGATTTCACATCGACGAAAACGCCGCCCGGCGCCAGGGCATCGAACAGGCGGCCCCAGCCGGCTTTGCCGAGCGCCCGGTGCGGCACCGCGAGGATCAGCCCGTCGAGGCCGGCAAATTGATCGAGCCCGACCAGCTCGACGCCGTATTCGCGCTTTGCCTCGGCCGGGTCGGCGAGCGGGTCGGTGACCAGTGCCGCGATCCCGAACTCGCGCAATTCCGTGATGATGTCGGGGACCCGGCTGTTGCGCAGGTCGGGAACGTCCTCCTTGAAGGTGATGCCGACGATGCCGATGCGCGCTCCCTTGACCGGCCGCTCGGCGGCGATCAAGAGCTTGACTAGGCGCTGGGCGATAAAGCCGCCCATGCCGTCATTGATGCGCCGACCCGACAGGATCACCTGCGGATAATAGCCGGCGGCCTCGGCGCGTGCGGTCAGGTAGTAGGGATCGACACCGATGCAGTGGCCGCCGACGAGGCCCGGCGTGAACGGCAGAAAGTTCCACTTTGTCCCCGCCGCGGCCAGCACCTCCTTGGTCGGGATGCCGAGCCGGTCGAAGATGATCGCGAGCTCGTTCATCAGCGCGATGTTGAGGTCGCGCTGGGTGTTCTCGATGACCTTGGCGGCCTCGGCGACCTCGATCGAGGAGGCGCGGTACAGCCCGGCCGTGACGATCTCGCCATAGACCGCGGCAACGCGTTCCAACGTCGCCGCGTCCTCGCCCGCGACGATCTTGACGATGGTTTCGAGCCGATGCTGCCGGTCGCCCGGATTGATCCGCTCCGGCGAGTATCCGAGCGTGAAGCCCACCCCCGGCTCGAGGCCCGACGCCTTGGCCAGGATCGGTCCGCAGATGTCGCGGGTCAGGCCGGGATAGACCGTCGATTCGAAGACGACGACCGAGCCTTTTTGCATATGTCGCCCGATCAGGTCGCAGGCGCTTTCGAGAGGGCCGAGATCGGGGCGATGCTCGCCATCGATGCCGGTCGGCACGGTGACGATAAAAAAGCTGGCTTCAGCGAGAGCCGCGGGATCGTCGGTCAGTCGCAGCGTGGTCTCGCGCAATGCCGCTGCCTCGACTTCGCCGGTGGCGTCGCGGCCCTCGCGCAAGGCCACAATCCGCGGCTTTGACACGTCGAAGCCGATGACCGGCGCAAAGCGCTTGGCCAAGGCGAGCGCAACCGGCAGCCCGACATAGCCAAGACCGAGGACGGCAAAACCGCGTTCCATCACCAGCGCCGCTCAGTTGACGTTATGGTACCACTTATACCAGTGCACAAAGCGGGGGAGCCCGACCTCGATCGCGGTCTTTGGCTCAAAGCCGAGATCGCGGCGGGAATCCTCGATGTCGGCAAAGCTTTCCGGCACATCGCCCGGCTGCATCGGCAGCAGTTCCTTTTGCGCGGTGCGCCCGAGCGCGCGCTCGATGACGGCGATGAAATCGAGCAGGTTTTCCGGCCGATGATTGCCGAGGTTGTAGACCCGGTGACGTACCCGGCCGGGTTCTGCGGCGGGCGGGCGGTCGTGCGCGGCGATCATGCCGGCGACGATGTCGTCGATATAGGTGAAGTCGCGCGCCATCCGGCCGTAATTGAACACCTTGATCGGTTCGCCGGCGATGATCGCTCGGGTGAACAGATAGGCGGCCATGTCCGGCCTACCCCAGGGGCCATAGACGGTGAAAAACCGCAGCCCGGTTGCGGGCAAGGCGTAGAGGTGGCTGTAGCTGCGCGCGATCAATTCACAGCTGCGCTTGGTCGCTGCATACAGCGAAACCGGCTGCTCGACCGGGTCGGCGACGCTGAACGGCTGCTTTTTGTTGCCGCCATAAACCGAGGAGGACGAGGCGTAGGTGATCTGGGTCAGGTTGTCGATGCGACGCGCCGCCTCGAGCATGACCAGCGTCCCCATCACATTTGCATCGATGTAGGAATAGGGATTTTCGAGCGAATAGCGCACCCCCGCCTGCGCCGCCAAATGGATGATGCCGCGCAATTCGGGATGAGCCGCGACAAGAGCGAAGACGCCCTCGCGGTCGGCAACATCAAGCCGGGCGAATTCAAACCCGGGATAAGCCTGCAGCTCGCCGAGCCTCGCCTGCTTTAACCGAATGTCATAGTAATCGTTAAGATTGTCGATACCGATCACCCGGTCGCCACGGTTGAGCAGCGCCTTTGCGGTATGAAATCCGATAAATCCGGCGGCTCCGGTCAGCAGGATCGACATGAATCCCCAATCGAAATAAAGCACTTTACTCTATCATTTTAGCTGGTTCGGAGCAAGCCGAGCGGCCGCAGATGCGCCTTCAGGCGGCGGGCGACATGTTCAAGGCGAAAGGCCAGCCGCGGCTGCTGCACAACCTGCCACAGCATAGGCTCGACGTTTGTCGCGAAGCTCTCCTTCAGGCGGTTGTGCCCGGCCATGAAGTCGTAAACCCGCATGCCCTGGCGCCAAGCGTGTTGAATGGCCAGCGCATGGGTTACCGCGCCGGGCCGGTCGCGCGGATCACTGTCGGAAAACCCGCTCTGATAGGCATAAATGCGATTGTTTAACCGAAAGTTATAAAGATAGCCGATCGGCCCGTCGCCGGCGCAGACCTGCAGCAATTGGATCACGCCAGCGGGAAAGCTGCGTTCTATCAAGAGCCGATGAAAGGGCTCGAAAAAGCCGACGCTGAAAGAATGCTTTTTGTGTCGGCGCTCCCACGACGCGCAATGCAGGGTCTTCATCGCGGCAAAAAAGGCCAGCGCCTCGCTCACGGTCGCCGCCTCGTTCAGCCGTAGCGGACCGTCGCGCTCGTGTCGGCGAAAGGCGCGGCGCAGCTGCTGACGTGCATTGGCGCTGAGCACCGGCGTTAGATCGCCGTCGCTCAGCGCCAATCGATCCAATTCGACCCTGTAGGCTGGCAGAGCAACCTCGCTGCGGCCGAGCCGTCGGCCTTCGACGGCGGCTTTGGACAAGCGATGCAGCGTGCCGCCGAGATAAAGCTCATCGGCCTCGGCGCCGCGCGCCGCGAACCACGCGACGAGTGCATCTGCGGCATCGACTGAGCGACCGCGGACGGCGAGCACGCCATTGTGCTCGATGGTCATATCGAATTCGGCGATGCCAGCCTCGTTGAGGTGCCAGCCGCGCGAGCGGACGAAGCCGTGCCGGCGGCGGGTCACCCGGGCGCCGAGCAGCGCCAGCGCGACGGTCTCTCCTTGGGCCATGCCGCGCAGCAGCGCGGGCCGGCTCGCCGGCGGCAAAGCCGTCAGCCAGGCGCCGATCCAATGCCAGGAAGTGAAAAAGGACGGGTCGCCCGCCGCTTCGAGCCGGCGCCACTCGCCTTCCAGATCGGCCAGCGGGGGCAACGCCTCGCGTCGGAATTCGATATCGAGCGACACGCCGTTGCCTTCAAGCCGGCTTATTGATCGCGGCAAGCCGGTTACGACATAAGCGCGGTTGCCGACGAAACGACCGAAGAGACCGACGCCGTCGATGCGGATTCTGCATATTCTCGATCATTCGCTGCCGCTCCAAAGCGGCTATGTCTACCGCACGCTCGGCATTGTCGGCGCGCAGCGCGCACTCGGCTGGGAGCCGGTTTTGCTGACCGGCGGCAAGCATTATGCACCGGGGCCGCGCCGCGAACGGATCGGCGAGTGGGAGTTTTTGCGCACGTCCGCCCCGCACGGCATTGCGGCACGGCTGCCCTGGCTGCGTGAGCTGAGCATCGTCGGCGACCTCGAGCATCGGCTCGACGAGATCATTGAGGAGGTCGCACCCGATATCCTGCATGCGCACTCGCCGGTGCTGAACGCGATGGCGGCGCTCCGCGCCGGTCGGCGCCACGGCCTGCCGGTCGTATACGAGGTGAGGGCCCTGTGGGAGGATGCGGCGGCGAGCACCGACGGCGGCGCGCCGGCGGGATTGCGCTACCGGGCGACGCGTTTGCTGGAAAGCCGCGCCTTGCGCCGCGCCGATGCGGTGACGACGATCTGCGCCGGTCTGCGGGCCGAGATCATGGCGCGTGGCGTTGCGGCAGAGAAGGTCACAGTCATCCCCAATGCGGTCGATCGCAGCCTGTTCCGCGGCCCCGCGGCGCCGGATGTTGCGCTGGCGGCAAAGCTCGGGCTCGCCGGCAAGACCGTCCTCGCCTTTTTCGGCTCGTTCTACGCTTACGAGGGGTTGCATCTCTTGCTCGAGGCGCTCCCCGAATTGCTTCGTCGGCAGTCCGATATCGCTGTCCTCCTCGTCGGCGGCGGGCCGGAAGAGGAGCGGCTGCGCGCGCTCGCCCAAAGGCTCGATCTTGGTGCCGCCGTCGTCTTCACCGGGCGTGTTCCACATGAGGAGGTGCAGCGCTATTACGATCTGGCCGATCTGTTCGTGTTTCCGCGGTTGTCATTGCGGCTGACCGAGCTGGTGACGCCGCTGAAGCCGCTGGAAGCGATGGCGCAGGAGCGCATCGTCGTCGCCTCCGATGTCGGCGGCCACCGCGAGCTGATCCGCGACCGCGAAACCGGCTACCTGTTTCGCCCCGACGAACCGCGCCGGCTCGCCGAAGCGGTGCGCGCGGTGCTCGCCGATCGGGAATCCTGGCCGCGCATCCGAACGCAGGCCCTTGCCTATATCGATGCTGAGCGCTCGTGGCCGCACAGTGTCGCGCATTACGCCGGGGTTTATGACCGGCTGCGGCGGCGATAGAGGGGTTGGCCGAGAATTTCGGCAAACAGTGCCGCTTGGCCCTCGGTCGTGCTGTCCCAGCCAAAGCCTTCGGCATAGCGGCGGGTGTGCGCGCGGTCCGGCGGCGCGGCGAGAAGCGCGCGGATCGCGGCGGCCAGCGTGGCCGGGACCGGTGCGGCGACGATATGCCCGGCCTCGGGTGCCGCGACGATATCGGCGATGCCGGCGATGCCGGAGACCACGACCGGCGTGCCGCAGGCCATGCTCTCCAAAAGCACGTTGGGCCAGCCTTCACGCGCCGAGGCAAGAACCAGCAGGTCGGCGGCGCTGTAGATCGCCGGCAGGCGATCCTGCGCGACCCGGCCGAGAAGCCGCACGCGGTCGGCGACGCCGCATTCGCGCGCTCGTGCTTCGATCGCGGCGCGCTCCGGTCCGGCGCCGACGATGACGAGATCGACGCCCGGCAATTCGCCGAGCGCTTCGACGATCATCCGGTGGCGCTTCAGCGGCACCAGATTGCCGACGGCGAGCAGCGTCGGCCGGGTCAAGGCGAGCGCGTGTCGCGCTGCCTCCCGGTCGGTCGGCCGGAACAGCGCGAGATCGACGCCGTTGCGCAGCACCCGCACGCGCTCCGGTGCGACGCCGAGCCCGACAAAGCGCTCCCGAAGCCCGCTCGACACCGCAACGAGCCCCGCCGCGTGCCGCGCCGCCCAGCGCATCCAGCGCCGCGGCACCGCATATTCGGCGATGATGTTGAGGTCGCTGCCGCGCGCGGTCACCACCACCGGCCGGCCGAGCGCGCGGCCGAGCAGCACCGCAGCAACCCCGTCGGGGTAAAAATAATGGGCGTCGATCAAGTCGAAATCGGCGCCGTGGCGAATTTGCCGCCGCAATTTCGGCAGCACCGCGCCCGCCAGCGCCAACGGCGCCGTCGCCATCCCGATTTTGGGGACGAGCGGATAGCGCGGATGGTCGATCTGGAGCGCGTGTCGATGTTCGCGGCGCGGCACGCGTGCGTACACCGCATATTCGCCAAAATGCCGCGACGCCGAGGGGAACCACGGCGAGGGCGCCACCACGCGCGCCGTGACGGCGCCGCTCTCGACCAGCTTGCGCAGCCGGGCCTCGACAAAAATCCCGTGTTGGGGCCGCGCTTCGCTCGGATATAAGGTTGTAAAGGTCAGGATCTTCACCCGCCGAACCCGACAATTCCGCCAGCACAGCCGGCGCCGCTCGATGCCAATTTACCGGAACCCGGATTTTCGGCGACTCCCGAGCGGGCTCGCGACCATTTTTACGGAAGCCGCCGACGACAGCTTCTTCGCGCTGCCTGGCTGGTACGATTTGATGGCCCGTCATGGCGTCGCGGCCGGAACCGAGATTCGCGTATGCACAGACGAGCGGCAGAGCTCGGCGATGGCGCTCGTTTTGCGCACCGACGAACCGCGGTGTTTGGCGAGCCTCGCCAACGCCTACAGCGTCGAGCACGGCATCCTTGCCGCACCGGGAGCCGATCTCGCGGCGGGCCTTGCCGCGATCCTCGACGAGATTTTGGCGGAACGGCCGCAGCTCGAGCGGCTGAGCCTTGCCGAGCTCGATCCGAGGGAGGAGGGCTATGGGATTATCTGCAAAGCTTTGCGGCGAGCCGGGTTTCTCGTCGAGGAGGTGTTCCATTCCGGGACCTGGTATGAGGAGACAGCGGGCTTATCATTTGCCGATTATGCCGCGGCCCGGCCATCCGAGCTGCGTAACACCTGGCGCCGCAAGCGGCGGCGTGTCGAGCGCGGCGGCCGGCTGAAAAAGGTCTTTGTCGACGGCGAAGCCGGCATCGACGACGCGATCGCCGACTACCAGGCCGTCTACGCGGCGAGCTGGAAGCCGGCCGAAGCGTTTCCCGATTTCATTCCGGCCTTGATCCGCTTCGCCGCCGAACGCGGCGCGTTGCGCCTTGGTATCTACCATATCGACGGCGAGCCGGCGGCGGCTCAGTTCTGGTTGGTGTGGAACGGTCGTGCGGTGATCTACAAGCTCGCCCACGACAAGCGTTTCGACGATCTATCGCTCGGCACATTGCTGACCATGGACCTGGCCGAGCGGGTGCTGACCTGCGACCGGCCGTACGAAATCAATCTCGGCCGCGGCGACGACCCGTACAAAAAATTGTGGTTGCCGAAACGCCGCGAACGCTGGGGGATCACCGCCTCAAACCCGCGCACGCCGCGCGGCCTCGCCTTTGGCCTCAAGCGGGAAGCGGCCAAGCTCTATCATCGGCTGCGCGGCGAGCCGGCCGCTCCCGCTATCTGACCGATCAGAGCGCGGTGCCCGAATCTTTTTCCTATTCCTCGGCGATCCCGCCGAACCTGCTGATCCTGATCGCGATGATCGGCATCCTGCTCGCGTGGCGGTCGCGGCGGTGGGGCCTATGGCTGGCGACTGCGGCGATGGCCTGCCTCTATCTGACGTCGACGCCGATCGTCGGCTACGCGCTGATCCGTTCGGTCGATGCGCTGGCGGAGGCGATGCCGCGCGTCCGCACGAGCACCGCGCCCGGTGCGATCGTCGTGCTGTCCGCCGGCTATCGCCATAGCAACAGCCCCGGCTCGCCCGATATCGTCGGGCCGATTACCCGCGAGCGGCTGGCCGAGGCGGTTCGCCAAGGGCGGCGGCGCGATCTTCCGATCCTGGTCAGCGGCGGTTGGGTCGGCGACGCCGACGATTCGCTGGCCGGCATGATGTCGAGATCGTTGCAGGACGAGTTCCGAGCGTCGGCGCGCTGGCGCGAGGGCCGGTCGCGCACGACCTTCGAAAACGCGCTCTTTTCGGCCGAGATGCTACGCCGGGCCGGGGTGCCGGCGGCGGTCGTGGTCACCGACCCATGGCACATGGCACGCGCCCTGTGGTCGTTTTATCGGGTCGGCTACGCGGTGGTGCCGGCTCCCACTTCCGACCGGCCTGTCTTGCCGCTGTCGGCTGGCGCCTTTCTGCCACAGGTGCCGGCATTGTCGGAGAGCTATCTCGCGCTGCACGAACTGATCGGCCTCGGCTGGTACATGGTCCGGTACGGCCGTTGGTAACGTTGCCGGCCGCAACGGGCATGATCGACAAGATTGGCTCACTATCGGCAGGGTGGGACCCCGGCTTGCCCTCGGATCAAGTCCGTGGGCTGAAGGCCCACCGGGAAGCAAGCAAAGGGCGCAAGCGCCTATTCTTTCGCAAGGTCAAACGGCTTCTGGGTTCTGGACACTAGCGGTTGCGGCAATTTTCTCCGCGGCAGTCCTCGCGACCGGCTTGGCCGCCGCGGCGCTCCTGCGCCGCGCGTTCCCGTGGCGCTCGCTCCTGCGGCGCGGCGCGACGTTCCGCCGCTGATGCCTGCGGCGCACGCGGCTGCGCGGCGCGTTCCGGTGCGTTGCGCTGCGGCTGCAGGCGGCCCTGTGTCGCCGGCGGCTGTCGGGGCCGCTCCGGCGGTGTCGCGCGCTGCGGCTCGGGGCGAACTTGCCTCGCCGGCTGCCCCGGCGCCGTGCGCTCGTGCGCGCCGCGTGCAGCGGCCGCCGGCGGCTGTCCCGGTGCTGCGCGCTCCTGTGAGCCGCGCGTCGCGGCCGGCTGCTGTCCCGGTACCGTGCGTTCTTGCGGGCCACGCGCAGCGGCGGCCGGTGGCTGCCCCGGTGCTGCGCGCTCCTGCGGGCCGCGCGTAGCAGCGGCCGGCGGCTGGCCGGGCGCCGCACGTTCTTGTGGTCCGCGCGTGGCGGCGGGGGATGAGTTGCGGCCGGTTTCCGGCGCGCCGGGAGCGGCTTTGGCACGCTCACCGGCCGAGCCGGCCGCACCCGGGCCGAGTGCTGCGCCTGGCGCCGTCCGTTCCGCGCCGGCGCCACGAGCCGCTTCTACGCCGCGCCCGCTGAACTCGGCCGGTTTTGGCGTTGCCGCGATCGGCGGCCGGCCGTGATTTACCGAGGCCTGGAGCTGCGGATCCTTGCCCGCGGTTTCCCGGTGTTGAACTTGCGCCGCGGTGGGCTGGATTCCGTGCTCGCGCGCCGCCCGGTCAGCCGGGGTCGGCTGCACGCGGGTGCCGCCGGTTCCGCCGTTGTAGCTGACATTGGTGACGTTCCGGTTGACGACGACATTTTTGTCGTAGACGCGAGTGATATTGGCGTTGCTGATGTTGTTGACCGAGCGGTTGTAGTTGAAGGCGCCGTTCCTCCAATACCCGCCCTGATAGCCCGCGCCGCCATAACCGAAGCCGTAATTGATGCCGCCGTAAAAGCCGACATGCGGCCCCCAATAGCCGGCGTGCCAGACAAATGCCCCGCCGACGCCGGCGCCCCAATAGCCGGGTGTCCACAGCACGCCGACCCGCGGCGGCAATACCCAGGTGCCCGGCACCCAATAATATCCGTTCGCGCCCCAGGCCCAGTAGCCCGGGGTCCAGATATAGCCGGGCCCCGGTATCGGCGGCTGGGCATAGACCGGCAGCGGCGGCGGTGCGAGGTTCACCGAGATACCGACCCCGACCTGGGCCGACGCCGCGCCGGGCGACGCCAAAACGGCGCCGACCGATAGGAAAAGGGAAAGCAGGGCGACGCGAAATCCACGCATGAGATGCTCCTGACTTGCCGCGTCCGGCGGCGAACGCCTCGACCCGGCCGGTCGCTGTCGCGCCAAGGAGCCGGCACCGTGAGTCGCGGGGGCAAACGCTCCAGCGCCGGGCAATATTCCAGCCCCGCCGACAGCCTCGCGAGTATGCCGCAAAATGCCTACAGCCGCACGGCCGGCAAAATCGGACGATTTTCTGCGAAATGCAGCCGCCGCGATCAGCCCTGGCCGGAGCGCTTCCGACGAATCAGATGACCCCGTCCGCCCGGAGCTTCACAATCTCGGCGGAAGAAAGGCCAAGCCAGCCGCCATAGATTTCGTCATTGTGCTGGCCGATGGTCGGGCTCGCTCCGGCCGGAGCGGCATCGGTGCCGTGCAGCCGGAGCGGCGTCGTCGGCACGACGATCGCGCCCAACTCGGGATGGTCGATGTGCTCGAGCATGCCGCGGATGTGCATATGCGGGTCGTTCATGACCTCGACCGGGTTTCTGACCGGGGCGCACGGGATGCGGTATTTCTTGGTCCGCGCGAACACCTCCATCTTGGGCAAGGTGCGCGTCCATTCGGCGACGAGCGCGTCGGTCTCGTCCATATGAGCGACCCGCGCGGCATTGGTGGCAAAAAGCGGATCGTCGGCGAGATCTTCGCGCCCCATCGCCTTTAGAAGATTCTGAAAATGCGCCTCGGTCACGACATGGATCGCGACGTGTCCGTCGGTGGTCGGAAAGACGTTGTAGGGGGCGCTGTTCATGCCCGACTGGCGGTTGCCCGGGCGCGGCGGGATCTCGCCGGTGCGGTGGTAGTAGTCGATGCTGGAGGCGAGGCTGCAATAGACCGTCTCCTGCATCGCCACCTCGACGAGGCGGCCTTGGCCGCTGCGGTCGCGGTCGTAGAGTGCGGTCACGATCCCGGCATAAAGGTGGATGCCGCCCATAAAATCGACCAAGGTCGGACCGGCCTTGACCGGCGGTCCGTCGGGAAAGCCGGTGACGCTCATGATCCCAGAGGCGGCCTGGATCGTCATATCCATCGCCAGATTGTCGCGGTCGGGGCCGGAGAGGCCAAAGCCGGTCCCGGAAGCATAGACGAGCCGCGGGTTCAACTCGTGCAGCCGGCTCCAGCCGACGCCGAGATTGTCCATCGTGCCGGGCGAGAAATTTTCCAACAGCACATCGGCGCGCTCGACCATACGGAACAGTAATTCGCAGCCGCGCGACTCCTTCAGGTTCAAGGTGACGGCGTGCTTGTTCTGGTTCAGCATGGCAAAGGGCAGGGTGGCGCTTTTGCCCGGATCGGCGCGGCGGCGGCCGGGCTCGCCACGCGGCGGCTCGATCTTGATCACAAACGCGCCGGCCTTGGCCATCAACAGGCTCGCATAAGGCCCTTGAAAGATTTGGCCGAAATCGATGACGGTCACATCCGCCAGCGGCCTGTTGCGTCGCGTCTGGTTCATCCGCCCGGTCCGCCTCTATCGGAAATTTCGGTCGCACGCCGGCCGTGCGCGAGGCATGCTACCGTGCGGCCCCGCTTGGAGGACAGAAAATGAAATACGATGCGATCTCGGCCGATAGCCATATCGACTTGATCTGGCTGCCGCCCGATCTGTTCACAGACCATGCCGCAGCGGCGATGAAGGAGCGCATGCCCTTTGTTACCGATGGGCCGCGCGGCAAGGAATGGGTCACCAAGCAAGGCGCCTCGTTCGGGCTGGTGAACGGTATGGGCTCGGCTGGCCGCCTTTACGAGCCCGGCAAGATCCACCGCTCCGACCGGATGGCAGCGGAAGGGATCTATGAGGACGGCAAAAAAGGCATCCGCCGCATGACCGATCCGGAGCTGCGGATCAAGGACCAGGATCGCGACGGCGTCCAGGCCGAGGTGTTGTATGGCATTCTCGGTGCCACCAACCGCATCAACGATGACGAAGCCGCCAGCGAGATGCTGCGCATCTACAACGACTGGCTCGCCGATTTCTGCGATACGCATCCCGATCGCTTTGCCGGTCTCGCCTGCATCCCGAACCACGACATCGGCGCGGCGGTTGCCGAGACCGAGCGGGTGGCGCGCCGGGGTGCCGTACGCGGCGTCGAGATCTCGCGGCGGCACGACATGGCGCGGCTGTGGGACCCGTGGTGGGAGCCGGTATGGAGTGCGATCGCGGCGACCGGGCTGCCGCTGCATTTTCATACTATCGGAGGCGGCAACCGTCCCGATTTGTCAAAGCTCGCGCCAAAGACCGCGTTGGCCGCGCGCGCCGCCGGCATCACCAATTTCCAGATGGTGATGTCGGACGTGCTGCTGTCGCTGATCTTTTCCGGCGTGCTGGAGCGCCACCCGAACCTCAAGATCGTCATCGGCGAAGCCGGCATCGGCTGGATACCCTATGTGCTGAACCGCATGGATGCGGAATGGGAGGAGCAGTTCCAGGAGCTCGACCTGAAGATGCGGCCCAGCGAATACTGGCATCGCCAATGCTACGCCACCTATCAGACCGACCCGATAGGCACCAAGCTGGTCGATGACATCGGCGCCGGCAACATCATGTGGGCCTCGGACTTCCCGCATCCCGACGGCATCTGGCCCGATTCGCAGGAATACATCGCGCGCGAGCTCGCCCATCTGTCGGCGGAGACCCGCAAAAAGATCATCTGCGACAACGCCGCGAAGCTCTACCGCTTTGTCAATTGAGAAAAGCGGAAAAATCGGTCCCCGCCGCACCCGGTCCTCTCCGCCGCGCGGCGGAGAGGGAAAGGCCGTGCGGCAAACGGTTGATCAGTGGGCCGGGTAGCAATAGCCGTTGTAGTTCACGTAACCGGGAGCGCAGCCCGGCGGCGGAGTAAACGGCGCGGAGAGGGCGTTGGCGGTGCCTGCAACGGCGCCGGTCGCAGTGCCGATCGCGCCGCCGACGATGGCGCCGACGGGACCCGCCGCGGCGTTGCCGCTCGCCGCCCCGGACGCGCCTCCGGCGGCGGCGCCGGATACTGGACCGACCGGCTGGCATACTCCGCCATAGGGGGCATATCCAGGCGCGCATTGCGCCATCGCGACACTCGACGTCCCCGCCGCCAGGGCCGCGGCGATCGCCAATATTTTGAGCCTCGTCGGCATTGTCATCTCCTCGAATATGAAAGAGAGCAGCGGAGCGCCGCTTTCCGAAGTGAACAATATACCCCGAATCGTGTTCCGCGCAGCGGCTATAGGCTTGTCATCGCGCTCACCGATTATCGAAATCGTGTAGATTGCGCAGATACCGGGGCGAATGGCGGCGCGATCGGCAAAACCGAGGCGATGGCGGGGGGAGAATGCGGGCGCGATGGATGGCGCTAGGTGCCGCCGCCCTGCTCGGCGTGGTTCTGGCGGCGGACGCGCAGACGGCGGCACAAAAGCGCAGCTTTGCACCGGCACCGCAGGCGCCCACCGCTGCGACGCCACGAGCGCCTGCCGACGCAGCCGGCAATTTGCAGCCGGTGGTGCACGCGCAGCAGGCCCGGATCACGACCTGCATAGACACGATCGCCCGGCAATCCGCTGCGGTGATCGACGCCCCGCACACGGCGATTTCGAGTTGGACGAGCGCGGCACCCGACCAGAACCTGTTCGTCTCGATGGTCGGGCTCGGCTACAAAAGCGCCGTCGCCCCGAGCGCCGCCGCAATCATTCTGGCGGCACCGGTCGCCCCCGACCGGTGCGAGGGCGAGGTCGTACAAGTCATTCCGAGCGCCCGCTCCTGCAGCGTGGTCCTCGCCTCGCTCGTCAAGGCGGGCAAGATCATCGCCACCTTGCAGGGGCTCGCCGTCGTCGAAACCAACACCGGAGTTCGCGACCTATTGATGCCGACCGCCGGCGGCGGCTGCACGCTCGTCGCCGTCGGCTTGCAGGAATAGAGCCGTGCCTTTGCTCGCCACCGGCGGCGTGGCAGATGAGCACGCAGGGGGGTGACCGGCAGCCATCATCAACCGGCGCGTCGCCGCTGATCGTCCCCAGCGGCGTCCAACCGGCGATCGACGCCGGCTTCATTGACAAGCCCGGTTGGCGTGCGCTGTATTAAGATATTCCTAAGGCAGGTGATGCGCGCAAAAAGCGAGAGGGCAAAAGATGGGCCGTTTCTCTCACGGCTGGCGGTTCGGGAGTGCATGTGCAATCGGCGCGCTGCTGGCGGGCTTTGCATGGGTTGGGGCGGCCCTGGCGAAGGCGCCGCAACCGACCGAGTGCAAGGCCGGAATGGAGCTGCCGTCGCAAGCTTTGGAGATGGGCGGCGTGGGCGCGCCGGAGCAGCCCGACTTGCTGGTTACCGGAGTGTGCAAGGTCGAAAAAGCCGCGAAATACTTTTACGGCAAGGTCAACATCTATGACGGCGGGAGCCTCGAATTCGAGCAGCCGGCCACCGGCGATCCGGACATCGATTTCTGGGCGAGTTCGATCATCGTCGAGGCGAACGGCGCGCTGACCGCCGGCGTCAAGGCGGCCTACGGCACGCCGCGCCTCAACGACAAGCGCGGCGGATTTCTGACGATCCATCTCTATGGCAAGAACGACAGTGTCGGCGATCCGGCCAAAGATCCAGGGCAAGGCGTGCTGTGCAAATCACATTTGGACGATGGCTCGCCGTGCGGCATCCCACACAAGGTATGGCAGAACAATGGCGCGACAGTGCTGCCGGGCTGCGGCAACAACCCGATCAACAAGGACTCGGAGTGTATTGCCGGATTGGCGGACACGACTAAGGATTTCTTCTATCAATACGGACCGCTCTATGGCGACGGCAAATGCACCAACGGCAAGATTTTCGACGTATCGAAGGCAGAGGCGGAGTGCGGAGGGATCGCCGCCGCCGGGAAAGTCGGATATTTCGGCTACAAGGTGCTGGCGGTGTCCTATGGCGGCACGCTGATGCTGCGCGGCTATAAGGGGGCGGCGGACGGCATCGACAAAGATCACCTCGCGACCGGCAACAGCTGGATGCGGCTCAGCGGCGATGTCAGCTCCGGCACGTCGCTGCGGGTCGACGGAACTCCCGCCGACCGATGGTGGCTGCCGGGCGACGGGACCCGCGATGAGATTGTACTCACGACGACCGATTACCTGCCCGGCCATTCCGAGCTGCTGACCCTGAATGCGGCCGATGGCGTGCAAGGCGATCAGGTCAACTTCACGCCGGCGATCAAATGGTTCCATAGCGGCGAGCGTTCGTCGATCAATCTCGGCGTCGCAAAAGGCCGGCTCGAAGCTGCCGGGATGGACAAAAACCTGGTTTCGAAGGGTGCCGAAACGCGCGCCGCGGTGGCGCTGTTGACGCGCAGCATCCGCATCGTCTCGGAGGGCGACGCCGTCGACGAAACCTATGCTGAGGCGCTGAAGAAAAACCCCGACTACTCGTTTGGCGGGCATACCATCTTCCGCCAGGGCTTCAAGCAGGTGAAAATCCAGGGCGTCGAGTTCGTCAATCTCGGCCAAGGCGGCAAGCTCGGCCACTACCCGGTCCATTTTCACATGGCGCGGCAGGTGCCGGCCGGCACGATCGTTGAAGATTCGGCGGTCAACCAATCGAACACCCGCTGGTTCGTGCTGCACGACACCCAGGGCGTCACCTTTCAGCGCAATGTCGGCTGGAAGTCGATCGGCCATGGCTTTTATCTCGAAAACGGCACCGAGGCCGACAACAACTTCTATTCGAATATCGGCATCTTCGCCCGCGCGGCGATCGCCAACGCCCAAAATCCGCGCCACATCCCTGGGATTCTCGCCGACAACCAGGACCCCGCCTCGTTCACAAAAGAAAACCCGAAAAACGTCGCCAATCCGGGGTTTGTGTACCGGTCCGACAACGAATACCCGACCGTGTTCTGGATCTCGAACGGCTGGAACAATTTCCAGGGCAACATGGCAGCTGGGGCCGGGGCCTGCGGTGTGGCCTATTGGTTCGTGCCGATGGAGAACACCGACATGCCGGATGTGCCGACCGCCAAAAACCAATATGTCGAGCCAGGCGGCCCCAACGACGCGCCGCCGCCGATAAAGACCAAGCACATGAAATGGGCCGACGCCGGAGTTAAGGAGGGCAAGGTCCACTTCGGCTATGCCGGGCTGCAGCGCCTCCCCCTATGGGCCGGCTCGACGCCGCTCGAATCCTTCTACAAGAACTATGCGACATCGACAATGATGTCGTTCCAGACGACGGCGGATGCACCGGCCTGTGACGGCTTTGTCGCCGCCGACGAGGCCAAGGACAATCCGCCGAACGTCCCGTTTGTCGCGGAGGTTGCGAGCTTCGCGCCAAAGCCGAAGCGCGCTGAAAAGCCCAACGAGGCCCCGGCAACGCAACCCGACCTGGTGAACGACAAGTTCTACCCGCACGCCATCGGAAAGAGGGCAGGAACGCGCTGCGCCGTCTCTGCCGACGGACCCGACTGCACTCCGCCGGAACCGGGGCATCCAGGCCTCACAACGCCCTGCACCGACGGCACCCCTTTCCTGGCGGCGGGGCACAACCCGGACACGCCGAACAACCCGATGTTCGCGTGCGCGCCGACCGTCATCGACCATTTCACCTCCTCGTTTCACTGGGCGCAGGGCGACGTGTCGGCGATCTGGTTGCGGCCGCAATGGTATCTGGTAACCAACAGCGTGCTTACCGATGTGCAGCAGGGCGGCATCACTTTCGTAACCGGCGGCGACGTTTTGCGCGCCTCGATCATTACCGGTTATTGGGGCCTGCTGCGCGATTCGCTGCTGATCGGCCATACCCAGCCGCAAGATGCCGCCCATAAATTCACCCTCGACATCGGCCCCTTCAATTTGCACACGGCCGAAAAATGCGCGAAGCCGACAAGCTCGAAGCTGCCGAGCTACTGCCTCAACAAGGCCGAGGGTGTGAGCCTGCCGCTCACGGGCTTCTTCAACAACCAGCGGATGGAGAACATCTACGACGGACCGTCCTATCGGGATTCGACCGCTTATCTCGACGTGTCGACCGCGGGATGCGCGGTTGGCGATTTCAACACCGCGATCGACAAGTGCATCTACGGCACAAAACAGACTGCCGGGGTCCTCAAGGACGAGACCGCAAACGCGAAAAACCCGTGCTATGTGCCGAATGCGGCGATCGCGTGGAAGCAGCCCAACGGCTTTTTCTATCCGCCGGCGTTCCATGCCGAAAATCTCTATTTCGGCAATGTCGATATCCGGCATTTTGTCATCGACCCGCTGTTCGAGCCGTTTAAGGGCGCGACACCGGAGACCGGGGCTTTCGGGCAGGCCGGCAGCTACCTCACCGACGCGGCTGCGGTCGGCAGCGTCTACTGCGTGGCGCCGCAGGTGAACCCGAAAACATATTTCAACGACTTTACCAGTATCGACCGGCAGACCGAGCTGAACGACGACGACGGTGCCTTGACCGGGCTCAGCAACAACATTCAGGCGACGCTCGACCCGCCCAACCCGCTGAAGCAGACGATCTCGGTCAACGAGGACGATTACTTCACCGCCCCGGTCGAAACCCCGGAATGCGCCTCAAATATCGGCAAGAACAACGAGCCCGCCAACGCCTGCAAGTCGCCGAGCAAGAAGGCGCCGACGGTGACGGCTAAGACCAGCCCCTACGACTATGTGTCGACAGTGATTTTTCACACGACGTTTGGCGACAAGTGGGACGCCGATTGCACCAACCCGAAATGCTACGGGGTGCCGCTCTACCGCCAGTTCCTTGCCGGCGATCAAGACAAAGACGACCCGACCCACAAAAACGCGACCCGCGAGTGGAAGCATTGGTATCAGAATAAATGCGACAAGGATCAGACGACGCTGGAATGCCGCTGGCCGTTCATCCGCATGGCCGGCACCGCCATAAACACCCGCGAAACGTTGACCGTCAACAACGGCACCTATTACCTCGACACCACGGTGCCGTTCACAATACAGAAGACCGAACCCTATAACACCCAGAATGGCGGCGCATCTACGACCAGCTCCGTCAATGTGTTCCAGCCCGACACCCAGATCAATCCCAATCTTAAATTTATCGGCACCTACAACGTCTTCTTCGTTTACGCCAAGCCGAGCACGCGCCAGACCTACCAGATCTACCTCGGCAAGGATGCCACCGCCGCCGACATCAAAGCGATCCGGGTGAAGCTGATCGACCTGACGCTCGACCATGAGTTTGGCGCGAAGCAACCTTGGCTGGACGTCGATACCAGTCGAGTCAAGGATAAAGGCATCGTCAGCGTCACCGTCGATTTCAGCAAGCTGACCGACGATTCGCTCAAAGTGATCCCGAAGAACGGGCTGTGCCAGCCGCTCACGTTCTGCAAGCCGTCGGGCGAGACCTGCGGCTCGGCAGTGAGCGACGACGATCCGCTGGTGAAAGCCAACAAGGACTTCAAGGCGCAGACGGCTGGGGTCTGCAAAGAATGGGCGGTCAAGGACCTCGATTGCCCACCCAAGGGCTGCTACGGCTTTTCGTTCACGATCCCCAAAGAGGGTTTCAAGGCGGACGCGACGCTTACCAACCCCTCGCCGCACCGGCCGCCGCCGGAACCGTTCCCGACCGACAAGAAGGATCAAGGCGAGCCAGCCTGGCCGGTCAAGTTCTTGCGCACCACGATCGAGCCGGACCAGAGCAAGGGGCAGTGCCACTACACCGAGTTGCCCGGCACCGGCAATTGCACCGTCCCCGACTGGGTCCCGCAGTAAATCGCGCGGTCGTGGGTTGCCGCTGAGGGATTTACCGCGTTGCCCCTATACTGAAATACGAGAGGTCGATAAGGGGAGAGCGGCGATGGCATTGCAGGTCAGGCGGATCGTCACCGGGCACGACGCGAACGGCAAGGCGGTCGTCGCCAGCGACGAGCGGCTCGATGCGGTGCCCCGGCTCAACCGGCCGCACATCTCCGGCGTCGAGATCTGGTCCACCGACAAGATGCCGGCCGACAATTCGGCCGCGGCCGAGCCCGCGCAACGCGCCGGCTTTGTCAAGCGCTACAATTATGTCGGCACCGGCCAAGGCACGGTGATCCGGGTTACCGAATTCGCCCCCGGCGCGCCCAGATTCATGCACCGCACCGAAACCGTCGATTACGCGATCCTGCTCAACGGCGAATGCGACCTCGAATTCGACAGCGGCGAGGTCGTGCATATGAGGCCCGGCGACATTTGCGTGCAGCGCGGCACGATGCATGCTTGGGTCAATACCGGCTCGGCGCCGGCGGTGTTCGCCTTTATCCTGATCGACGCCGAGCCGGCCGAAGTGGGCGGCGAGCCGCTGCGCACCCACTACCCGGCGTCATAACAAGCGCGATCCACGTCGATTAAGAGGCCCGCGATGCCGAACCTGCATCCGCAGATCGTCCAGGTGCTGGACGCGATGGCGCGGCTCGAGTTGCGTCCGATCGAGGCGATGACCCCGGCCGAGGCGCGCGCCCAGATGGAGGCGACGGCGCGCTCGCGCAAGGCCGAGCCGCTGCCGGTTGCCCGCGTCGAGGAGCGGACGATCCCCGGCCCGTCGGGCGATATCCGCCTGCGGCTTTATTGGCCTGACGCGGCGCGGCCGGTGCCGGCAATCGTCTATTATCACGGCGGCGGCCATGTGATCGGCAGCCTCGACACCCATGACCTTATCGCCCGCAACCTCTGCGCCGGCGCCGGCGCGCTGGTCGCCTCGGTCGATTACCGCAAGGGGCCCGAGCACAAATTCCCGGCCGCGGTCGAGGATTCGTGGGCGGCGTTGGGCTGGGTCCATGACAACGCCGCAGGTCTTGGCGCCGATCCCGCCCGTCTCGGCGTCCACGGCGACAGCGCCGGCGCCAACCTTGCCGCGGTCGTGGCGTTGATGGCGCGCAATGCCGGAGGCCCGCAATTGCGGCTGCAGTCGCTGGTCTACCCGGTCGCCGACTACACGCTGTCGAGCGCTAGCTACACCAAATACGCCGAAGGCTGCGGTGTGCTGACAAAAGCTGCGATGGCCTGGTTTCGCGACCATTATCTGCGCAGCGCCGCCGATGCCGAGGATTGGCACGCCTCGCCGCTCAAGGCGACGAGCTTTGCCGGGGTGGCGCCGGCCGTCATCGTCGCCGCCGAATGCGACGTGCTGCACGACGAGGCTGCCGATTACGCCGCGGCGTTGCGGCGTGCCGGCGTCGCGGTCGAGCACCGGGAATATCCCGGCATGATCCACGGATTTTTCGGCATGGTCCCGCTCGTCGACGACGCGATGGCCGCGCAGCGCCAGGTCTGGGCCGCCTTCAAACGCGCCTTCGCCTGACCGGTGTCGAAAGGAGGCTTGCGGTTTTCGATGGCCGCCTTGCCCAGCTTCGATCTCAGCGGAGAGGTGGCGCTCGTTACCGGTGCCTCGAGCGGGATCGGGCGCCATCTGGCGCTGCTGCTCGCGGCCGCCGGCGCCAAGGTGGCGTTGGCGGCGCGGCGCACCGAGCGGCTCGCCGAGGCGGCGGCCGAAATCGAGGACGCCGGCGGCGCGGCGCTGGCGGTGGCGCTCGACGTGACCCGGCAGGACAGCGTCGCCGCCGCGGTCGCCGCGGCCGAGCGCGGATTGGGGCCGCTCAGCCTGCTCGTCAACAATGCCGGGGTCGTCGTCTCCAAACCGGCGCTCGAGCATACCGAGGCGGACTGGGACCGCGTGCTCGACACCAATCTCAAGGGCGCCTGGCTGATGGCCCGCGAATTCGCGAGCCATCTCGTCGAACGCGGGCGGCCGGGCCGCATTGTCAACATCGCCTCGGTCCTCGGCATCCGCACGATCGCCTATGTGCCGAGCTATTGCAGCGCCAAGGCCGGCCTCATCCACCTGACGCATGTCTTGGCGATGGAGCTGGCGCGCCGGCGGATTCTCGTCAATGCGCTGGCGCCGGGCTATATCGACACCGATTTCACCCATGATTTTCTGCGCAGCGAGCCGGGAAGGAAGCTGGTCGGACGGATTCCGCTCGGCCGGGTCGGCCACACCGACGATCTCGACGGCGCGATGCTGCTGCTGGCGTCGCCGGCCGGCGCCTACATTACCGGCGCGGTGATCGCGGTCGATGGCGGGCACGGCGTCGCCGCCATCTGAGGCGCTGCGGCAGGCGTCGCTCGCCCGGTTTCTCGCCGCTGAAACCGGCGCGCATTCGGTCGAAATCACCGGCCTTGCCCCGCTCGCCGGCGGGTCGATCCAGGAGAATTGGGGCCTCGACGCGCGTTTTTTTGGCGGCGCGCTCCCCGGCGAGCAGCATCTGGTGCTGCGCGCCGCGGCGGCAACCGGAGTTCCGTCGAGCCTCGACCGGCTGCAAGAATTCGCGGTGCTGAAAGCCGCGTTTGCCGCCGGGGTGACGGTGCCGGAGCCGCTGTTCGCCAGCGCCGACCCGGCGGTCTTCGGCAAGCCTTTTTTGGTCATGCGCCGCGTCCCCGGCACCGCCGCGGCGCATCGCATCACCCGCGACCCGGCGCTCGACCCGGACTTGCCGGCGCTCGCCGAGCGGCTCGGCCGCGAGCTCGCCCGGATCCATAGGGTCCGTCCGCCGCGTCCCGACCTCTCTTTTCTGGCGCCTTATGACGACGCGGGGCCGCAGCGCCAGATCGCCGCTTTTCGCGCCTATCTCGACGCCCATCCGATGCCGCGGCCGGTCCTGGAATGGGGCATGCGCTGGCTCGAAACCAACCTGCCGCCGCCGGTTGCGCCGGTCCTGTGCCACCACGATTTTCGGACCGGCAACTATCTGCTCAACGGTGCCCGACTGACGGGCATTCTCGACTGGGAATTTGCCGGCTGGGGCGATCCCGACGAGGATATCGGCTGGTTTTGCAGCAAGGGCTGGCGCTTTGCCCGGCTCGACCGCGAGGCCGGCGGGATCGCCGACCGCGCGCCGTTCTATCGGGGCTACGAAAGTGAATCGGGGCGCGCCGTCGATCCGCAGCGGGTGTTTTTTTGGGAGGTGCTGGCGAGCGTGCGCTGGGCGATCATTGCTCTGCAGCAGAGCGACCGCCATATGCTGGGCGGCGAGCGCAGCCTCGATTTGGCGCTGACCGGCCGGCGCGCCGGCGAATGCGAGCTGGAGATCCTGATGCTGCTCGACCGCGGCGGAAACCCGGCCGATGCGTGATTTGCCCGACGGCCCGGCGCTGCTTGCTTTCGCTCGTGACGTGCTGCTCGACGATCTGTTGCCGCTGCTGCCGCCGGAACGCCGGCTCGATGCCCGTCTTGTCGCCAATTGCATGGCGATCGCGGCGCGCGAAGCCGCGGCGGACCCGCAGGGCCAAGGTGAAATCGGCGCGGCGCTGGCGACATTTTATAGCGCCTCAACGAAGGACGCTGTCCCCTCCCCGACCCTCCCCCGCGAGCGGAGGAGGGAGGAGCCGGCTTCCGCTCTCCCAGACCGGGCCGCGCTTGAACCGGCTTTCCCCGCCCGCGAACCCCACTCCCTCCCCCGCATGCGGGGGAGGGTTGGGGTGGGGGCCGGTGCGCCCGCCGACGACGAACTCAGTCGCCGCTTTGCCCGCGATCTGCGCATTGGTGCGTTCGAGAATTCGGAGCCGCGGTCCGCTGCGGTCCGCGCTATCCTGTGGCGGATGACCATCGAGCGGCTGCGCCTCGCCAACCCGCGGTTTCTCGTCGCCAATGGCGTCATCGGGCCGAAAGGATGAGTGTGCCCCAATCCCGCGTCAGCCAGGCGATCGAGGCCTTTGCCGCCGGCGAGATCGTCATCGTCACCGATGACGACGACCGCGAGAACGAGGGCGATTTGATCCTCGCGGCGGTCCATGCCACCCCCGAAAAGATGGCGTTCATCATCCGCCACACTTGCGGCATCGTGACCGCACCCTTGACCGGCGAGATCGCCCGGCGGCTGGAGCTCGCCCCGATGGTCGCCGACAGCGACGCGATTCACGGCACCGCTTTTACCGTCTCGGTCGATTATCGGCACGGTACGACGACCGGCATCTCGGCCGAGGAGCGCACCGCGACGATCCGCAACCTCGCCAACGGCAATACCGGGCGCGGCGATTTTGTCCGGCCCGGCCACATCTTTCCGCTGATCGCCAAGGAAGGCGGCGTGTTGATGCGCTCGGGCCATACCGAGGCGGCGATCGATCTGTGCCGGCTCGCCGACCTCGAGCCGGTGGCGGCGATCTGCGAATTGGTCAACGACGACGGCACGGTCATGCGCGGGCCGCAGGTCGCGGCCTTTGCCAAGGCGCATTCGCTGCGGCGGATTTCGGTCGCCGATCTGATCGCCTACCGGCAGGCGCGCGAAAAGCTGGTGACGCGGGTCGCCGAATTTACCGTAGCGAGCGAGATCGGCGAGCTGTCCGGCTATGCCTATGTGACGCCGTTCGACAAGGTGCACCACTACGCCTTTGTTTACGGCCATATCGGCGACGGCACCAACGTGCCGACCCGGCTGCATCGCGCCAGCGTGCTCGAAGATTTGTTCGGCGGCGCCAAGCCGATCCATGCCGCGCTCGACCGCTTCAAGGCGGCGGGGCAGGGCGTGCTCGTCTATCTGCGCGACGGCGCCTCGGGGGTGCCGATCTCGACCGTCGGCGAAACCGCGAGCCGGTCCGAGCGCGAGCGCAGCATGCAATGGCGCGAGGTCGGGCTCGGCGCGCAGATCCTGCGCGACCTGCGGATTTCGTCGATCCAATTGCTGGCGACGCGCTCGCGCACCTATGTCGGGCTTGCCGGGTTCGGCATCGAGATCGTCGACACCGAGCCGCTCGAATGAAGGATGCTATTTGCCGGCGCCGATCTGCCGGGCCATCTCGTCCTCTGTGCCCTTGCATTTGGGATGGCCAAAGCCGGAGGCGCTTTTGCCGTTTGGGCCGACGTCATAGATGATCTGGTCGGTATCAGGTCCGCCGCCCGGCATCTTGTCGAGGCCAAGCGCGTGACGCACACGCCAGGCGATGTTGTGGTCGGCGCAGGCGCTATCGCCGCTGGCGCCGAGACCGCCCACGACCGTTTTGCCGTCGAGGAGGGCGAGCCCGCCGCCGAAGACGACTGTGCCGCCGACGATCTTGCCGACCGCCGGGTCGGAGCCGCTGCCGAATTTCGTTGGGTCGCCGGTGTCGAGCACATCGCCGCGCGGCGGGTCGGTCGTAACGATACCGTAGAGCGGCCCGCCGGACTGCGCCCCGGCATAGAGATTGGCGGTAGAGAACGCGCGCGTGCTGGTGCTGACCCCGTTTGCGGTGCCGGCTTTTTCGATGGCGATGGCGCGGCTCGCCGGCCACTGGTCGCCCGGCTTTTGTCCGCTGAAGCTGACGGCGCAAAGAGTGCCGTCGCGGGCGACCACAGCGGCCCACTCGTTGTTGTCGAGACCGCCATTGCTCGGGCCTCCGCTAGGCTTGACACTCGCCTTCAAGGCCTTAGTCAACTGGTCGTGGTTGACCGGGCATTTGGCCGCCCGAGCCGGCGCCATCGGCAACAGCACCACCGCCAGCAACAACCCGGCAAAAAAACCAGGGCCGAACCCATCGTCGAACATCATCTGCCGCTCCATCCCTGTTCCGCGCTTTTAGGACGGCAGGCCACCCCTGCGGTTCCATATCTCTCGACGATTCTCGAGCTTGGCGTCACGAACCCAACCCGGTACGCGCCGCGGCTACGGCACCTCTTCGAGGAATAATCATGCGCGTCCGTAGCAAACTGCATTATGCGTGGGTCATCGCCACGGTGACTTTTATTGTTGGCCTCTTGACCGCCGGGGTGCGTGCCGCGCCGGGCGTTCTGATCGTGCCGCTCGAGCAGGAGTTCGACTGGTCGCGGGCGACGATCTCGTTCGCGATCGGCATCAATTTGCTGCTCTATGGGCTGATCGGCCCGTTTGCCGCGGCGCTGATGGACCGGTTCGGCGTGCGCCGCACGATGACCTTGGCACTGGCGCTGACCGGGGGCGCGGTCGCACTCTCGCCGGCGATGCGCCAAGCGTGGCAATTGGTGCTGCTGTGGGGGGTGGTCGTCGGCATCAGCACCGGGGTGATCGGCGCCTATATCGCGGCTTATATCGCCGCGCGCTGGTTCAAGGTCCGTCAAGGACTCGTCGTTGGCGTTTTGACCGCGGCCAATGCGGCGGGCCAACTCGTCTTTCTGCCGAGCCTCGCGGCTCTCGTCACCGGCTTCGGCTGGCGCACGATGTCGCTCGCCTTGGCCGGAATCGTCATCATCTTTGTCCCGCCGGTGCTCTTGCTGATGCGCGACCGGCCGCACGACCTCGGCCTTGCTCCCTATGGCGCCGAGCCTGCCGCCGGGGCGGAGCCGACGCCGGCCGGCAACCCGTTCGCGATCGCCTTTCGCGCGCTCGGGGACGGCGCCGGAAAGCGCGATTTCTGGCTGATCGCGGGCGGCTATTTCGTCTGCGGCGCGACCACCAACGGGCTCGTCGGCACCCACCTGATCCCGGCCTGTGTCGATCATGGGCTGAGCGAGGTCGAGGGTGCCGGCCTTCTCGCCGCGGCCGGCGTGTTCAGCTTTGTCGGCGGCACTCTGTCGGGCTGGCTCAGCGACCGCTGGGACAACCGCCTGCTGCTCGCTTGGTATTATGGGCTGCGCGGGCTGGCACTGATGTATCTGCCGTTCGCCTTCGGTATGTCATTTTATGGGCTGACCCTGTTCAGCGTGTTTTACGGGCTCGACTGGATCGCCAGCGTGCCGCCGACCGTGCGCCTGCTCAACCGCGTCGTCGGCGTCGAGCGCACTGGCATTATGGTCGCCTGGATCACCGTGATCCATCAGCTCGGCAGCGCCGCCGCGGCCTATCTGGGCGGCGTGCTGCGCATCGCCTTCGGCACCTATCTTGAAGCCTTTGTCGCTGCAGGCCTGCTGTTGCTCGGCGCGGCGCTGATGGTGTTGTTTATCGGCACCGGTGCGCGTGATTCCGGTCCGGCCGAAGCCGTGCTGCCGGCAGCGTAGCCGGGAACAAAACGGCAATTTGCCAGATTAGCGTCGCCGGAACTCGCGCCTTTCTTCCGCAACGAATTTGCGGCCTTGTGCCGCCGGTCCGGCTCCACAAGGCGGCGGGGCGTGTTTCTTCCCGAAATCCAGTGTGATCTCCTTCATAGCGGCCGGCGAATCGCCCGCCCAGATTCCGGCTCGCAGAGGCGAAACCCGCCCTGCGGTTGGAAAAGGACGGCGAAGGTGACGACGTACAAAAAGCTGGGCGACAAGCTCCAATGGGTCGGCAAGGAGGCCGCAGTCGCCGAATTCATCCGCACTCGGGGAATCACCCGCTGCCCGACCGCCTGTGTGCTGCCCACGCAGGGATCGGTCGCCGAGGCGGACCGCCTCGCGCTCGCAGCCTATGCCAGTGCCCGCGACCGGTTGCGTCAGGCCAAGGCGGCGGCGAGGGTGCGCTGGTTGGTCGGCACCGACGTCCCCGAAACGGCGGGCGAATAGGGCGGCTGCGGCGACTGGCGGGCTGACTGCCATCGGAAATCGGGTTGACCTCGCAAGCGTCCGCGGTCAGCCTTCGCGCCCCGTTTCTTGGAGCGTTCCGATGTCGATGTCGATCAAGCCGATCGTTCTGGCCGGCATTCTAGCCAGCCTACCGGCGCAGGCGCAGCTGTTGGGTCTCGGCTTCGAATCGAGCGTTACCTTGACCCGCCAGGACCTCGACATCCTGCGCGAGACCGTCAACGGCAAAATCCACGGCCATGCGGTCGGCACAACCGCGTCATGGACCAATCCGGCCTCCGGCAATTACGGCACGGTCAGGCTGATCAAGAAATACAATTCCGGCGGCCTGCACTGCGAGGCCGTCCGATACACTTTGGCGACGACAAAGCGAAACACCGCCGCCGAGCATTATACCTTCGACAGCTGTCTCCAGCCAGACGGCAGCTGGAAGATCTCCTAAAGCGTGATCCGATAGGATCAATCAATCCGTCATTCCCGCGAAAGCGGGAACCCAAGGCCGAGGGCATCAACGGTTGCTCGGGGTCCCCGTTTTCGCGGGGACGATGAGTAAAATGATCGAGCCTGGGAGGATCACGCTCCTTGCGGCTACTGGGCGCTCGCGGTCTTTTCGCGCATCAGCGCCAGCAATCCTTGCACCTGCCCGCCATGGCGCTGGATGACCGAGGCGAATTCCGAGCGCTCGGTGACCATCATGCTGACCCCGCCGACCACCACATCGGTGATTTTGTAGCCGTGGTCGCCGCCGACAAGCCGCCAGTCGATTTCGATCGGCTGGGCCGCTCCCGGGCTGACGATATCAGTCGAGACAATGGTCGCGTCGGCGTCAGCCCGGCTGCCGCGCACCTTGAACGTTTGGCCGCTGAAGTCGGCCAGGCGCGTGCTGTAGACCAGGACGACGTAATCGTCGAACAGCTTGAGAAACTCCTGGCGCTCGTCGGGACTGGCGGTGCGCCAGTAGCGGCCGAGCACAAACCGGGCAATGCCGGGGCCGTCGAAATCGGCGTGAAACAGCTGGGCAAACCGCGCCCGTCGCTCGGCCATCGACGTTTTGCCGTTCAGGACCGCGATCGCCTGTCCCAGCAAATCGTTCATAAATGCTGCCGCATCGGCGGTGGCGGCGCGCGCTCGCTCCGCCGCCAATCCGATTGCGAACAGGGCCGGCACAACGGCGAGCAGCGAGCGGCGCCGCATCCATCCTCGAGACTGGAGTAAAGCCATAGGTCACCACCCCCTTCGGCCTTGGCTTACGCGCCCTATTACTCCGGTCTGACGCGCCTGACAACATCGTCGCTGCATCCCCGGTTTCCTGCGGGCTGCCCACCGCGTCGGCATGCACAGACGCCTGTTGGCGCAGGCGCAGGCGCGGTCTATATCGAAGACCGTCCTTCAGCCATGCTGTCGCACAGCAACGAGGTGTCCGATGTGGCCATTCACCGGCGGCAAGCTCACGGTCCCAAGCCCCGAACACTGCCTCCCGGGCCGGGCCCTCAAGATGCCGGTGCCCGAGACGCATTTTGTCAACGGCCACCGCATGGAGCCGCCTTACCCGCGCGGTCTGGAGCAAGCGATGTTCGGGCTCGGCTGTTTTTGGGGGGCCGAGCGGGTGTTCTGGCAAGCGCCGGGCGTCTGGGTCACGGCGGTCGGCTATGCCGGCGGCTCGACCCCGAACCCGACCTATGAGGAGGTGTGCAGCGGCCGCACCGGGCATGCCGAGGTGGTGCTGGTCGTTTTCGACCCCAAGGTCACGAGCTATGAAAAGCTGTTGAGCCTGTTCTGGGAAAGCCACGACCCGACCCAGGGGATGCGCCAGGGCAACGATGTCGGGACCCAGTACCGCTCGGCAATCTACACCTTTTCGCCGGAGCAGCAGGCGGCGGCCGAGGCCTCGCGCGAGGCCTACCAGGCCCGCCTCGAAAAGGCCGGCTGGAGCGCGATCACGACCGAGATCGCCGACGCCCCGCCCTTCTACTTCGCCGAAGACTATCACCAGCAATATCTCGCCAAAAACCCGTACGGCTATTGCGGCCTCGGCGGCACCGGCGTCGCCTGCCCGATCCCGGCTCGGACCGCCGCAGACTGAACGGTCGGGCTGGGCCCCGCGTCGGCGGGGCAAATGCGGACCGACCAAGGGGGAGGAATGCCGGGTTTCGACATGGTGCGGCGCGCGGGGCAGCGGCTCGCGCATCTCGGACCGCTGCCGCTTGCGCCCGCATGGCGCGGATCGGTGTTGGCCGAGCCCGATTTTTTGCGGCTGTGGGTCGTCGGCCTCGTGGTGTTCGCGGTGCGCTGGCTCGAAATGCTGGCCGTCGCCGTGTTCGCCTATCAGCGCACCGGCTCGCCCTTTGTCGTCGCATTGCTGACGATGCTGCGGGTGTTGCCGATGGCGCTCTTCGGCGCGGTGATCGGCGCCGCCGCCGAGCGGGTCGAGCGCCGCATCGCGCTCGTCTTCGTCCTGGTGTCGATGCTGCTGACCTCGCTGAGCCTCGCGATCCTCGCCTGGGCGGGGGCGCTGGCGGTCTGGCATCTGGCGGTTGCGAGCTTTGTCAACGGGGTCGGCTGGACCACCGACAACCCGGTGCGCCGCACCCTGATCGGCGAGGTGGTCGGAGCCGAGCGGATGAGTGCCGCGATGTCGATCGATGTCGGCGCCAACAATGCGAGCCGCATGCTGGGCCCTACCTTGGGCGGCGTGCTGCTCGCCGGCGTCGGGATCGGCGGCGCCTTTACGATGAGCGTCCTCTGCTATCTCGCCGCGATCGCCGCCGCGGTCCAGATCCGCCATCGCCGCAGCGGCGGACCGACGATCGCAGACGGCATCCTGGTGCGCATGATCGCCGGCCTCAGGGTGGTGCGCCACGACCGCCGGCTCGGCGCAATCTTGGTCATTACCGTGATCTACAACGTCTTTGGCTGGCCCTTTACCAGCATGGTGCCGGTGATCGGCCACGATCGGCTGGGGCTCGGGCCGGCCGGCATCGGCCTGTTGTCGAGCATGGACGGGGTGGGCGCCTTTTGCGGCGCGATCGCGATCGCGATCGGCGCGCGGCCCGCATTTTTCTCGCGGCTCTATCTCGGCGGTGTGTTCGGGTATCTCGCCCTGGTGCCTCTGTTCACACTGACGCCCTACCCGCTGTTCGCCGGCTCGGTGCTGCTGGCGACCGGTCTCGCCAATGCGGGCTTCAGCATCATGCAGGCGACCCTCGTCTACCTCGCAGCACCCGTGGAGATGCGCAGCCGGGTCTATGGCGTGCTGTCGGTGTGCATCGGCACCGGGATGCTGGGCTTTATCCATATCGGCGTCTTGGCGGACATGATCGGCGCGTCCTCGGCAGCGGCGGCCACCGGGATCGAGGGCCTGATCGCCTTGCTGCTGACTCGGCGCTGGTGGTGGCCGCTGGTCCGCCCCGCCTGATCCCGCCGCGCTCGGCAAGGGCGGGTTGCACAGAATCGTCGCCCCACATCGGCCGGGCGATGTATCCTCTCGCGTAAGATTTGCGGCGAAACGGCGCCGGCAGCAGGAGAAAAGAATGTCGTCGACCCCGCTCGAAAAGCCCGGCGCCGCGGCCGGCCCGGTCGATTACGTGCAGCGCGCCCGCGACTTGGCGCCAATGCTGATCGCCGCGGCGGACGAGATCGAAGCGGGCCGGCAATTGCCTGAGCGGGTGGTCGAGCGTCTGGTCGAGGGCGGGTTTTTCCGGCTTTTGCTGCCGCGCTCGCTGGGCGGGGCCGAGCTCGACCCGCGCACCTATGTTCAGGTGCTCGAGGAGATCGCCAAGGCCGACCCCAGCACCGCCTGGTCGCTCGGCCAGAATTCAGGCTGCTCGATGTCGGCCCCCTATCTCGACCCGGCAGTGGCGCGCGAAATCTTTGGCCCGCCGCGCGGCATTCTGGCCTGGGGCCCAGAATTGCCGGGTGCCGGGCGCGGTGTCGCCGTCGAAGGCGGCATTCGCGTCACCGGGCGCTGGGGCTTTGCCACCGGCAGCCGGCACGCGACCTGGCTCGGTGCGCATGTGCCGATTTTCGAAAAGGACGGCACGCCGCGACTCAATCCAAACGGACGGCCGTTTGTCCGCACCGTGCTGTTCCCAAAATCGAGTGCCACGATCATCGACAATTGGCAGGTGATCGGATTGCGCGGCACCGGCAGCGACAGCTATCGGGTCGAGGATTTGTTTGTGCCGCAGAAATATACCTGCTCGCGCGACAACGAGGCCGAACGGCGCGAGCCCGGCCTCCTCTACAAATTCACCAGCGGCATGATGTATGCCGCCGGCTTTTCCAATGTGTCGCTGGGGATCGCGCGTGGCGCGCTCGAGCATTTCATCGTGCTGGCGCGCGACAAGATTCCGCGCGGCGCGAGGAGCCCGCTGCGCGAGAACAATGTGATCCAATCGCAGGTCGCGCAATGCGAGGCGAAATTGCGCTCATGCCGCGCCTTTATCCACGCCACCCTCGCCGAGATGTGGGAAGCGGCCGAGCGCAGCGGCGATTTTCTGCCCGAGCAGCACCCGCGGCTGCGCCTCGCCGCGACCTGGGCGATCCAGCAATCGCGCGAGGTCGTCAGCACCGTCTACAGCGCCGCCGGCGCCACCGCGATCTTCAACGAGAACCCGTTTGAGCGGCGGCTGCGCGACATGCATGCCGGCAGCCAGCAGGGGCAGGGCCGGCCGATCCATTTCGAGACCGTCGGCCAGATCCTGCTCGGCCTGCCGCCGCAAGGCCGTATGTTCCGGTAGCCGACCGCCGGCCTACATCCCGCCGCCATCGCCGCCGCCACCCCCGCCACCGCCGTCGCCGCCGCCCATGCTGCCGTTATAGGCGGGGCCCGGCGGTCGGGACGGCGGCGGATCGCGGGCGCTTTGCACGCAGCCCGACAACAGCAGAGCCGCCAGGCAAAGCACGCCTGCGAGCTTTTTCATCCGTGTCCCGTTCCGTTGCCGCCGCAATTATGATGATCTCGGGACCTGGTTTATTCCCCTGCGCCGAGCCCCCTGCCGCATTGTCGTTTTTCGTCGCCCGCTCCGCTCGTCTGGGCGCCAGCGCGCTTGCGGAATCAAGGCAAAGGCAGAAGGCTTTTCGCTGGCCGGTCTGATCCGCCCGGCGCCGAGGAAGGAAAAGCCGAGGATTCGCGCCATTTTCGGAATACGAGCGAAACGCGGTGGCGAATCGGCGCTCGACGAACTGCGCCGGCGAGCGGCGGCGCTGGACCTCGGCATACCGCTCGCGGTCCGGCTGAGCCCGCGCGCGCGCCGGGTCGGACTGCGGATCAACGCGGCCGAGCGGGTGGTCGAGCTGACCTTGCCGCGGGGCGTCCCGATCGGTCCGGCGCTGCGGTTTCTCGAAGCGCAGCGCGGCTGGGTCGCGGCCCGGCTCCAGGCGTTGCCGCCGCCGGTGCCGTTTGCCGAGGGGGCCATGGTGCCGGTGCTGGGCGTGTTGCATCGGGTGCGGCGGGAAACTGATCCGATGGCACCCTTGGTCGTGATCGCCGGCGGCGAGATTCGGGTCAAGGGCGATCCGGCGCATCTTGCGCGCCGGCTGCGCGATCACCTCGCTGCCTTCGCTCGTGACGATCTGGCGCGGCGCGCCCGTCCGTTGGCGCTGACGATCGGCCATAAAGTCGCGCGCGTTTCGGTGCGCGACACCAGAAGCCGATGGGGCAGCTGCTCGGGCACCGGCAATCTGTCGTTCAGCTGGCGGCTCGTCTTCGCACCCGATCCGGTCGTCGATTATGTCGTTGCGCACGAGGTGGCGCATCTCGCCGAGATGAACCACGGCCCGCGCTTTTGGCGGCTCGTCGAAAGCCTGGTGCCGGACACGCGCACGCCGCGGCTGTGGCTCAAGCAGCACCGCAGCCGCCTCTTCTCCTACGGCGGTTGAGGCGTCGGCTGGCAAGGCGGACACCCGTCCCCATATGCGGGAAACGGCGCGACCGGGTCTCGCTGGTGCGCTGCGCCGAGCTGCGTGAAAGGGCCGTCATGGGCGACGACGAGTTGATCGAGGAGCTGTATCGCCGGTTTCATTCGGCGCCGGGACGGCAATATTCCGACAGGATCGTGCATTTATCGATCGGCGACTTGCCGTTCAAAGATGAGAACGGTGCTCCATTCGGCGGGGTCAGGCATCTTGTGCGCGGCGACGACAAAAGCGGTGCCGCATTCGATATTTTCCGGCTGGGCTGGTTCGGCGGACGGATTTGGGAGCTCGTCATTGTCGACGGCGCCTACCTTCCGCATGTCCATCGGAAAATAAACAGCGAATTCGTGATCTTTGCCGGCCGGGGTCACCTGTCGCGCAACACCGAATGGCGCGCCTATCGCGAGAAAACGCGGGTGCCGGTCGCGATGGGGACGGCGCACGGCTTTATCACCGACCCGGAGGCCGGCGCCACCGTGTTTCTGTCCCTGCAAAGCGACGCCATCAGAAAGCTTTCGACAGACCCGCAAACCGGCGTGGAAACAGCCGAGGACGATTTTGCTTATGTCGATGACGCATTTCCGCTGCCTGCGGACCTCTGCGACATGAGGAAACGGAAGCTGGCGGCGCGCCGTCCGGAGACGGCGGAACCGCGCTAAGCCCGCGGCCGGAACCGGCCGGCGCGGCGCGGCGGCGCACAAATCACGGGCGGCGCGGCGGCGCGGCGAGGCCGACCTCGGCCATCAATGCATCGAGCGCCGCGTGACGGTCGAAGGACTCGGCCGCGGCTGCGGCAGCGACGGCGTCATACCACAGGCCGGCCTGGGCAAAGGCATCGGCGCGGCGCAACGCGGGGGCGGCGCGCAAGGCATCGGCGAGAGGCTGATCGGGTGCGGCGACGAGCAGCGAAGCGCTGGCGACAACGTCGCGGGCCGGCGTCTTGGGATCGAGAACCGCCGACACCGACCAGGTGTAGATGATCCCCGGCTCGAGCCGCACCCGATAATCGGCGACCGCAAGGCCGTAGACGCCGGCGGCGCGGGGGGCCGGAATATTGGCTTCGAGCACCGGAGCGGCGCGGCCCGGCGCGCGGATCGTCAGCCGGGTCGGCCACAGCACCGGCCCCGAGACGTAATAATACAGGGTCGGCGTCGGGCTGAGGCTGAGCCCGGCATGGTTGCGCGGCGCCAAGAGCTCGATCGTCGGGTTTGCGGCGGCGAGCTTGACGGTGCCGCGCGAGGCGCCGCCGACCCGCCCGCCGGGGGCGCCGCGCGGCGGCGGCTTATAGACCGGCAAGGCGGCATCCTGTTGCGCGGCCGGCTCGGGCGCGGCGGCTTGCGCGAAGGACCGTGCCGGCGCCAGCGCGATCATCGCCAGCGACGCGACCAAGGCGAGCCGAAGCAGCAGACCATCGACCATGCGCTTAAAGCCAGTTGCCGATCAGCAGAAACGGCGCCCAATAGGCCGGATGAGCAAAACGCGGATCGGCGGCGAGAGCCCGTTGCGCGCTGCGCAGCGCTTGCGCCTTCGACAGAGGCCCCGATTGCAGCGCGCGATAGAAATCGCCGATCAGTTCGCCCGAAGCCACGTCGTTGATGTACCAAAGGGTGGCGAGCGCGCTGCGCGCTCCGGCCTTCAGCGCCACTCCGGCAAGGCCGAGGGCCGCACGGTCGTCACCGCTCGCGGTCTCGCAGGCGCTCAAAATCAACAGCTCGATCGGGTTGCCGCGTGGTGTCGCGTATTTGATGTCGGATTCGAGATTGTCCATGGTCAGCCTTCCGTCGAAGGCGAGGACAAAGGTCCGGCTCGGGTCGCTGCCGAACTGGCCGTGCGAGGCGATGTGCACGATGTTGAAGCGCCCGCTTCGCAATTCGCTCTCGAACCGGGCGCGGGTGAAAGCGTCGTTCAGCAGCACGTCGCCGCCTTCGATCGCATGCACGGCGGCAACCTCGCGCGGCACATTCGGAAGATCGACATAGCCCTCGACACTCTTCGATACACCGAGCACGAGCGCGGTCGCCGCGCCGGGGGCGAGCGGCTTCGGCTCAATGAGCTTGAGGCTCGGGGCGATCGCGGTGGCGTAGCGGTCCACAAGAAAACCGGTCCCGTCATAGAGTGCTGCAAACGGAACGACGCGCAGCACCTCGTCCGGAACGACGACGAGGGTATCGACATGATGGGCCGCCAAAAGCGGCTCGATCGGCCGCATGATCTGGTCGTAGAGGAGGCGCGCCGGGACCAGGTATTCGTTGGTCGTCCGCTTCTCCAGCAATTGGCGAAACTGCCGGACCTCGCGACGGAGCGCCGGCTCGCCGACCGGAATCGTGAATTGCCGCTCCTCGGCGCCAAAGCTGACCAGCATTTCCAGCCGATCGGGCAGCGAGATCGGGTAGAGGATCGCGGTGCCCGGTGCGATCGTTTCGATCGGCCGTTTTTCCGCCTCGAAATCGGCGACGCAGGAATCGCGGAAATAGTCGCGCAATTCGCTCTCCTTGAGGCGCTCGATCGTGTCGCGCGCTTCGCGGATCAGCGCCGGCGACGCTACGCCGCCGGCGGCCGCGCGGCGCAGCAGGAGGTCGGCGAATTCGAGATAGAGCGGGCCGAAGGTGGCGCGATAGGAGGAGCGGCCGTCACGATATTCGACCGGGATGTCCTGGCGCACCGATTGCAGTTCGGCGACGGCACGGCGATAGCCGGCAAGCGCCGCCTCAGTTTCGCCGCGGCGGCGGGCGAGGCGAGCGCGCTGCCAATCCCAGCGGTAGGAAAGATCGGGCGATCCGGCCTGCTGCGCAGCCGATGCCGCGCGCTCGGTCAACGCCGCGGCCTCGTCGAGCCGGTTTGCGCGTTCGTCGAGATGGCCGAGCCCGCCCTCGGCGAGCGAGGCGAGCGTCGGATTGCGCAGCGCCGCGGCGGTCCGGTCGGCGGCGTCGAAGGCGCGTTCGGCGGCGGCCTCGGCATCGGCCGGGATCGGGCCGGCGCGCTCGAACACGGCCGAGCCGGCGGAAACCAGCGCCATGCCCGCGGCAAAGGATGGCGGCTGCCGTTCGAGGGTGGCGACCGCGCGCTGCAGCAGCGCGACCGCCTTGCCGGTATCGCCGCGGCCGAGCGCCAGGCGCGCGGCATTGGTTTCCGCGGTCGCAGCGAGCGCGGGGTCGCCGGCGGTCGCCGCGCTCTGGATCGCCCGCGCATAGGCGCCCTCGGCTTGCGCCGGGCGGCCGGTCGCGGCGTAGAGGTTGCCGAGGTCGTTGTCGGCGGCGGCGAGCGTCGTCCAATCGTGCGACCGGTCGGCGAGGTCGCGGCTGCGTTGCAGCAAGGGCTCTGCGACGGCGCTGCGCCGCGCCATAAAGGCGAGATTGCCGAGCGCGCCGCTCGCCGCCGCGGTCAACGCCTGGTCATGGCTGGCTTCGGCCTTGGCCAGCGCCGCCTGCAGATCGCTGCCGGCGTCGCGCCAATAGCCGGCCACCCGATAGGCTTCGCCGCGCCGGGCGAGCGCCTGGGCTTCGAGATCGGCGTCGCCCGCCTGGCGGCACAATTGGATCGCCGCCGACCATTGCTGCGTCGCGGCGACGATGTCGCCGGCGCGGAACGCCGCGGTGCCGCGCCCGATCGCATCGAGCGCCGCGGCGCGGCTGCCCGGCGCCTGCGCGCCGGCCTGACCGGCGTACAGCATCAAAACGAATGCCAACGCCATCGGGCGATAAAACCACTTCATGTCTCGCCCGTGATCATTCCGGCTGAATAGATCCGCCTCTTGACGGCAAATCGACAACCGGCATCTTTATACACCGATTATTTATTCCTGGGCAATCCCATGGCGTTGAATATCAAGGATGCTGCAACCGAAAAATCCGCGCGCGAGCTTGCCGCAGCTGCCGGGGAGTCGGTCACGACCGCCGTGCGCAGGGCGGCTGAAGAACGGCTGCAACGGGTGCGACGGCGATACGGGGGCGTAATCTTGCCGCGGAAATCCTCGAAATCGGCAGACGCTGCGCGGTAGTTGCCGGATGTCGATGCCCGATCCGCCGAAGCGATCCTCGGCTACGACGAGCACGGGCTGCCGCGCTGATGGTCATCGATAGCTCGGCGCTGATTGCGGTGCTGCTGAACGAGGAGAATGCCGCGCGTTTCGCTCAAGCGATCGAGAATGCTCGCCGCGCCTCGTATCAGCCGCGAGCCTGCTCGAAGCCTCGATCGTCATTGAAAGCCGCAAGGGCGATGCCGGCGGTCGCGAACTCGATTTGCTGCTCTACCGCGCCGCGATCGAAATCGTTGCGGTCGATCGGGACCAGGCCGAGACCGCGCGCGTCGCCTGGCGGCGTTTTGGCAAAGGTCGCCATCCGGCGGGGCTGAATTACGGCGATTGCTTTGCTTATGCGTTGGCCAAGAGCCGGAATTTGCCGCTGCTGTTTTCAGGGCGACGATTTCTCTCAAACCGACATCGATAAGGTTCGGCTGCCGCCGGCATCCCAGGAAACTGCGCCGCTCTGACGCCGGATACGAACGAGGCGTCTCATTTCTCGGCCATCACGATAACGGTTCCGGTCTCGCCTGCCGCAAGCCGTCGCCGGTGGAACGCAACGCAAGGGTCGTCGGGGTCTTCTTGATAAAGGGCCTCGAACATTCCGGCCGCCTCGGGCATTGTCGCCGCCAAGGCCCGCAGAGCCGCGTCATAGCGGGCGAGCCGCGCCGCGTCGCGATGTGCCGGATCGAGCGGCTCGAACACATCGGTCGCCTCGCGCCGCCCCATCACAACGAACGATCCGATCGGGCGAAACTTGTGCCGCGTCGCCTTTGCGGCGATCTCGCCTGAGACGCAGATCCGGGTGCCGATCGTTTTGTTCAGCCCTTCGAGCCGCGAGCCGGTGTTCAGCATGTCGCCGAGCGCGGTGTATTTGAGCCGCGAGCGCGTGCCGACATTGCCGACCATCGCCACACCGGTATGGACCCCGATCCGGGTCTGGCCGAATGCCACGCCGCGCGCCCGCTGCTCGGCGCTGAACCGACAGGCGAAGGCGTCGATCCCGAGCGCCGCGGCGACCGCCCGGTCGGCATGGTCCGGCTGATGGTGCGGGGCGCCGAAAAAGGCCAGCACCGCATCGCCGATAAACTCGTTGATAAGCCCGCCCTGAGCAAAGACCGCGGCGCACACCCCCTCGAAATACTGGTTCGTCACCTCGGCCAGAAATTCCGGGTCGAGGCTTTCGGAAAACGCCGTGAACCCGGCGACATCGGTGAACAGCACCGAGATCTCGCGGCGCTCGCCGCCAAGCTTGGGCAAGGTCTCGGCTTCGACCATCTGAGCGACCACAGCGGGCGGCAGATAATGTTCGAAGCTGCGCCGCAAATGCGCGCGAGCCCGGTTGCTCGCCGCATGCAGCAATTGGTTGGCCACCCCGGCCGAGCCGATCCAGGCGAGCCCGGCCGGCAATGCCGGCAGCAGCAATGCCGCGCCGAACGCGCCATAGACGATGCCGGCCAAGGCCAAGAGGCCGCCCGCGACGCCGAGCACCGCCGGCAATGTCGAGCGCAGCGCCATGCCGAGCACGGCGCCCCCGATCGCCCAACCCCAGATCCACAAATTTTCGAGAGCGCGCGGCAGCGCCGCCAGGATCGCGGTCTTGCCCTCGGCTTCGCGGATCAGCTGGTCGGCGATCTGGGCGTGCAGCGCAATGCCCCAAATCGGGTCGGCGCTGTGAAACCCAGTGTTGAACGGCGTCGCAAACGAATCCTTGACGCTCTCGGCGGTGATGCCGACGACGACCGCCCGGCCGCGCACCAAGGCGGCGGCATCATCGCCATGCATGATGTCGCCGACGCTCTTCAGCACAAACGGGTCGGGGCCGCCGCGATAGTCGAGCAGCATCTGAAAGCCGCGGCTGTCGAGCCTGGTGTAGGGGCCGCTGGTGTCGTCGAGCGGGGTCAGCACGGCCTTGCCGAGCCGCAGCCCGTCGCCCGGCGCCGGCCGCGGCGCGATATGGTCGGCGGCGAGGTAGCCCAATGCCAGCGCCATCCCCATGCCGGTATAGTTATCGACCCCGTCATCGGCATAGAGGAGCCCGCGCCGGACGATGTTGCCCTGGTCCGGCACGACATCGGCGAGCACCGCGCGATCGCTGCCGCGCAACACCGCCGGTGGCGGCACCCCGGCTTGCGACGGTCCCCCGGGCTGCGACGATCCCCCGGGCTGCGATGATCCCTTGAGCTTGAACGACCAGACGATTTCCTTGTGCCGGGCGAGCACCGCCGCAAGCCGCTCGCTGCCCGGCGGCTCCGGGTGGTCGCGATAGAGATCGACTCCGATCACCCGCGGCTGCCATGTCGCGATCCGTTCCAGCAGCGCGGCCAGGTCGCCGTCGCGCAACGGCCAATCCCAATGCTCGACATCGGCTTCGCTGCCGCCGACCAGCAGGATATGCGGGCTCCTCTGGTCACCGGCCCAGGCGACCCGCAGCGCGTCGTAGATCTGCAATTCGAGCGGCTGCAGCAGACCCTGGCCGCGCGCCAGGATGACCACCGCGGCGACGATGTTGGCGCCGATCAGCGCCCTGACCGAGGCGCGGCGCAAAAGCCGCGATAGGCGCGCCCGCGGCCGGCCGGTCCGGCTCGCCGCCTCGCTCGTGGCGCTGGCCATCGCGTCAGCCGCAGCGCATCGTCAGATGGATCGTCGTCGGCACCGCGCTCACCGCGGTTTTGGCGGCCGCCAATCGCCGCGGACCCGGCCCGAGGTCGCGCCCGGCGATGTAAAGCGCCGGCAACGTCGCCTCCGGGTCCTCGGGCAGCCCGCCGCGTCCGGCTTCGACGAGGCTCGAGCGCAGCCGGTTGCCTTGCGCGGCGCAGCTGTCGCGGGTCAGGGCTACGGCGCTGCGCAGCTCGCTCGACAATACGACGAGGGTCCCGTTCAGATTGACCAACGGGCCGCTGATCACCACCGTCCCCGAAATGCCGAGCTGCGAGCTGGCCGAGACGACGCTGTCCGCCGAAGCGATAAAGTGTTCGGCATCGATGCCGATGTCGCCGCCATGGCCGGCGATCGCCTGTGCGACAATGCTGCTGTGGTTGAGGACAACAAATTGCGGATCGATCAGGATGTTGCCGCCATTGCCGGTCTCGCCCTTGACCGACGTCGTGATCCGGCTGCTGGTCAAATAGAGAAAATCGCGCAATGACAGGCTGATGTTGCCGCCGTTCGCGGTCGAGGTCAGCGCTTCGGTCGAGATCCCGGCGCCGTTGCTCATCACCAGCCGGAACGCCGAGAGCGCGACCGACCCGGCATTGCCGCTGCCGGTCGAGCGCGCGCTGATTTGCGGGCCGGCATCCGGTAGCACGACATCGCTCGCGACATTTATCTCGACCTTGCCGCCGGCGCCGGGTCCGGCGGTCGAGCTGGCGATTTGCGCCCCGCCTTCGATGACGAGGCTGCCGGCACCGACCGTCACCGCGCCGCCGGCACCCGATTTCGGGCCGGTTGCGGAGGCGGCAATCTCGGTGTTCGGGATGCCGCCGCCCTTGAGCACCAACGGCCCCGCCGCTGTCACCGCGACCGCGCCGCCGTCGCCGGTCCCGGCGGCGGTGCTGGCGATCCGGGCGCCGTTCGCCACGGTGATCACCGGCGCCGTCGCCGCGACCGACCCGGCATCGCCGCTTGCCGTCGCCGCCGCCGAGGCGGTGATCCCGGTGCCCGGGCCGGAGAGCGACAGGCTGTCGCTCGCGGCGACCTGCACAACGCCGCCGGCGCCTGAGCCGCCGGTGCCCGAGCTGACGCCGCCGCCGGCGACGAGCGTGATGTCGGCGCCGGCCAGGCGGATTGCGCCCGCCGCGCCGCTGCTGCCGGCGCGCGCATCGGTCAGGATTCCGGTCGGCGCTATGCCGGCGGCGCCATCGATCACGACATCGCCGGCGGCGGAGACGGTGATGTCGCCGCCCCTGCCCGAGGTAAAGGTAAGGCTCTGAATCTCGCCGCCGGCGGAAAGTGCCAGGCGCCCGGCCGCGACCGCGATCCGCCCGGCATTGCCGGCGCCGAAATTGGTGCTCGACGCGATGCCGGTCACAAAGCCCGCCGAACCGGCGCCGTCGATCGTCAGCGCGCCCGTGGCGCTGACCGAAATGTCGCCGGCATTGCCGTTGCCGAAGGTCGAGGTCGAGATGATCCCGCCGGCCCCGATCGAAACGCCGGCGGCGGTGACGGTGACACGACCGGCATTCGCCCCGGAGAACGGATCGCTGGCCCGCGCGAAGATGCCGGTGGCCCCGGCCGGGCGGGGCGTGCCGTCGATGACCAGCGCGCCGGCCGCCCGAACTGCGACATCGCCGCCATTTCCCGCGCCGCCGGTGGATCCGGAGATGGTTCCGTTGTCGCGGATCGAGAGCGTGCCGGCGGCGACGTCGACCTCACCGGCGCGCCCGGTCGTCCCGGAGCCGGTGTTGCTGGCGATCGTCGATCCCGGCCCGTCGATCGACAACCGGCCGCGGACCGCCACTTTGACCGCGCCGGCATCGCCGGTGCTGGCCGGGTCGATATCGGTCGCACCGGTCGCGGCGCTGGAGATCGCGCCGCCGCCGCGGAGCGATACGGTTCCCGCGGTCACCCGCACATCGCCGGCATTGCCGATGCTGCCCGAATTGGTTTGCGACGAGATGCCGGTCAAAAAGCTCTGATCGGCCGTGGCCGCGTCGATCGTCAGCCGGCCGGCGACATCGACCGAGATGCGGCCGCCCTTGCCGGCGCCGAAGGTGCCGCTGGAGATTTCGCCGTTCTCGGCGATCGACAGCGCGCCGGCGGCGACCCGCACATTGCCGGCATTGCCGACCGTCCCCGGGTTGACGTTCGAGGCGATGCCGCGCAGAAACCCGCTCGAGCCTCCGGTGACCGACAACAACCCGGTGACATCGACCCGGATATCGCCGGCATTGCCGGTGCTCGCCGGCACGTCGTCGAAACCGGCCAATGCGCCGGTCGAAACCAGGCCGTCGTCGATCGTCATGCGGTCGGCGCCAACCGACACCCGACCGGCGTCGCCGGTGCTGCCCGCCAACGAATCGGACGAAATGGACGCGCCGCCGCGTAAAATCAGGGCATGCGCGCCGACGCTCACCGAACCCGCGGCGCCGGCATCTCCGGTATCCGAGCTGATCCCGGTCGGGTTGCCGTCGGCGGCGCCCGTGCCGTCGACGAGAAGCGTGCGGGCTGCGGCGACCGATACCGTGCCGGCGATACCCCGGTCGCCGCGATTGGCCGAAAGGGCATCCGAGGAAATAAACGATCCGCCCAGCAAGCTGATGTTGCTTCCGGTGACCGCGACCCGGCCGGCCGCGCCATTGCCGAAGGTGCTGGCGTCGATCTCGCTGCGATTGGCCGAGCCGGTCGAATTGAGCACCAGGCTTCGTGCCGCATCGACGACGACATCGCCGCCGGCGCCGGTGCCGCCGGCCTGCGAGGAGATAAACGAGCCGCCGCGCAAGCCGATGTCGCGGGCCGACACGGCCACTTCGCCCGCCTTGCCGCGGCCGAAGCCGTCGGCTTCAATGGCGCTCTGATTTGACGAGCCGGTCGAGTCGAGCAGCAGGCTGTGGGTTGCGCGCACCGCGACATCACCGCCGGCACCGCGGCCGTCCGCCTCTGACGAGATAAATGCGCCGCTGCGCAACATGATGTCGCGAGCCGACACACCGACCTCGCCGCCTTTGCCGGGCCCGGCCGTATCGCTCGAAATCCCGGCGCCGCCTCGCATCACGACCGTTTTCGCGGCGACGGCGACTTCGCCGGCATCACCGCGGCTGCCGGTCTTGCTGTCGGACGAGATCGCGCCGCTGGCAAGCATGAGCCGACCGGCGCCGATCGACACCTCGCCGGCGTTCCCGCTGCTGCCGCTCTTTGTGTCCGATGAAATCGCGCCGCCCGCCCGCAGCGTCAGTGTGCGTGCCGTGACCGCGACCGGCCCGGCGGATCCGGCATCCTGGGTGTCCGAGCTGATCTCGGTCTGGTTGCCATCGATCGAGCCCTTGCCGTCGATCAAAATCGCCCCGGTTGCGGCCACCGTCACCCGGCCGGCATTGCCAGGGTCGGCATGGTTCGAGGACGCGGCGTCGGAAGAAACAAACGAGCCGCCGCGCAGGGTGATGTCGCCGCCGGTCACCGCAACGCGGCCCGCTCTCCCCGGACCGAAGGTGCTGGCGTCGATCTCGCTCCGGTTGGCCGAGCCGGTCGAATCGAGCAGCACGCGTCGCGCCGCATCGACAGTGACGTCGCCGCCGGCGCCGGTGCCGCCGGCCTGCGACGAAATGAAAGAGCCGCCGCGCAAAGTGACGTCGCTCCCCGAAACCATCACTTCGCCCGCCTTGCCGCGGCCGAAACCGTCGGCGTCGATGGCGCTCGGATTGGCGGAGCCGGTCGAATCGAGCAGCAGGTTGCGGGTTGCGTGCACGGTGACGTCGCCGCCGGCGCCGCTGCCGTCCGCTTCGGACGAGATGAATGAGCCGCGGCGCAATGTGATGTCGCGGCCGGACACGCTGACCTCGCCCGCCCTGCCGGAGCCGAAGCCGTTGGCGTCGATCGAGCTCTGATTGGAGCCGGTCGAAGCGAGGAGCAGGCTGCGCGTGGCGCGCACCGTGACGTTCCCGCCGGCGCCGCTGCCGTCCGCCTCGGACGAGATAAATCCGCCGGCGCGCAAGGTGATCTCGCGGGCGGAGACGCCGACCTCGCCGCCATTGCCGAGACCCGCCGTGTCGCTGGCAATCCCGGCATCCCCCGCAATCGTCAAGGTCCGCGCGGCAACGGTGACCCGTCCGGCATTTCCGGCGCTCGCCGGCTCGCCCATAAAGGGGCCGAGCGAGTCGCTCGAAATAAACCCGTCGAGCAGCGACAGGTTTCCGGCGTTGACGACGACATCCCCGGCATTCCCGACGCTTCCCCCGTCGCTGTCCGACGAGATCGCCGCATTGTTTAGCGACAGGGTCGACGCCGTAACGGCAATCTTGCCGCCATGCCCGGCGCCGAGCGTGCTGCTCGAGATCGCGCCGTCGGCGCGGAGTGTCAACGCCTGCGCGCTGACACTGACCCTGCCGGCGTTGCCGGTGGCGGCCGTGGCGGCATTGTTCGAGGCGATGCCGGTCAACCCGGTTTCGCCACTGCCGTCGATCGTCAACGCGCCCTTGACCCGCACCGACACGTCGCCGGCATTGCCGGAGCCGAGCGTGCTGCTCGAAATCTCGCCATTGGTCAGGATCTGCGCGCTCGCCGCGGTTACCGTGAGGTTGCCGGCGTTGCCGCCTTTGGCCGCCGTGGTATTGGCGAAGATGCCGGTTCCCTCGGAAGCGCCTGTGCCGTCGATCGAGAGCTTGCCGGCGACGGCGATCGACGCATCGCCGCTGGCGCCGGTGCCCGAGGTCGATGCGGTGATCTGCCCACCGCTATCCACCGCCAGCGATCCCGCCCGGATCGACAGCGCCCCGGCGTTGCCGGTGCTCGCCGCATCATTCGACTGCGTGGAGATGCCGGTGAGGAGCGGCGACGAGCCGGCATCGATCGACAGCGCCTTCGCAACATCGATCGACACCGACCCGGCATCGCCCGGTCCAAAGGTGATGCTGTTGATCTCGCCATTGCCGAGGATCGACAGGCTGCCGGTCTTTACCGTGACATTCCCGGCCCGCCCCCGCCCGGCGGTGCGCGAGCCGATCTCGGTCGCGGCCGTGTTGTCCGCCCGCCCGTCGAGCACCATCGAATTGGCGGTGATCGCAACCGAGCCCGCCGGACCTGCACCTTCGGCGAGGCTGCCGAATGCCGATCCGCCAGTCAACGTCAACCGGCCGGTGGCCAGGGAGAACCGGCCGGCGGCGCCGGACCCGCCGCCGCCGGTCAGCACGCTGCTGGCGTCGGCGGCAACGCTGCCATCCGGTCCCGTCGAGAGATCGATGCGGGTGCCGGTGCCACGGCCGGCGGTGAAGGCGTGCACATCGGCACCGCTCTCGAGCGCGATCCGCCGTCCGCCGCGCAAGGAGATTTGGCCGCCGCCGCCGGCGCCGAAATGATCGGCGTTGATTTC
>DASXAM010000075.1:0-3918 GCA_036404275.1 Allostellaceae bacterium
TCGGCCATCCAGGACGAGCGGAAATTGCCGCGGCACATATGGGTGCAGACGGTAATGCCCTCGGGCCGGCCGGCGAGGGCGGCGTTGACCGCCTTGATGTTGGTCAGGTGTTGCGTCGCGCCGTCGCCGCCGATCGAATCGACATAGGCGCGCTGCGCCGGGTCGTTCAAATAGGCGAGGCTGGTATCGTCGAGCTGCAGATAGGTGCAGCCGAGCGCGTGCAAGGCCGCAATCTCCTGCCGGTAGACCTCCGCGAGGTCATGCCAGAAAGCGTCCATATCGGGATAGACGCTGCTGTCGATCGCCGCGCGCCCGCCGCGGTAATGCAGCATCGAGGGCGAGGGGATCGTCAATTTCGCCACCGTCCCCGCGGGCGTCACCGATTTCAGAAAGGCAAAATCCTCGCCGAAGATCGTCTCGTCGAGGCGGAGCTTGCCCGCGACCCGGTGCGCGGTCGGGCTGAACTCAACCGTGCCGCCCTCGTTGCGGAAGCGGATGTTTAGCACTCGATCGGATTTTGCGACCCCGCCGATCCGGTAGAGAAAATCCATATGCCACGAGCCGCGGCGAAACTCGCCATCGGTCACGCCCTGCAGACCCGTCTCGCTTTGCTTGCGCACCACCTCGCCGATCGCCCGGTCCTCGGCGCGCCGCAATTCTTCCGGCGAAATCCGCCCGGCCTCGCGCTCCGCCCGCGCTTTCAGCAATTCCGCCGGGCGCAGCAAGCTCCCGACATGGTCCGCCCGAAACGGCGGCCCCGATAGATCGCTCATCGCACCCTCCTCACGCCGCTGAAAATCTTGCCCGCTTTCGGAGTTTGCCGGAAAGGGCTTTGACCAGACACGACATCAACGACCCTACTCCCGGTTCCGTTGCCCGGCGCGCAGCTGCAGAAATACAGCGGATTTACAGCTAAATTCGCGTGGTGGTAGAATATCCTACCGCCACCGGCGGGCGGCCGCATCGGCGTTTTTCTGGGCCTCGATGTCGGCTTCGACGAGCTGCAGGCGGCGGTCGAAATCGCTCACTTCGATCGCCCGGACAAAAATATCGACGATGCGTGCGACGGCTTCGGCCTCGCCCGGTGTGATGCAGCCCTCGGCGAGGGCCGAGGTGACCGCCTGCATCGCCGCGGCGATATCGGCGGCACTCGCGATGGGCGGGAGCGCAAACTTGACCGCGCGCTCGCGGCAGGGCGGCAAGAGGCGCTCGATGCAGAGGCGCAGTGCCGTCGGGTCGCCGGCGAGCGCGCGCTCGACCGCGTTGCGGGTCAGCTTCTCGGCCTCGCCTTCGAGCAGGAGCGCCGCGGCCAGTGTCTTTTTGTTACGTGCTCCCGCCGGCCGGCCGCCGGGATTCCCCGACCGACCTGCCGCATAGGGCCGCCCGCGCGCGAGCTTGCGCGATTGCGGCAATTGAATTTCGTCCATCGCCATCTCCATCACTCTCAGCCGGCCCGACCGGGGCGGCTCTCGGCGAATGGCTATGCCATAATATTTTGGCAATATTGTGGATATCGATATGCACCGATGCGATGGCATGAGCGCCGTCCGCGGCATGCCCGCGGACCATGCCCTTCTTTGCTTTGCCCGGATGGGCGGAGAGATGTGGGGTCGGACCAAAATACCCAAAGCGGCCGACCCGTCAGCCTGTCCCGTGCCCGTGCCGAAGAGCCATCAATGCCTCATCCTTGCCCCGCCTTCATCTGTGAAATTTTGTTGCCGCGGCGTTTGTAATGAGCGATCGTTAACCATCGTAACCAGCGGCTTTAGCGGGAGATGTCCGCTTGCCGAGGCACGAGGTGTAGCTCGATGTTAACCATAAAAATGCTGTGCGGCGCCGCCGCGATCTTTGCGCTCACTGCGGCAACGGCGCAGGCGGACCTGATGAACGCCACGCTCAATGGCGACATCACGCTGACCGGATCCGACGACAACGGGTCTTACACGGTGAACGTGTTCAACGGCCCAATTTCTGTGGGTGCCGGTTTTAACAACAGCTTTCCTTTCTTTCGTCAGCTCACATTTGGCGGGTTCAGCGGACCGACCAACCAGCTGACCGGCACAATCGGTCTGGATATCACGGCTGATACGATCATGCTCTCGTTCAGTGGACAGGCGCAGCCGGTCGAGTTGATCGGTGCGTTTACAAATATCCCGCCGACGGTGCTTTCCGATGTCGAGACGACGTCAGGTTTTATGACGGGGGTCAACCTGGCGTTTGCGCCGATGTTTACGACAAATTCGGTGACGATTTCGGCCTTTTATCTCGGGTTCCAGCCGGGGACAAACACGAGCCAGACCGACACTCTGACCTTCGGCCCACCGCCAACAGCGATGCCGGAACCGGCCAGCATGGCGTTGCTCGGTGTAGGATTGCTAGCTTTTGGCGCAATTCGACGGCGCTCGTCTCGAACCCGCGAGGTGTGACTCGGCTTTAACCCGCGGTGTTGGGGGCCCGATAAACCGAGTCCGGGTCCCGAGGATAGAAGTTCGCGGCGGCGCAGCAATGGCGGAGTCGTCCTGCGACTCGGTTGAGCCGCCGCCGGAGATCTCATCTGCTTCGTCGAAACCGCTACGCGATCAGGGATGCTGAGCGCGAGTTTCCCCGCGCAGTTCAAGCGCGGAAAAAGACGGGCCGACCGCCGGTCGAGACCCCGAAAATCCATATCGGTTTCCGCCTTGCCGCCGATGTCGTCAAAGGCATCCGCGCCACCGGCAAGGGCTATAACGCGCGCGTCGAGAAAGTGCTGCGCGAGGCTTTGGCCAAGGGCGAGCTAGGACCGCCGGCGAGGCCATAGGCCGGCACATTGCCGCTACTTTGCCCTGTTGCAGAGCCAGCTTGACGCTTCGCCCGAACACCCGGCCCGTGCGGTTCATCCTCCCGCCGTCGTGATGCGCGGTATAATCAAAATGAAACGAGCGCCCTCGCCGCGAGGCTATGGCGTTACGGTCAATCGGGGAACGACCTGGGGCGTCATTTGTTGCCGAATTAAAGCAAATGCGACGAGGTCAGGCCGATGGTTGATGAAAAACTCCAGCGCGCGCTGCCACGGGATGTTCCCAATTATCATCAGAGGCAGGCGGCTCACTTCCGGGCGCTTGCCGAGACAGCTGCTACGCCAGCTATCAAGGCACGGCTCCTACGCGAGGCAGAGAAACATGAGCGGGTTGTGAACGAGCCTCGTTCGGGGCGGCCGCAGTGAAGAATGCCCAAGGCCCGCAGCCTGTCCCGCCGCCCGGCACACCGCCGATGCCGCCGCCCGATCCATCCCGGCCGCCACCGATCACCGATCCGCCTGCGCCGATACCCGTTCCCCGGCGTGACCCGCCCCCGCCGCCTGCGGAAGACCCGCCGCGCCAACTCGGGTAGGTCGCGCCAGATCGTTGCCGATCCCCCGCGATTTTCCCGCATAGCGTCGCCAGCACGGTCCAGTCTGCGATCAGCCGCAATTTGCTGGTTGCTCAGGCAGCAACGGGGTTAGCGCAATCGTCGCGCAGCGGAATGGTGAGCTCGCAGCTGCCTCGCCGCGCCTGGAATTTCATCGACCCGCCCTTTTTTCTTTCCGCGAGGTCGCACGCGCGCGGGAAACGGAACCCGGGCCGGTAGGGGCGCGGTTACGTCACCCTCAGCTGCATAATCAAGGTTTTTGCAGCGCCAGCCACGTAACGCACCGCGCCCCCTCGGCCAAGGCTTCGCCCTTCAAGGCATAGCGCAGGCCGGAAAAGTAGCTGACCGGCGTCCACCGTCCAGCATCCTCCGCGTCGCGGCGGAACTCCTCAAATCCGAAGCTCCCGTCCGGACGCCTGAACACGTCCACGCAGCGGTCGTGCTGGAGGTTTTCGATGCTCTCCACCACAATCCATGACGGGTCCAGTCGCTTCGACATGCAGGTTCGGTCCTCCAAGACGGGAGAGTAAC
>DASXAM010000076.1:0-21354 GCA_036404275.1 Allostellaceae bacterium
AGTGCAGTACGTCTTCCAAAAGACGGCTCGATCGGCGCCGTCCTCAAGCTCCGTTAGCGACCCGCGAGAGCGTATCTGACGCCGGCGGGTCAGTTGGAAGACCCCCAAATCTCGTCACACCGGCGAAGGCCGGTGCCCATGCATAAATGGATCCCGGCCTTCGCCGGGAAGACGATATTGACGAATGCTATCAGCGCCAAATCGGATCTTAGTAAAGAAGCTCTAATAAGAGATTGAGCAAACAAGCTGGCCTCAGCGAGGCTCGGTCGAGACGAGATAGTCCATCGCGGCGGCCACACCGCGTTTGCCGTGCGGCACGCCGACGAGATCGAGCGCCATTTCGACGGCGGCGAGCGAGCCGAGGATCATCGGCTCATTCAGATCGCCGAGGTGACCGATACGCAAAACGCGGCCTTGCAACGGGCCGAGCCCGCCCCCCAGTGAGACGTTGAATTTGTCGAGCGCCACGGTGCGCACACGGTTTGCGTCAAAACCCTCGGGCATCAGCACCGCGGTCACCGAATCCGATTGGGCGCGCGGATCGACGGCGAAAATCTCCGGTCCGTCATTCTGGCGCCAGGTCCGGACGGCACGCCGTGTTGCCTCGGCGAGCCGATAGTGGCGGGCGAACACCTGGTCGAGGCCTTCCTCCTCGATCATGCGCAGGGCCTCCAGCAGACCGAAGAAAAAGTGCACCGGCGCGGTGCCGTTCCACACCGCTTGCGTCGTGCCTTCGACAAGGCGGCGCCAATCCCAATAAACGCGCGGCAGCTTGGCCTCGGCCGAGGCGGCGAGCGCCTTGGCGCTGACGCCGGTAAAGGCCATGCCGGTCGGCAGCATCAACCCCTTTTGCGAGCCGGCGACGACGACATCGACGCCCCACTCGTCCATGCGAAAATCCATCGAGGCGAGCGAGGAGATCACATCGACCAGGTAAAGCGCCGGATGCCGGGCGGCATCGATCGCACGCCGCAGCCGGGCGACGTCGTGGACGACGCCGGTCGAGGTCTCGTTGTGCACGACCAGCACCGCCTTGATCCGATGCTCGCTGTCCTCGCGCAGCCGGGTCTCGAGCCGGGCCGGGTCGGCGGCGCTGCGCCAGTCGCCGGACAAGGTCTCGACCTCGAGCCCGAAAGCTTCGCAGCGCATCCCCCAATTGAGCGAGAAATAGCCGGTCTCGACTACCAGCACCTTGTCGCCGGGCGAGAACAAATTGACCAGCGCCGCCTCCCACGCCCCGTGACCGGAAGCGGCATAGCCGAGAATCGTGTGGTCGGTCTTGAAGACCCGCTTCAGCCCGGCGAAGCATTCGGCGGCGATCGCCTTGAATTGCACCCCGGTGAAATCGATGTTGCCGCGGTCCATTGCCCGCAGGATGCGGTCGGGGATGTTGGTCGGCCCCGGATTTTGAAAAAAGTGATACCCGCGACTGACAACCATCTGCGCGCTCCGGATCCCGAATTCCTGCTGATCAGCCCGCCTTGGGGCGAGAAGAGCATAACCGGGTTACCGAGAGATGTCTGCCGACAAGCAGAGAGGCAGGGATTTCGCCCTGCCTCTCGGCGATAGCCGGCGCGAGCAAGCTCGGCGCGGCGCGCGAATCCTCCCTAAACTCGGGCCAGCCTGCTTTGCTGCATGGCTGCCTCCATATGCACACATACTGTGCGCCTGGCTGCGGCGGATTGTCACGCGAATTCTGGACGGGTGGTGCGGTTTTTTCCCGATCGGGCCTTGTGTGGACAGAATCCGACCCGTTGCCTAGAGTGCGGGCCAGGCTGGATGCGAGGTTCGATGCGTCTTTCAGAATATTTTCTGCCGTTGCTGCGCGAGAACCCGAGCGAGGCGCAGATCGTCTCGCACCGGCTGATGCTGCGCGCTGGGATGATCCGGCAATCGAGCGCCGGGATCTATTCGTGGCTGCCGCTCGGTTTGCGCGTCTTGAAAAAGATCGAGCGCATCGTGCGCGAGGAGCAGGACAAGGCCGGTGCGCAGGAAATCCTGATGCCGACGATCCAGCCGGCCGAATTGTGGCGCGAGAGCGGGCGTTACGACGATTACGGCAAGGAGATGCTGCGGCTTCGCGACCGGCACGAGCGCGAAATGCTGTACGGGCCGACCAACGAGGAGCAGGTCACCGAGATCGTGCGCGCCGCAGTGCGCAGCTATCGCGATCTTCCGAAACTCCTTTACCACATCCAATGGAAGTTTCGCGACGAAGTGCGGCCGCGTTTTGGTGTCATGCGCGGACGCGAATTCTTGATGAAAGACGCCTACAGCTTCGATCTCGACCCGGCCGCAGCCAAGCGCGCCTACAACAGGATGTTCGTCGCCTATTTGCGGACGTTCGCCCGGATGGGGCTGAAAGCGATCCCGACGCGCGCCGAGACTGGCCCGATCGGCGGCGACCTCAGCCACGAGTTCCAGATTTTGGCCGAAGCCGGCGAATCGGCGATTTATTGCGACCGACGCTGGCTCGACACCGACATTCTGGCCGAGGAGCCCGATTACGACAGCGATCTCGAACCGTTCTTTCGCCAGTGGACGAGCCTTTATGCCGCGACCGACGAGATCCACAAGCCGGAAACCTGTCCGATTCCCCCCGACGAGCTCGTCACCGGGCGCGGCATCGAGGTCGGTCAGCTGTTCTATTTCGGCGACAAGTATTCCCGGCCGATGGGGGCGGTTGCGGCACTTCCCGACGGGCGCGAGGTGGCGCTCGAAATGGGCTCCTATGGGATCGGCATATCGCGGCTCGTCGGCGCGCTGATCGAGGCCAACCACGACGATGCCGGCATCGTCTGGCCGGCGAGCGTGGCTCCGTTCCGGGTCGGGCTGATCAACCTGCGGCCCGGCGATGCGCGCTGCCGCGAGGCGGCCGACGACCTCTATGCCAAGCTGCGTATGGCCGGGGTCGATGTCCTCTACGACGACCGCGACGAATCGCCGGGCGCCAAGTTCGCGACGATGGATTTGATCGGGCTTCCCGACCAGCTCGTCATCGGCCCGCGCGGCATCGCCGCCGGCATCGTCGAGTGGAAAGACCGCCGGTCGGGCGAACGCGTGGACCTGTCCGCCGACGCTGCGCCAATCCAGTTTTTGTCTGGCTGATCGCGAAAGGCTCTTCGGGTGACGACCGTCAAGGAAATCGGCTCAACCGCCGCAAGCGGCCAAGCGACGTTTGACATGGCCAATCTCCGACCCGAGCGCACCGGGCTGCCGTTTGTCGTATTTATTTCGCAGCGAGGTGGGGCGCGCCACGATGTCCGGATCAAGCTCGCGCGCAGCGCCCGGGTGCGAGCCGCGGATATGATGACCGTCGCGGTGCGTCCGGCACCCCGCCTGATCCGAGGCGAGTTGAGCGCCCGCGAATTTGATCTAGTGCGGAAGTGGATCGAGCTGAATAGAAAAGTCCTGGTTGACTACTGGGACGGTGCAATCGAATATACCGAGGATGCCCTGAACGCGATCAGGCCGATCGGCGATACTCCCGCACGTGATCTTTAACACGTTTGAGCGGATGGTCGCGTTCCGCTATTTGCGGGCGCGGCGGCAGGAAGGGTTCGTCTCGGTCATCGCGGTCTTTTCGCTGCTCGGGATCGCGCTGGGCGTTGCCACGCTGATCATCGTCATGTCGGTGATGAACGGGTTTCGCGCCGACCTCCTCGGCCGCATCCTCGGGCTCAACGGCGATCTCGGCGTTTATGCTGAGGCAGGCCCGCTCGGCGATTTCGACGCGGCAGCGAAAAAAGTCAAGGCGGTGCCGGGCGTCACCGCGGCGATCCCGATGATCGAAGGCCAGGTCATGGCGACCGGCGATGCCGGCGCCTCGGGCGCGTTGGTGCACGGCATCCGGCCGCGCGACCTGCAGGCGCTGCATCTTGTTTCAGGGCGGCTCGTCGCTGGTTCGCTCGCCGATTTTGGCGATGACGGCGTCGTCGTTGGCGTTCGGCTGGCGCAGCGGCTGGGTGTGCGGGTCGGCGGCGGCATCACCTTGATCTCGCCGCAGGGAACCGCGACCGCCTTTGGCACGATGCCGCGCATCAAGACGTATCGCGTCGCGGCGCTGTTCGATGTCGGCATGTACGAATACGACAACAGCTTTATTTATGCCCCGCTGGACGCGGCCCGGCTGTTCTTTCGCCTGCCGGCCAATGCGGTAAGCGACTTGCAGGTGTTCGCAACCGATCCCGACCAGGTCCGCGCAACCGCCCGGCTAATCGCGGCGGCCCTCGGCGGGCATCTGCGCATTATCGACTGGCAGCAGGCAAACTCCAGTCTTTTCAATGCTGTCGAGATCGAGCGCAATGTAATGTTTCTGATCCTGACCCTGATCATCGTCGTTGCCGCCTTCAACATCGTTTCGAGCATGATCATGATGGTCAAGGACAAGGGGCGCGACATCGCGATCCTGCGAACGATGGGTGCCTCGCGCGCGATGGTGCTGCGCATCTTCATGCTGTCGGGCGCCAGCATCGGTGTCGTCGGCACCGCGGCGGGGTTCGCCCTCGGCGTCCTGATCACAAGGAATCTCGAGGCGATACGGCAGTTTCTGCAGAATATGCTTCATGTCGAGCTGTTCTCGGCCGAGATCTATTTCTTCACGCGCATTCCGGCGCGGATCGACGCCGGCGAGGTCGCGGCGGTGGTGATCATGGCGCTCGCCCTGTCGTTTCTCGCCACACTCTACCCCTCCTGGCGCGCGGCCCGGCTCGACCCGGTCGAGGCGCTGCGTTACGAATGATGCCGGCGCCGGCGCTCGAATTGCGCGGCGTGCGCCGGTTTTACAAAACCGGCGAGGCTGAAATCAGAGTGCTGAACGGGATCGACCTCGTGCTCCGGCCGGGCGAGGTCGTGGCGCTGGTCGGACCGTCGGGCGCCGGGAAATCGACGCTGCTCCATGTCGCCGGACTGCTGGAGCGGCCCGATGCAGGAGAGGTGCTGATCGGCGGCGAGGCGTGCGGCGGGCTTTCGGAGGAGCGGCGGACCTTGCTGCGCCGCACCGAGCTCGGCTTCGTCTACCAGTTCCATCATTTGCTGCCGGAGTTTTCGGCCCTCGAAAACGTCATGCTGCCGCAGCTGATTGCCGGGGTGGCGCGCCGCCGCGCCCGGGAAAAAGCGGCGGCATTGCTCGCCGATATCGGTCTCGCGCCGCGCGCCGGACACCGGCCGGCACGGCTCTCGGGCGGCGAGCAGCAGCGCGTGGCGATCGTGCGGGCGCTCGCCAACGACCCCAAAATCCTGCTCGGTGACGAGCCCACCGGCAATCTCGACCACACGACCGGCGAAAGCGTGCTCGATACGCTCCTCGGCCTTGTCCGCCATACCGGCCTCGCCGCGCTCGTCGCCACCCACAATCGCGACCTCGCCCGCCGCCTCGACCGCACCGTCGCCCTGGAGGACGGCGTGCTTAAGCCCGCCCTTTGATCGGGCGGAGGCGCCGTTTGGGCGGGGTGCAGGCCGGGCCGCCGATAATCGGCGAATCGACATCAGATCGGCGGCCACCGGGGAGGTGCGAAAGCAGCCGGCGGCGGCAGTGTTTCCGCCGGTACGGCACGGGCCGTTTTGACGAACCGAAGGGCGTGCGATCGTAACCTGCCGATGATCTGAAGGATCGCCATGCCGCTCGCCGATTTTGTGCATCTGAGGGTCCACACCGCCTACTCCTTGTCGGCCGGGGCGATCCGGATCAAGAAACTGGTCCAGCGCTGCCGCGACGAACGGATGCCGGCGGTGGCGATCACCGACACCGGCAATTTGTTTGGCGCGCTCGAATTCGCCACCCTTTGCGCCGAGGCGGGCGTGCAGCCGATCATCGGCTGCGAGCTGGCGCTCGCCGAAACCCCGCGACCGCGCGGCAACGGATCGGGGCGCCCGGCGGAGCCGGACCGGATCGTGCTCTTGGTGCAGAGCGAAGCGGGGTACCGCAACCTGCTGGCGCTGGTCAGCCGCTCCTATTTGAGCGGGGAAGCGGGAGCCGAGCCGGCGGTGACGCTCGCCGAGCTCGCAGCGAGTGGCGACGGCATCATTTGCCTGACTGGCGGAGCGAAGGGGCCGGTCGGGCGGCTCATCGCCGAGGGGCAAGGCGAGGCCGCCGAGGCGGTACTGGGCGCGCTCGAGGCTGCCTTTCCCGATCGTCTCTATATCGAGTTGATACGCCACGGCGAGCCCGATGAGGAGCGCAGCGACGGAGGCCTGGTCGATCTCGCCTACCGCCGCAATCTGCCGCTCGTCGCAACTAACGACGCCTATTTTCCCGTCAGGGATTTCTATGAGGCGCATGACGCGCTGATGTGCATCGCGCAGGGAACGGTGGTCGCCGACACCGACCGCAAGCGGTTGACCCCGGAGCATTATTTTCGGCCGGCCGCGGAAATGCGCGAGGTTTTTGCCGATCTGCCCGAGGCCTGCGACAACACCCTGGTCATCGCCCGGCGTTGCGCCTTTCTGCCGCAGCCGCGCCAGCCGATCCTGCCGGCCTTTCCCACCGCCGCCAACGAGAGCGAAGCGGAGGCGCTGCGCCGGGCGGCCGTGGCCGGGCTCGGAGCACGCCTGGACACCGCGGGTGTGGCGGCGGACGAGGCGCAGTCCTACCACGAACGGCTCGAATTCGAGCTCAAGACGATCATCCAGATGGGCTTTGCCGGCTATTTTCTGATCGTCGCCGACTTCATCCAATGGGCCAAGCGCGAGGGGATCCCGGTCGGGCCGGGGCGCGGCTCGGGCGCCGGCTCGGTCGTTGCCTGGGCATTGACCATCACCGATCTCGACCCGCTGCGCTTTGGCCTCTTGTTCGAGCGCTTCTTGAACCCCGAACGGGTGTCGATGCCCGATTTCGACATCGATTTCTGCCAGGACCGGCGCGACGAGGTGATCCGCTATGTCCAGCAGAAATACGGCCGTGACCGGGTGGCGCAAATCATCACCTTCGGCACCTTGCAGGCGCGCGCGGTGTTGCGCGATGTCGGCCGGGTCCTTGCGATGCCCTACGGCCAGGTCGACAGGCTGTGCAAATTGGTGCCGAACAATCCGGCGCATCCGGTGAGCCTGGAGCAGGCGATCGCGGGTGAGCCCGCGTTGCAGCAGCAGCGCGACGGCGACGAGAGCGTGGCCCGGCTGATCGCGATCGCGCTCAAGCTCGAAGGGCTGTACCGTCACGCCTCGACCCACGCCGCCGGGGTGGTGATCGGCGACCGGCCTTTGGCCGAATTGGTGCCCTTGTATCGCGACCCGCGCTCGGACATGCCGGTGACCCAGTTCAATATGAAATGGGTGGAGCTCGCCGGCCTCGTCAAATTCGATTTCCTCGGTCTGAAGACGCTGACGGTTCTGGCGCGCTGCCAGACGCTGCTCGAGGCCCGCGGCATCGTGCTCGACTTTGCCAACCTGCCGCTCGACGACCGCGCTACCTACGAATTGCTGGCGCGCGGCGACACCGTCGGGGTGTTCCAGGTCGAAGGCCAGGGCGTGCGGGACATGCTCAAAAAGCTGCGCCCGGACCGTTTCGAGGACATCGTCGCCGCCAACGCGCTCTACCGGCCCGGGCCGATGGAGAACATCCCGCGCTACATCGCGGTCAAGCACGGCGAGGAAGCGCCGGACTACCTGCACGCGGCGCTCGAGCCGATCCTCGAGGAGACCTACGGCGTCATGACCTATCAGGAGCAGGTCATGCGGATCGCGCAGGTGCTGGCCGGCTATACGCTCGGCGGCGCTGATCTGCTGCGCCGCGCGATGGGCAAAAAGATCCAGTCGGAGATGGACGCCCAGCGCAAGACTTTCGTCGACGGCGCCATCGCGCGCGGCGTCGAGCGCGGTCGTGCGGAATTGATTTTCGACCAGATGGCAAAATTTGCCGGCTACGGCTTCAACAAGCCGCACGCCGCCGCCTATGCGCTGATCACCTACCAGACCGCCTATCTGAAGGCCAACTATCCGGTCGAATTCATGGCGGCGTCGATGACCCTCGACCTCGGCAATACCGACAAGCTCAATGTCTTCCACCGAGAGCTCGACCGGCTCGCGATCCGGCTGCTGCCGCCCGACATCAACCGCTCGCAGCCGAGCTTCGGCGTCGAGACCGACCCCAAGACCGGAAAACCGGCAATTCGCTATGCGTTGGCCGCGGTCAAGGGCGTGGGGGAAGAAGCGATGCGCGTGCTGGTGCGTGAGCGTGAGCGCAACGGCCTGTTTCGTGACCTGGCCGATTTCGCCCGGCGGCTCGATCCCAAGAGCTTCAACCGGCGGCAATACGAAAGCCTGGCCATGGCCGGCGCATTCGACGGGCTCGATGCGAACCGGGCACGGACCTTCGCCGCGGCCGAATTGCTGCTGCGCGAAGCGAGCCGCGCTGCCGAGGATCGCGACAGCCGGCAGGAGAGCCTGTTCGGCGCCATCGAGCCGAATTTTACGCGTAGTCCGTCCCTGCCGTTGATCGACGACTGGCCGCCGGCCGAGAAATTGCAGCGCGAGTTCGCCGCCATCGGCTTTTACCTGTCGAAACACCCGCTCGATGCCTACGGGACGACCCTGGAGCGCGCCGGAATTGTGCGCTCGGCCGAGCTGGCGTCGGCGCTGGCGGCAAGCGACAACAGCCGGTTCCGGCTCGCCGGGATCGTCGTCGGGCGCAAGGAGCGTACTTCGGCCCGCGGCAGCCGGTTTGCCTTTGTCCAGATGTCCGACCCGAGCGGCTTTTTCGAGGTGACGCTGTTCGCCGAGACATTGAGGGAGGCGCGGGGGCTGCTCGAAAGCGGCCAGCCGCTGGCCGTCACGATCGATGTGGCGAGCGAAGGGGACAGCCTGCGCTTGACCGCGCAAAAATTCGAGCCGCTCGATGATGTCGTCAGCCGCACCGCGGCCGGGCTCAAAGTGCTTGTCGGCGAAATCGGGGCCTTGACCCATTTGAAAAGCGTCATCGAGCACGGGTCGACCGGTCGCGGCCGCGTCGCGATTGTGCTCGATCTGCCGGAACGGGAGGTCGAGATCGCCATTCCCGGCGCCTTTCGCGTCGATCCGCAATTCCGCGCCGCGGTCAAGTCCTTGCCCGGAATCGTCGAGGTCCACGACATTTGAGCCGAGCAGCTTGCCCGGCCCAACCGGGTTGCTAGATTGGCGTTTCCGCGGCGGGTCGGGCTTGCCAAATATACCGCGGCGTCGTAGGTAACAGACGTTCGAAACCTCACGCAGGATCGTGGGCTTTCTAAGCCTGCTCCGGTGTCGAGGCGCCTCGCCTGCGAGGTGCATCGATTTCTCCTGCGGCGGCTCAACCGGAAAGGAAATTCTGATGCCGATGCCGACCTATACCCTGCGCCAGCTGCTCGAAGCCGGCATGCATTTCGGCCACCATACACGGCGCTGGAACCCGAAGATGGCGCCCTACATCTTTGGCGAGCGCAACGGGATTCACATTATCGATCTCGAGCAGTCGCTGCCGATGCTGCATCAGGGCCTGCAAGCGGTCCGCGATGTTGTCGCCGGCGGCGGGCGCGTGCTGCTGGTCGGCACCAAGCGGCAAGCGCAGGAGCCGATTGCCGAAGCGGCCAAGCGCTGCGGCCAATATTACGTCAATCACCGCTGGCTCGGCGGCATGCTGACCAATTTCAAGACGATCTCGCAGTCGATCCGCCGGTTGCGCGAGGTCGAGGAGCGGATTGCCCAGGAAGAAAGCGGCCTGACCAAGCGTGAGCTGTTGGAGCTGACCCGCCGACGCGACAAGCTCGAGCGCGCTTTGGGCGGGATCAAGGAGATGGGCGGTCTGCCCGACATTCTGTTTGTCATCGACACCAACAAAGAGGCGATCGCGGTCGCCGAGGCAAACACGTTGCGCATACCGGTCGTGGCCATTCTCGATTCGAACTCGTCGCCGGACGGGATCGCCTATCCGATTCCGGGCAACGACGACGCGATGCGCGCGATCCACCTCTATTGCGAGCTGGTTTCGGCGGCGGTGCTGGATGGGCTGCAGGCCGAGCTCGCCGCCTCCGGGGTCGATATCGGCGCGCGCAGCGAGCAGCCGGCCGCCGCGAGCCTGCCGGACGAGCTGGTGGGCGACGAGGAAGCCGAGGGCGGCGATCTCGTCGGTTCCGATCTGCCTGCCGCCGAGGCGGAGCCGGCGGCGGCAAATGCGTGATTCGCCCGAGAAGGGGCAAGAATATCGAAGAGGAACTGAAAGATGGCCGAGGTGGTGACCGCGGCGCTGGTCAAGGAGCTGCGCGAGCGGACCGGCGCCGGCATGATGGATTGCAAGCGAGCGCTCGACGACACGCGTGGCGATCTCGAAGGCGCGGTCGATTGGCTGCGCAAAAAGGGCCTCGCCGCCGCCGCGAAGAAAGCGGGGCGCATCGCCGCGGAGGGGTTGATCGGTGTCGCCACTAAGAAGCTTGCCGGGGCGGTGATCGAGGTCAATTCCGAAACCGATTTTGTCGCTCGTAACAAAGACTTTCAGGCGTTTGTTCGAGCGGTAGGTGAACTGGCGGTCGATGGCGCGGGCGAGCTCGAAGCTCTGTTGCGGACGGCCTATCCCGATACCGGCCGGAATGTCGAGGAAGAGCTTACCCAGCTGGTCGCGACGATCGGCGAGAACCTGGTTTTGCGGCGCGTCAAGCGGCTTGCCGTGGAGGACGGCATGGTCGCTTCCTATGTGCATAACAGCCTCGGGCCCGGCATCGGCAAGATCGGCGTGATTGTGGCGCTGGCCTCGACCGCTGCGGCCGAACCTTTGGCGGCGCTCGGCAAGCAGCTGGCAATGCACGTCGCGGCGGCGAGCCCGCTCTATCTCGACATTGCCTCGGTGCCGGCGGCGGCACTCGAGCGCGAACGCACCGTGCTCTTCGAGCAGGCACGCGCCACCGGCAAGGCGGAGGGCATCATCGAGCGGACCGTCGAAGGCCGTCTGCGCAAGTTTTACGAAGAGTTTGTGCTGCTCGAGCAGATCTTTGTCGTCGACCAGAAAACCAAGATCGCCAACGTGGTGGAAACCGCGGCGAAGGAGGCGGGCGCACCGATTCGAGTGACCGGCTTTGCCCGGTTTGCGCTTGGCGAGGGGATCGAGCGCCAGCGCACCGATTTCGCCGCCGAGGTCGCGGCCCAGCTGAAGCACTGACCGTCCCCGCCGGGGAATAAGCGCCGCGGCACCCGGTTTTGGTGTATGCTGCGCTCTGCGCGAAGAGGTGCTACCAGGCGGAAGACACAAGCTCGATGGCAGCCGATCTCAAATATCGACGCGTGCTGCTGAAGCTGTCGGGCGAAGCGCTGATGGGCGGGCGCGACTGCGGGTTCGACCCCGGGATGATCGCGCACATCGCCGACGAGGTTCAGGCGGTGCATGCGCTCGGCGTCGAGCTGTGCCTGGTGATCGGCGGCGGCAATATTTTTCGCGGCGTATCGGGTGCCGCGGCCGGGATGGAGCGCGCCTCGGCCGACTATATGGGCATGCTGGCGACGGTGATCAACTCGCTGGCGATGCAGAACGAGCTCGAACGGCGCGGCGTGACCACCCGCGTGCAGTCGGCGATTTCGATGCAGGCGATCTGCGAGCCCTATATCCGCCGCCGCGCCCTGCGCCATCTCGAGAAGAAGCGTGTCGTCATCTTCGCCGCCGGCACCGGCAACCCGTTTTTTACGACCGATACCGCGGCGGCATTGCGCGCCTCGGAGATGGGCTGCGCCGCTCTCCTCAAGGCGACCAAGGTGGACGGCGTCTACGCCGCCGATCCGGACCAGGTGCCCGAGGCGGAGCGGTTCGAGCGCCTCGACTATCTCGAAGTGCTGTCGCGCGATCTGCGGGTCATGGACGCCGCCGCGGTGTCGCTGGCACGGGAAAACCGGATCCCGATCCTGGTCTTCTCGATTTTCGAGAGGGGCGGGCTTGCGGCGGTAGTGCGCGGCGGCGGGCGCTATACGATTATCGACGGTCACGCCTAGCGGCGAGGTTGTCGAGACGGGCCGGGAGGATGTCATGGCGGAAGAAGCTCTGCTGCAGGATCTGCGACGCCGGATGGACGGCGCCCTCGACGTGTTGCGCAAAGAGCTGGGCGGGTTGCGGACCGGGCGGGCCTCGGTCAGCCTGCTCGAGCCGATCACCGTCGCCGCCTATGGCGGCAATATGCCGTTGAACCAGCTCGCCAATGTCAGCGTCCCGGAGCCGCGCATGATCACGGTGCAGGTCTGGGACCGCGCCATGGTCAAGGCGGTTGACCGAGCGATCCGCGAATCGGGCCTCGGGCTCAACCCGCAGACCGAAGGGCAGGTGGTCCGCGTGCCGATCCCCGATCTCAACGAAGAGCGGCGGCGCGAGCTGACCAAAGTCTCGGCGCGCTATGCCGAGCAGGCTCGGGTTGCGGTGCGCAACGTCCGCCGCGACGGCATCGAGGGACTGCGGCGGCAGGAAAAGGACGGCTCCATCCCGCAAGACCAGCAGCGCAAGCTGCAACAGGAGATCCAGCGGCTGACCGACGATTTTATCGGGCGGATCGACGAGACTCTGGCGCAAAAGGACCGGGAAATCCTGCAAGTCTGATGGCCGGTCCAAGCACCACCGATCGGGCGGCGGCGCGCCCGGCGCCAAAGCATGTCGCGATCATCATGGACGGCAACGGCCGCTGGGCTCAGGAACGCGGCCTGCCGCGTATTGCCGGTCATCGCCGAGGCGCCGAGGCAGTTCGGCGCACCGTGGCGGCGGTCGGCGATTTTGGCATCCCCTATCTGACCCTGTTCGGTTTTTCCTCGGAGAATTGGAACCGTCCCTCGGGCGAGATCCACGATTTGATGGCGCTCTTGCGCCATTACCTGCGCGCCGAAATCGCCGAGCTGCACCGTAACGGCGTGCGGCTCAAGGTGATCGGCCAGCGCCGCCGGCTATCGCCCGACATCGTCGGCATGATCGACCACGCCGAAGCGCTGACGCGCGACAATCGAGCGGTGACACTGACCGTGGCGCTGTCCTATGGCGGGCGTGCCGAAATCGCCAGCGCGGTGCGCGCGATCGCAGCGAAAGTGGCCGAGGGGGCTCTTGCCGTCGAGGCGGTCGATGAAGCATGTCTTGCGCGCCACCTGTTCACCGCCGACATGCCCGATCCGGATTTGCTGATCCGTACCGGCGGCGAGCAGCGCATCAGCAACTTTTTGCTGTGGCAATGCGCTTATTCCGAGCTGGTCTTCACGCGCACGATGTGGCCCGATTTCGGCAAAGCCGACCTCGAGCACGCAATCGAGGATTATTGCGGGCGCGACCGGCGCTACGGGGCATCGTTTGGCGCGCCTCGACCGTGAGCTTTGGTGGCGCCTTGTCTCGGGACTGGTTTTGGCGCCGTTGCCGATCGGCGCAATCTGGTTCGGCTCGCCCTGGCTGCCACTGCTGACCGGCTTGGCCGGCGCGGTGATGGCGTGGGAATGGGGCCGGCTGTGCCGGCGGCAGCGGCCCGGTCCGATCACCGCGCCGATCGGGCTTGTGCTCGTCGGCACGGTCGTGACGGCGGTGGCGCTTGCCGCGCTGGCGACCGCCTCGGCCGCGATCGTCGCCGCTCTCCTGGGCGCCGGCATCGTTCTTCGGACGGCAAAGCGCGAGGCCGGTGTCGAACCCGGCTGGGCGGCGCTCGGCGCGCTTTGGGTGGCTCTTCCTTGCGTGTCTTTGCTGTGGCTGGGGAGCGCACCGAGCGGCGGGCGAGCGACTCTCTTCTGGATGCTGGCAATCGTTTGGGCCACCGATATCGGCGCGTATGTGTTTGGCCGCGCGTTGGGAGGTCCCCGCCTGGCGCCGCGCTGGAGCCCGCGCAAGACATGGGCCGGATTTCTCGGCGGTACCCTGTGCGCGGCGGCCGCCGGAGCGGCGACGGCTGCCGTGCTATCGATTTCGCCTGCGCAGTGGTTGATCTTGCTGAGCGCTGCTCTTGCCGTTGTCGAGCAATTGGGCGATCTTGCCGAATCATTGGCAAAGCGCAGGTTCGGCGTGAAAGATTCGAGCAGCCTCATCCCAGGGCATGGCGGGCTGCTCGACCGCCTCGATGGTCTTCTTGCCGTGGTGCCGACGGTCGCGCTGTTGACCCTGATCGGCGGAAGCAGCATCCTGACATGGCGCTAAGCCCGCCCGAAGGCGCCCGTTTCGCTGGCGCCAGGAACCGGAGCGAACGCATGCGACGGGTCACCATCTTGGGTTCGACCGGGTCGGTCGGGCGGAATACCGTCGATCTACTGCAACGGCACCGCGACTCGTTCGCTGTCGAAGCCGTGACCGCGAACCGCAATGCGGCGCGTCTTGCCGAACAAGCGCTTGCCGTGCGGGCGCGCTTTGCGGCGATCGCCGACCCCGCCGGTTACCCCGAGCTCAAATCGGCGCTGGCCGGCACCGGCATCGAAACTGCTTGCGGCACCGAGGCGCTGATCGAGGCGGCGCAACGCCCCGCCGACGTGGTGATGGCGGGCATCGTCGGGGCGGCTGGGCTTGCCTCGACTCTGGCGGCGATCCGGCGCGGCGCGATCGTCGGCTTTGCCAATAAGGAGGTATTGGTCTGCGCCGGCAGCCTGGTGACGCGCGAGGTTGCGCGCTGCGGCGCCACGCTGCTGCCGGTCGACAGCGAGCACAATGCGATTTGGCAATGCTTCGACTTCGACCGGGCGGAAGGCATCGAAAAGGTCACCCTGACCTGCAGCGGCGGCCCGTTTCGCGAACGGACGGTCGAGGAAATGAAGAATGTGACGCCGGAGCAGGCCGTTGCCCATCCGAATTGGAATATGGGAGCAAAAATCTCGGTCGATTCTGCGACGCTGATGAACAAAGGGCTTGAGGTGATCGAGGCGCATCACCTGTTTCGGATGTCGCCCGATCGCATCGATATCGTCGTGCATCCGCAATCGGTGGTCCACAGCCTAGTCAGCTATTGCGACGGTTCGGTATTGGCGCAGCTCGGCTCGCCCGATATGCGCACCCCGATCGCCTATGCGCTGGCTTGGCCGGAGCGGATCGCGACGCCGACCAAACGGCTCGACCTGGCGGCCGTGGCGCAGCTGACCTTCGAACCACCGGACGAGACCCGGTTTCCGGCGCTGCGGCTCGCGCGCGAGGCGCTGCTGGCGGGCGGCGGGGCGCCGACGGTGTTGAACGCCGCCAACGAAACGGCCGTCTACGCCTTCCTCGAACGCAGGATCGGCTTTCTCGACATTGTCGCAACGGTCGAGCGCACGCTCACCGCTATTCCGGCGGGTCCGCTTGACTCTCTCGAAGACGTCTACAATTTCGACAAAATGGCGCGCCGGATCGCCGGCGAAATGTGCGCCGGTGTTGCGCCGGCGGGCGCCCTCGCGGCAACGGAGCCGGCATGATTCATCTATCGTCGCTCGAAGCCCTCGGCCAGGGTGCGCTGCAATATGGCGGCTGGTTTCTGATCATCCTGACCGTGCTCGTCTTTGTTCACGAGTTCGGACACTACATCGTTGCGCGCTGGAACCGGGTGCGGGTCGATGTATTTTCGATCGGCTTCGGCCCCGAGCTTTTCGGGCGACGCGACCGCGCCGGGACACGATGGAAATTCAGCGCCATCCCGCTCGGCGGCTATGTCAAGATGTTCGGTGACGGAGACCCAACCTCGGGTTTGCCGGCCGCCGGCTTTGCCGATCTGGCGCCGGCCGAGCGCGCGGTTTCGTTCCATGGCAAGCGGCTTGGCCAGCGGGCGGCGATCGTGGCGGCCGGTCCGGCGGCAAACTTTGTTTTCGCCGTTGTCGTTCTGGCGATTTTGTTCGCCACCTACGGCCAGCCGTTTACGCCGGCCGAGATCGGCCAGGTGCAGTCGGGCAGCGCGGCCGAGCAGGGCGGGATGCAGCCGGGCGATGTGATCACGCGGATCGACGGCCAGCCGGTCCAGCGCTTCGAGGACGTCCAGCAGATCGTCCGGCTCAATCCGGCGACGCCGATGACATTTGTCGTTCGCCGCGGCGGCAGCGATGTCACGCTGCATGTGACGCCCAAGCGCAGCGAGCTCACCGACAGGTTTGGCAATCGCTACGAGATCGGCCTCCTGGGCATCGCCCACCGCGGCATGGATTATGTCAAGCGCGACCCGGCGACCGCGGTGGTGCTGGCCGCGGACGAAACTTGGAGCCTGTCGGTCGCGACCCTCAAGGCGATGTGGCAGATCGTCATCGGTATGCGCAGCACCGACGAACTCGGTGGACCGTTGCGCATCGCCCAGATGTCGGGCGATGTGGCCGAAGGTGGCGTGGTCGCGGTCTTGTGGTTCATGGCGGTATTGTCGATCAATCTTGGGTTGATCAACCTGTTTCCGGTTCCAGTTCTTGACGGCGGCCACCTGCTGTTCTATGCCGCCGAGGCGCTTCGTGGGAAGCCGCTGGGCCCACGCGCTCAGGAATACGGCTTTCGCATCGGGCTGGCGTTGGTGCTCACCTTGATGGTCTTTGCCACCAGAAACGATCTCGTTCATCTCGGGATCTGGAGTTGGCTGAAAGGCCTCGTGACCTGACGCAATCGCCGGTCCAGGGGGCGAAGTTCGAGTCGGGGTGGGGGCATTTTGCGTCGCATCGGTTGGAGTTCCGTCCTGTGGGCGGTCGCCGGCATCGTTGCTGCCGTTGCGACGGCGCACGCCCGGGGCGCACCCGCACCCGCCACGGACCAGCCGCCGGCTTTGGCGCAGACGGGTAATCCGGCGGCGAAGTCCGGAAGACCGGCGGCAAGGCCCGAAGTGCCAGGGGCGAAGCCCGGCGCCACCGCGCCGCGACCCGCCGAGGGGGTCGTCACCGATATCCGCGTCGAGGGAACGCAGCGCATCGAGCCGGAGACGGTCCGCTCGTACCTGCTGATCCAGCCGGGCGATCCGTGGGACCCGCAAAAGGTCGACGATTCGCTGAAATCGCTGTTCGCGACCGGGCTCTTTGCCGATGTCAAGCTGAGCCGGGTCGGCAACACCTTGGTCGTCAAGGTGGTCGAGAACCCGATCATCAATCGCATCGCCTTCGAGGGCAACAGCAAGCTCAGCGACAAGGACCTGAACGGCGAAATTCAGCTGCGGCCGCGCGTCGTCTATACGCGGACCCGCGTCCAGAACGACGTCAAGCGAATCCTCGACCTCTACCGGCGGCATGGCCGGTTCGGCGCGACGGTCGAGCCGAAAGTGATCCAGCTTTCGGAAAACCGCGTCGATCTCGTCTTCGAAATCCATGAAGGTCCGTTTACCGGGGTAAAAAGCATAAATTTCGTCGGCAACCACGAATTCAGCGAAAGCAAGCTGCGCGGCGTCATCGACACCAAGGAAAGCCGGTGGTACCGGTTTTTATCGACCAGCGACACCTACGACCCCGATCGGCTAACCTATGACCGAGAGCTGTTGCGCAAATTCTATCTGACCGAAGGCTATGCCGACTTTCGGGTGGTGTCAGCGGTGGCCGAGCTGACCCCGGCGGCCGACGGCTTTATCGTCACCTTCACCCTCGATGAGGGCCAGCGCTATCGCTTTGGGAAGATCAACGTCAACATCACGCTCAAGGATCTGCCGGCCGCCTCGGTACTGCCGCTGCTGACCGTCCATTCCGGTGATTGGTACAATGCCGAGGAAGTCGAAAAGTCGATCACGGTGCTGACCAACACGCTCGGCAACCGCGGCTATGCTTTTGTCGAGGTCAAGCCGGAAATCGTCCGGAACCGCAAGGACCACACCCTCGACATCACGTTCAACGTGCAGGAGGGGCCGAGGGTCTATGTCGAGCGCATCGACATCGTCGGCAATGTGCGCACCCTCGACAAGGTGATCCGCCGAGAGTTTCAGCTGGTCGAAGGCGACGCGTTCAACACCACAAAGATGGAACGCTCCAAGGAGCGCATCAAGAATTTGGGCTTCTTCAAAAAGGTCGAAGTGACCAACGCGCCCGGCTCGGCGCCGGACAAGACGGTGGTCACGGTCGAGGTCGAGGAGCAGTCGACGGGTGAGCTCTCCTTGGGGCTCGGCTTTTCGACGAGCGACGGCCCACTCGCCGACATCAACATCCGGGAGCGCAATTTTCTCGGGCGCGGCCAGGATTTGCGCATCGGGACCGTGGTGTCGTTCCGCTCTCAGCAAGTCGATCTGAGCTTTACCGAGCCCTATTTTCTCGACCGGAACATTGCCGCCGGCTTCGATATCTTCGAAATCAAGACGAGCCCGACCGCCTCTTTTTTTTCGGGGGTGATCCCGCCGTTCCAGCAATTTTCCTATGGCGGAGCGTTGCGCACCGGCTATCAGATCACCGACAATCTGCGCCAGACCCTCAAATACACGGCGCGGTCGGACAACATCACCGACATCCAAAGCGACGCGTCGCTATTCATCGCCCTGCAGGCGGGGCAGCACGTCACTTCCGAGGTCGGGCAGGTTTTGTTGTATGATCGCCGCGACAACCGGCTTGAGCCGACCGGCGGGTATTACGCTTCGATTGGCAACGACTTTGCCGGGGTAGGGTTTGGCGTAGACTACATCCGCACCAAGGTCAATTTCGGCTATTACTATTCGGTGGCGCCGGATTGGGTGCTGTCGTTGACCGGCGAGGCGGGCACGGTGTTTGGCTGGAACGGCCAACAGGTTTTGCTGCAAGACCGCTTTTTTGTCGGCGGCGACAATCTGCGCGGCTTCCAGACCGCCGGCATCGGACCGCGCGATTCGGTAACCGACGACGCTCTCGGCGGTCAGAATTATTATGTCGGCTCGGTGACTTTGGGGGTGCCGCTCGGTTTGCCGAAGGAATTGGGGCTGAGCGGGCGGGTCTTTACCGATTTCGGCTCGCTGTGGAAGATCGAGCCGACCAACATCGTGCTAACGCCCGAGCAGCTTATAACCACTGGCGGCCAACAGCCGGTCGTTCTCGATTCGACGGCGATCCGGATTAGCGCCGGCGTCGGGGTATCGTGGAAATCGCCGGTGGGTCCGATACGGCTCGACGTCGCGGTGCCGATCAGGAAGCAGTCCTTCGACCAGACCCAATTTTTTCGCATCAGCTTCGGCACGAGGTTCTGATCATGATTTCGATTGTTCGTTCGACGGCGCTGGCGTTGCCGTTGGCCTGCGCCGTCGTGGCGACCGCCGGGGCTCAGGCGCCGCCCAAATCTCCTCCGGCACCGCCGCCGGCGACGGTGCCCGCTGCACCCGCGCCTGCGCCGGCACCTGCTGCGCCCGCCGCCGCCGTACTGCCCGCCGGGCAAAACCTGACTATCATGGTGGTCGATGTTCAGGCGCTGCTGCAAAACTCGAAAGCGGCCAAGATGGTGCGCGGCCAGATCGAGCAGAAGCGCGCCGAATACACCAAGGAAATTTCGCATGAGGAGGAGGTATTGCGGGCCCAGCGCGACGCGCTGCAACGCCAGCAGAGCTCGTTGACGCCCGAGGCCTTGAATAAAAAAGGACGTGAGTTTCAGCAGCGGGTCAACGATCTCGACCGCAACGTGCAGGGCAAGCGGCAGGCGCTCGAAAAGTCGAACAACGAGGCGCTCTCCAAAATTCAGCAGGAAATGCTCAAGATCATCGCCGACATCGCCAAGCAGCGAAAGGCCAATTTGGTATTTCAGCGCACCGACTTGGTGCTGTTCGACCGCAGCTTTGACGTGACCGACGAGGTGATGCAGAAGCTCGACGAGCAGATGCCGGTGTTGAACGTCACGTTTGTCACCCCGGCCGCGCCGAGCGTGGCGCCGGCGTCGAGCACCGCGGCGGCCAAACCGGCCGCGACCAAGTCGAAGCGGAAATAGCGGCCCGGGTGTCGACTGCGGCAGATGGCCGATCCACGCTTTTTCGACCGTGAAGGCCCGTTTACGCTCGACGCCCTGGCGGCATTGAGCGGTGCCGAGCTGCGGCCGGGCCGAGACGGCGAGCGGCTGATACGCGACGTGGCCCCGCTTGAAACCGCAGGAGCCGAAGATGCGAGCTTTCTCGAAAATCGCAAATATTTGAAATCGTTTTTGAACTCGCGCGCCGGCGTGGTCTTTGTCGACGCTTGGGCGGCCGATCGCGCACCGCCCGACAGAGCGCTGCTGGTCAGCGCCGAGCCTTATAAGGCCTTTGCCCGCGCCGCGCAGGCGTTCTACCCGCCGTCTGTGTTCGTGGCCGGGCGAGCCGCGAGCGCGATTATCCACCCGTCGGCGATCGTGCCCGAAGACTGCTCGATCGGCGCCCATGTCGTGATCGAGGCGGGTGTGCGCTTTGGGCGGCGTTGCCGAGTCGGGCCCAACACGGTCGTCGCGGCCGCGGTCGAGATCGGCGAGGATTGCCTGATCGGCGCCAATGTCACCCTGAGCCATTGCCTTATCGGGTCGAGAGTGGTGCTGCATCCCGGCGTTCGCATCGGCCAAGCCGGGTTCGGCTTTGCCCCCGATCCGGCAGCGCCGGTCAAGGTCCCGCAGCTCGGGCGGGTGCTCATCGGCGACGATGTCGATATCGGCGCCAACACCACGATCGACCGCGGCTCCGGGCCCGATACCGTGATCGGGGCGGGCTCGATGATTGATAACCTGGTGCAGATCGGGCACAACGTGGTGCTCGGTCGGGGCTGCGTCCTCGCCGGCCAGGTCGGCATTTCCGGGAGCACGCGGCTCGGTGACTTTGTCATGATCGGTGGCCAGGGCGGGCTCGCCGGCCACCTCAACATCGGCGGCGGCGCCCGGATCGCCGCCAAAAGCGGCCTGATGCGCGACGTCCCGGCCGGCGCGACGGTGTGCGGCAGCCCAGCGGTGCCGATTGCCGAATTCATGCGGCAGATTGCGGTGTTGCAGCGCTTGGCAAAGAAAAGAGACGAGCGATGACCGGGCCGGGCTCGGTCGAAGGCGAAGCGATCGAGATCGATGTGCTGCGGATCATGGAAATGATCCCGCATCGCCATCCCTTTTTGATGATCGACAAGGTCGTCGATGTGGTGGCGAACGCGCGCGCGACCGGGATCAAAAACGTCTCGATCAACGAAGGCTTTTTCCAGGGCCACTTCCCGGCCCGGCCGGTCATGCCCGGAGTGCTGATCATCGAAGCCATGGCGCAGACTGCGGCGGTGCTGGTGGTTCACACTTTGGGCCGCGAATCGGAGGGCAAGCTCGTCTATTTCATGAGCGTCGACAATGCGCGCTTTCGCCGTCCGGTGTTTCCGGGGGACTGCTTGCAGGTCCACGTCGTCAAGCAGCGCAACCGCGGCAATGTGTGGAAATTCGAGGGTCGGGCCGAAATCGGCGGCAATTTGGCGGCCGAGGCGGTGTTCGCCGCGATGATCCTCGACGATTAGCGCGGCCGATGGCCCAGATCCATCCCACTGCGATTGTCGCGCCGGGTGCCTGTCTGGCGGATGATGTCGTCGTCGGCCCCTATTGCGTCATCGGCGAGCACGTCGTGCTCAAGCCAGGCGTCA
>DASXAM010000077.1:0-7507 GCA_036404275.1 Allostellaceae bacterium
CCTCCTTTGCCCTGCGCGCTCCGGCGCGCCCACCGACCGATCAAATCCGTGCCGTTCCGGCATGTCAACGTTGCCCGGTGCTGCCGCGGCATCCCCCCTTGACCGCGTATCAATCACTGGTTGACGATTTATTGACGGTTAGCGATTACGCGCTTCAAGCTATGATCGCAATCAGCACATCGGATGCGAGGAGGGGATAATGAAAAAAAGCAGCATGCTGGCGGCCGCGGCGTTGCTGGTGATCGCGGTCGGTGCGCCGTTGACCGGTCCCGGCGGGATCCGGACGCCGCTCGGCGTTGCCGTCGCCGTCGCCGCCACGCCGCCGGCAACCGAGAACCCCTGCGCGCCGCCGAGCAAGATTACCGGCAGCTTCAGCGAGGTCGCTTGGCAGCTGCTGGTCGCCGCGACCTGCCCGGTCAACAACAAGAAATACCCGTTCGTAGTCTGGGAAAACTGGATCGAGCAGGCGCAAATGTACCCGGCCAATCCGAACAGAGGCCTCGAGGTGCCGAACGCCAACGGCCCGAGCACAACACATACCCTACACGAAAGTCCATTTGCTCTGGCGCGGAACATACCCAGTGTGAAGATTCCAGGATTGCTCGGTGGGGCCGACCAGAATTGCAACAAAGCTGGGAAGCCGCCAAAGGACCAGCCGAAGCTCGTGATCTGTGAGGAAGTGCGGCTCAACGGCGCAGCCGAGGATTACGTCGCCGGCAACGGCTTCTGGAAACGTGCGGGCCAGACCGCTGCGGCGGTCGCCGGCGAAAAGATCCAATTTCCGTCGCCGGCCGTTGAATACAAGGCTGACTGGATCCAAACCTCGAGCCTGATCGACCTGAAAACAAAACAGCCGTTCAGTAATGACTGCACCAAGCTTCCGTCAAGCTGGACTAACAAAATTCATGTCGAAATGGTCCACGGCAACTGCTTTGCGCTGGCCGGCATGCATCTGATTTCGAAGCTCTTGGATCAATGGATCTGGGCAACGTTCGAACCGCAATTCCCGACGACCAACCCGTTCCGCTGCAAGGTCTTGGGTTGCATCGACACATTCGGCTCGACCCCGGCGATGACCGACGGGACCTTTCCGACCCAGCAGACCAAACGGCTGAATGATCTGATGAATGCCGCCGGCCTCGCCCCTGAGTGGCACAACTACCGACTCGATGCAGTGCAGACCGGCTTCTTGTCGCCGGGCCTATTGGGCAATTCGATCATTGAGGGGGAAAACGTCGGGATGCCGCTGTCGCAGTCCTCGTGCATTTCGTGCCACGCGGTCTCCTCGATCGAAAACAACGGCACCGACGGCATCACCTTGCTGAACACCAACCCGGTTGGGTTTCCAAAGCCCCTACCATCGAACGCTTGGATTCGCCGCGATTTCGTGTGGTCGATGTTCCTGGCGTGCCCCAACGGTGCTCAGAAGTGCGCCAAATAAAGCTGTGGCAATAAAAACGGTCAAATAAGACCGGAGATCTCCGGTTGCCACGGTCACCGTTTACAGCAGCCCGCCGCGCCGCAGCTCTGCAAGCACGGCGGTGAAATGGGCGGCGGCCGAGCGGTCGAGGCCTTCGAGCCAGTTCTGGTCGAGAAACGAAGCGAGCGCCGGCTGGCCCAATTCGGCCTCCCACAAAATGCCGAGCAGCGAGGCGGCGGCTTCGTCGGCCTCGCGCGCCAGCGGTGAAAGGATCGCGGCGCGCTCGGCGGTGGCGCGGTCGAGCGTGTCCGGACCGGGGCCGAGGCCGAAATCGACGCGCCGGCGCCGCTCGGACGGGGCCAGCACGAAATGCGCGATTTCATGCAGGATCACATAGGCTTCGGTGGCTCCGTTCAGGGCTGTCCCGTCCCAGTTGAAGGCGCATGCCGCGTCGGCGGGATGGACCGGCATGCCGACGGCGCGGGCGCGGGAGAGTGCCGCGCGGCGGTGCGCTTCCGCCTCCCGGGGGCCGGCCCGGTCCGGCGAGCTCGCCCTGATCGCCAGAAATGCGGCGCGCGCGTCGGGGTCGCGCAGCTGGCCCATAAAGCGGTCCAGCGCCGCGTCGAGCTCGTCGCGCGGGATCGGCGTCAGGATCATCGCGGCTCGGCCGAAGCGGGGACGACGAGCGGCGGTTTATTTTTGTCGGGCAAGGTGCTCACTCCAAGCATTTGACGTTCTGCAGCGCTCCTTGTCCCGGCAGGCCGACCCTTCGGCGCTGGCGTCGCCGTCGATCAGCCGGCGCAGCCGCTCGCGACCGCGCGACAGCCGCGACATGACCGTGCCGATCGGGACGCCCAAAACCCGTGCGGCCTCGCTATAGGAGAGGTCTTCGACGCCGACCAGAAGCAGCACCGCGCGTTGCTTCTCGGGCAAGGTCGCAAAACCGCGCAGCAGATCGCGATGCTCCAGCGCAGCGTCCTGCCCGCCGTCGATGCCGGCCGGCTCTCGTTCACCGAACTGGGTCAACGGATCGTAGATCCCCCGCCGTTTTTCACGCTCCTGGTCGCTGAGAAACCGATTGTACAGAATCGTATAAAGCCAGCCGCGCAGGCTGGCCTCGCCCCGTAGCAGATGCCAGCGCGACAGCGCGCGCTCGAGCGTATCCTGAACCAAATCGTCGGCCCGCTCGCGGTCGCCACGCAACAACGCCCGCGCAAAGCGACGCAAGCCGGGAATGTGCGGTTCAATCAGAGCGGCCTTGCTCGGCATCGCATCATTCTTCGACCGATCGCCGATCCGGCGGCAAAATAGCCTGCCTGCGGATCGCGGCATGCGTCGCGTGATCACATTCGCGTGAAAAGCAGCGTTTGAGTGGGCCTCACCGCCGCTTTCTTGCGGGCGCGGCGCGACCGGTTTGCGGCCCCAGCCGAGTGGGTCAGCCGGGCTTGCCCGGCGCCGGCGGAAGCTTGGCTTTGCCGGAATCGCCGGCGGTCTGCCGATAGACGATCTCGGCAATATGCATCAGAACGGCGCGGTCGGCCTTGGCGGCGAGCGCATAGCCGCAACCTTGGTCCGACCAGTAAAAGGCGCCGATGCCGGCATCCTCGCGATAGCGAAACGCGGTTTCGCCGTCGATGCCGGAGCGCAGGTACAAGGTCAGCCGCTCGCCTTTGGCATTCTGATACATAAACTGCGCCGCCGGCCCGTCCTCGGCCGGCAGCAGCCGCCCACCCATCAGCTGAAATCCGGCCCCGGTCAGATCGGGCACGGTGAGCGGCCGGCCGAGGCGCTTCGACAGCCATTGCACCAGATGCACTTCCTGTGCGGCGCCGACCTCGACCGGATGGCGGACCTCGACCGAATAGGTGCGATACGCCCGGATCGCGTCGGTCGTGATCCGCCGCGCGGTCGTCGTGCCACCGCCGGTCAGCGCCGATTGCAGCCCCGGCGCCAAGCTTTGCGCGGTCCAGCCGAGGAATCCCCCGATCACCAGCAAGGCCAGCGCAGCGGCGATCTGGGTCCAGCGCCAATGCCGACGGCGGCGCTCTTCGGCGAGCAGGCGGGCAACGCGCAGACGGGCCGGGATCGACGCGCCGGGCGTCAGTGCGAACGCCGCCCGCAGCGCCCGCCGCTGCTCCGCATATTGGGTGAAATGCGCCCGCGTCTCGGGATGATCGTCGAGCCAGGCCTCAACCGCCGCCCGCCGGTCCGGTGCCAGTTGACCGTCGACATATGCGTGCAGATCGCTCTCTTCCACGATGGCGCGGCCCTCGCTCATCGCATTCCTTTCGGGCCGGCGTCCCCACCTCGGCGATCGGCATCGAGATATTGGCGCAGCCGATCGCGGCCGCGCGACAGCCGCGACATGACGGTCCCGGTCGGCACGCCGAGCACGCGTGCCGCCTCCTGGTAGGAGAGGTCCTCGACCGCGACCAGCAGCAGCACCGCGCGCTGCTCCTCCGGCAGTGTGGCAAATGCGCGGACCAGATCGCGATGCGCGAGCGCGGAATCCTGTCCGCCGGAAATCAGCAGCTCGGCCTCGACCGCTTCGGTCAGCGTGTTGTGGATGCCGCGCCGCGCCCGGTGGCGCTGGTCGCTGAGAAAGCGGTTGTACAAAATCGTATAGAGCCAGCCGCGCAGGCTTCCTTCCTTCTGGCGCAGATGCCAGCGCGACAGCGCCCGTTCCAGGCTGTCCTGAACCAAATCGTCGGCCCGCTCGCGATCGCCGCGCAGCAGCGCATTGGCAAAACGGCGCAGACCCGGGATGTATGGTTCGATCAGGACGGCCTGGTCGCGCATCACCTTTCCCAGATGCAGACCGCTGCCAGGGGACCCCACGCTAATCCGCAGCGCCGGCACCCCTCCTCCTCCTCCGACCGATTTTAAAACCGGTGCGGCGGGCATCATCGATGTGCTTGCGTTCAAGGTAGGGCAACCAGACAGTGAACCAGGGTGGCAATTTGCGGTCAAGGCGCCGCCGCCGGCGCTTCAAGGCCAGGTAATCGTATCGACGGCGCGCCGGGCCTTTTATTCCGCGAGCGTCACGCCGACGGCGCCGGTGCGGATTTTACCGCGCCCGCCAGCGCCGCCCGCAATGCGTCTTCCTTGGTATGATCGAAGGAAGTACGCAGCACAGTGCCGCCGACCCCTTGCAAATCCGCCAGCACCTTGTCGGTGGTCATCTTGCGGATCAACAGAAACAGCGCGGCGTCGCCGGCATGCAATGCCTGGGCCGCGTCCTTCATGAAATTGTCGTCGATTCCGACATCGGCGAGCGCGCCGCCGAGCGCGCCCGACGCCGCACCCAGCGCCACCCCGGCGAGCGGCATCATAAAAATAAGCCCGATCAGGAGCCCCCAAAAGCTGCCGGTCGCCGCCCCGGCCGCGGCCGGATGAAACAACTGGTTGAGCTTGACCTTGCCATCGGGCTGCTTGACCGCGACGACGGCGTCGCCGAGCTCGATCAGATAGTCCTTTTGCATGTCGAGGAGCTTCTGGCGGACTTCCTCGGCCTTTTGCTCGGACGGAAACGCGATTGCGACGAGATCGGCCATTTGCGGCTCCCTGGGGCTCGATGTCGAACGCTATGAGAAGGGCATCGCGGAGGCCAACGTCAACCGCTGCCGACAAGACGGGCGCTCTCTTCCCATAAGCGCCGCGCCAAATCTCGGTCGAGCGCCGCCGGATCCGGCCGGGCCAAATTCCGGCCGATCACATAGCCACCGGCGAACGGCGTCGGGTCCGGCACGGTCGCAAGAAAGACCGAGGTCGCCGCACCCTGATCCGGGCGCTTCATAAACGGCTTCATCAGTCGCCAGGCGATTTCGGCGAGGCCGCCGCGCTGGCCGATCCGGGTGGCGACAACGCCGGGATGGAGCGACATGGCGACGACGCCCGAGCCGGCAAGCCGCACGGCGAGCTCGCGGGTGAACAGGATGTTGCAGAGCTTTGATCGCCCGTAAGCCTTGTAGGCGCTCCAGTCGCGCGGCCCGGCGATCGTGGCGAGATCGATCCGGTTGCGGCGATGCGCCTCGGAGGCGACGGTGACGATACGTGCCGGCGCGGAGCTTTTGAGCCGGTCGAGCAGCAGGTTGGTCAACCGAAACGGCGCCAGATGGTTGACCGCAAAGGTCAGCTCGAACCCGTCCGCAGAGGCCCGGTATTTCGGCGAAAACAAGCCGGCATTGTTGACCAGCACATCGATCCGATCATGCGCCGCCAGAATTTCGCCGGCGAGACGCCGCAGCTCGGCAAACGAGCCGAAATCGGCGAGCGCCGTCTCGATCTCGGCATCGGGCGCCTGCCCGGCAACAAGCCGGCGCGCCGCTTCGGTCCGGGCACGGTCGCGCCCGACCATGACGACGCGCAGCCCGGCGCGGGCGAGGCCGAGTGCGGTATAGAGCCCGATCCCCGAGCTCGCCCCGGTGACGATCGCGGTTCGCGGCGCCCGGTCGCTCACACGCTGTCGATGCCGAACGCCCAGCGGCGGGCGATCTGATGCCCGATCGCCAGTGGCGGCGGCAGGGTCGTCTGGTTCGCGATCGGCTCGTCCGAACGCGAGCGCGCGACCATGGCCCGAACTTCCTCTCGCTCGAACCAGCGCACCTCGGCCATTTCCTCGGGATCGATCGTAATCTCCTCGCTCTGCGCCTCGCCAAGGCAGCCGATCATCAGGGTCGAGGGGAATGGCCAGGGTTGCGAGGCGAGATAGCGCACGCGGCGGACGCGAATGCCGGATTCTTCGAGCACCTCGCGCCGCACCGCCTCCTCCAACGTCTCGCCCGGCTCCATAAAGCCGGCAAGGCACGAGAACCGGCTGCCGACACGGCGCCGGCCGCGGCCCAGCAAACAGCGCTCGCCTTTAGTCGCGAGCATGATCACGACCGGATCGACGCGCGGGTAGTGCTGCGCCCGGCAATTCGGGCAGCGCCGCCCCCAGCCGCCGGAGTCGGCGACGCTCGGCGTCCCGCATTGCGCGCAAAAGCCGTGGCGGGTGTGCCAATCGATCAGCGAGCGCGCTTCGGCCAGGATCGCCGCTTCGCCGCCGTCGATCCGCGACGCGAGCGCGCGGACATCAGCCGTCGCTCCATCGGCCCCATCCCCCATGGCGGTGGCATCGAGCGCGAAACGGGCGCGGCCGTCGCGCAGCCCGAGCAGGATCAGGGTCGCCCCGTCCTCGATTAAGGCGCGCCACGGCATTACCGGCTGCCAATCGAGCTCGTCCGGCGAGCCGTCGCGGACCAGCGGCTTCAGCTCGCGCAACGGCAGCAGGCGCGTTTGCGGGTCGTCGAGCAACGAGGCGATCCACGCCGTGTCCCGGCGGCGCTGGCTCACCCGGTCGAGCGGGTTGCCGGCAAAGGTGTAGATTTCTTCCATCGCCGGGCTCATCGGCCGTAGCCATGCACATCGCGGATCGCGGCGGTGATCCTGTCCGCGCTCGGGATGTAGAGCTTTTCGAGCGACGGCGCAAACGGCACCGGGGTGTGCGGCGCCGTCACCCGCTTGACCGGCGCCTGCAATGCGGCAAACGCCTTTTCGGCGACGAGAGCGGCGATGTCCGCGGCCATATTGCAGCGCGGCGTCGCCTCGTCGACGACGACGAGCCGCCCGGTGCGCTCGACCGATTCGAGGATCGTGTCCTCGTCGAGCGGCGAGGTCGTGCGTGGATCGATCAATTCGCATTCGATCCCCTCGCCGGCCAAGGTTTCGATCGCCTCGCCCGCGTAATGCACCATGCGCGACAAGGCCACGACCGTCACATCGTCGCCGTCGCGCACGATATTGGCTTCGCCGAACGGGATCGTATAGGGCTCGTCCGGGACCTCGGCCCGCAGATCATACATCAGCTTGTGCTCGCAAAAGATGACGGGATCGTCGTCGCGGATCGCCTGGATCAAGAGGCCCTTGGCGTCATAGGCGTTTGACGGCACGACGACCTTCAGCCCTGGCACCGAAGTAAAGATATGGTAGGGGCTCTGCGAATGCTGGGCCGCGGCGCTACGGCCGGCGCCGATCATCGTGCGGATCACCATCGGCGTCTTCGCCTTGCCGCCGAACATGTAGCGGAACTTGGCCGCCTGGTTGAAG
>DASXAM010000078.1:0-38991 GCA_036404275.1 Allostellaceae bacterium
GCGACCAAGGTCAAATCTCGGCTGCGCGTCCGCCGCAACCCGGCGAGCGCCGACAGGATGGCGCCATTGTGTCTCGACGGCGATGCGCTCGAGCTGGTGTCGTTGGCGCTCGACGGCGAGACATTGGGTGCCAACCGCTACGCGCACACAAAAGAAGGCGGGCTGGTGCTGGCCGAGGTGCCCGACGCCTTCACGCTCGACATCGAGACCCGGATCGCGCCTGACAAGAACACCGCACTCTCCGGCCTCTACATGTCGGGCGGCAATTTCTGCACCCAATGCGAGCCCGAGGGCTTTCGCCGCATCACCTATTTTGTCGACCGGCCCGATGTGATGGCGCGCTATTCGACGACAATCGTCGCCGACCGAGCGCGGTTTCCGATCCTGTTGTCGAACGGCAATCCGGTGGGCGGCGGCGACCGTGGCGACGGCCGGCATTGGACCAAGTGGGTCGATCCGCACCCCAAACCCTCCTATCTCTTTGCCCTCGTCGCCGGCGATCTCGTCGCGGTGCGCGACCATTTCACCACCCGCTCGAAAAAGGAGGTGGCGCTCGCCATCTGGGTGCGGCGTGGCGATGAGGACAAATGCGGCCACGCCATGGCGTCCTTAAAAAAGGCGATGGCCTGGGACGAGCAGGTGTTCGGCCTCGAATACGATCTGGACGTATTCAACATTGTCGCGGTCAGCGATTTCAACATGGGGGCGATGGAGAACAAGGGTCTCAACATCTTCAACACCCGCTATGTCCTGGCCAAGCCCGAAACCGCGACCGATACCGATTACCAGAACATCGAGGCGGTGATCGCCCACGAATACTTCCACAATTGGACCGGCGACCGGGTGACCTGTCGCGACTGGTTTCAATTGTCGCTGAAGGAAGGGCTGACCGTGTTCCGCGATCAGGAATTCTCGGCCGACCAGGGGAGCCGCGCGGTGCGCCGCATCGGCGAGGTGCGCACCTTGCGGGCGGCGCAATTCCCCGAGGATGACGGCCCGCTCGCCCACCCGGTGCGGCCGCAAAGCTATCTGCGGATCGACAATTTCTACACCGCGACCGTCTACAACAAGGGCGCCGAGCTGGTGCGGATGATCCAGACCCTGCTCGGCCGAGCCGGGTTTCGCGCCGGCATGGACCTCTACATCCGGCGCCACGACAACCACGCGGCGACGATCGAGGATTTCATCGCGGCGATGCAGGATGCGAGCGGTGTCGATCTCGGCCGCTTCAAATTGTGGTACGAGCAGGCCGGCACACCGGAAATCACGGTCGAGGACCGCTGGGACGCGGCAGAAAAGAGCTGGGAGTTGACGGTCGCGCAAAAGGTGCCGCCGACCCCGGGCCAGCCGGAGAAGCAGCCGATGCCGATCCCGCTGGCAATCGGGCTGATCGGCGCGGACGGCAGCGAATTGCCGGCGCGGCTTGTCGGCGAGACCGCGGGCCAAGCCGGGACGCGGGTCCTCACCGTCGCCGAGGAACGGCAGAATTTCCGCTTTGTCGATCTGCCCGAGCCGCCGGTGCCGTCATTGCTGCGCGGCTTTTCGGCCCCGGTCAAATTGCACGGCGTGCCGCTCGACCGGCTCAAATTCCTGGCGATCCACGACCCCGAGCCGTTCGCTCGCTGGGAGGCGGCGCAGCAAGTGGCGACCCGCCTGCTGCTCGATGCGATTGCGGCCCATCAGCGCGGCGAGCCCGCGGCACCGCTCGACCCCGACCTGTTGGCCTCGCTGCGGCACACGCTCGCCGATGCCGACCGCGATCCTGCCTTCGCCGCCGAGGCGCTGAGCCTGCCCGGCGAGCCGTTTCTCGCCGACCAGCTCGCGGTTGCCGATGTCGATGCGGTTCACACCGTCCGGGAAGCCGCTCGTGCCGAGATCGGGCATGTGCTCGCGGCCGAATTCGCTGCCGCTTACGAGGCGTTGGCCGATCCCGGCCCATACCGGATCGACGGTCGTTCGATCGGCCGGCGCGCCTTGCGCAACACCGCGCTCTACTACCTCGCCGCGGCCGATCCCGAGAATGGCGCCGCCCGCGCCAAGGGCCAGTTCGACGCGGGCGGCAACATGACCGACGTATTGGCGGCACTCGCCGTGCTCGGCGATCTCGACCGTCCCGAGCGGGAAGCAGCGCTCGAACGGTTTTACGCGCTATGGGCACATGACGATCTGGTCATCGACAAATGGTTCAGCCTACAGGCCCGCTCCTCCCTGCCGCAGACCCCCGCCCGGGTACGCGCGCTGACCGGCCACCCCGCCTTCACCCGCAAAAACCCGAACCGGGCGCGCGCCTTGGTGGGTGCCTTCGCGCAAGGCAACCAGCTGCGCTTCCACGACCCCTCCGGCGCCGGTTATGCGTTCCTCGCCGACGAGGTGCTGGCGCTCGACCCCGACAACCCGGCCCTGGCCGCGCGCCTCGTCCAACCCTTGGGCGCATGGCGCCGCTACGACCCGCCGCGCCAGGCGCAGATGCAAGGCGAGCTCCGCCGCATCCTCGCCGCCCCCGGCCTCAGCCCCAACACCTATGAAATGGTCTCGAAAAGCCTCGCCTGACGCGTGATCCGACGAGGTCTCATCGGTTTTGGTTCTCTCGGTTATGCCCAGGCAAGCGGGGTCCCTGGCATGAGCAAGCGGCGGCACGAGGATCTATTGCCAAATCCGTGCCGCCGGATCTGCCCGGTCACTCGGCGAGTGCAGCCGCACCCTGCGCTTCGCTGACGCGCCCCGGAACATTGAGCCAGACCAGCGAGATCACGGCCGACAGCAAGGCCCACAAAGCGAGCGCATAAAGCCCGCCGGCATAGCTGCCGGTCAGCTGCTTTGCCCAGCCGACGATGGTCGGCCCGAAAAACCCGCCGAGATTGCCGAGCGAGTTGATCCAGGCGACACCGGCTGCGGCGGCCGAGCCGGTGATAAACATCGTCGGCATCGACCAGAACGGCCCTTTGGTGCCGTAGAGCCCTATGGTCCCGAGGCTGATCCCGGCGAGCGCCCACCAGGTGCCGATCGTCAGGCCGGCAAAGCCGAGGCCGATCGCCGCGGTAAGACAAGTCCCAAACAGAAACCAGCGGCGCTCGCCGATCCGGTCCGACAGCCAGCCGACCACCACCAGGCTGATCGCTCCGCAGATATAGGGGATCATTGTCAGCCAGCCGACTTGCATGTTGCTGACGCCGAGCTGCTTGATGATTTGCGGCAGGAACAGCAGGAGGCCCAGACTGGCGACGCCGATGCCGAGATAATTCAGCGACAGCAGCAGCATCTTGGGAGCGAAAAAGGCGTGCAGCATGCCAAAGCCGTGGCGGGCCTCGATCTGCCGGCGTTCGCCGACAAGAGTGCGGTCGAGCCAGCTTTGCTCGTCGCGGCTGAGCCAATGCGCCACGCTCGGCCGGTCGGTCAGGTAGAAAAAAGCGGCGATGCCGATCAGCACGGTCGGGATCGCCTCGCAGATATACATGATCTGCCAGCCGCGCAGCCCGAAGTGGCCGTCGAGACCGAGCAGTGCCGTCGAAACCGGCGCACCGCTCGCCACCGCGATCGGCAGGGCCAGGATAAAGCCGGAATTGATTCGCGCACGGTGCGCATCCGGGAACCAATAGGTGAAATAGAGCACAAAGCCGGGAAAGAGGCCGGCTTCGGCGACGCCCAGCAGAAAGCGGATGAGCATAAAGCTGTAGGGGCCGGCGGCAAAGGCGGTGGCGCCCGAGATGATGCCCCAGGTCACCATGATCCGTGCTATCCACAATCTCGCGCCCAGCTTTTCCAGGATGACGTTGCTTGGCACCTCGAACAGCACATAGCCCCAGAAGAACGCGCCGGCGGCCATGCCGTACATCGCCGGGTCGAGACCCAGATCCTTGTTCATCGTCAGCGCGGCAAAGCCGACATTGATCCGGTCGAGATAGCAAAAGAAATAGGTAAGGACCGCAAACGGCAGCACGCGCAAATAGACCTTGCGCATGGCCGACTGCTCGACCGTGCGGATCATGACCATCTCCTCCCGGTGTCGGTATCAGCCCAAGGAGCAGAGACGAATGATCACGCAGTGCACAAATGCGCAGTTTTCATGACAGGCGCGCGTATGTGAGCTCGGTCGGCGTGGATGGTTGCGCCGACGACCGTGCGGCCGGACGAATCAGGTCGCGGGCCGTCGGGGCGATTGTCGCCGGGTGTGCGCCGATCTCCGCCCTTGGCGGTGCTTGCGAGGACGCTCTAAGCTAGGCTGGCGTCGCACGCTCACCCGGTCAGAAGGAGCATCGATGTCGAGTATTCGCCCGCTTTCCGGCATCACCGTTGTCGAGATCGGCCACAGCATTGCGGCACCCTATGCCGGGATGATTTTGGGCGAGCTCGGGGCCGAGGTGATCAAGGTCGAAAATCCGAAAGGGGGCGATGCGGCGCGCGGCTGGGGCCCGCCTTTTGCCGAAGGGGCGGCGACCTGTTTTCATGCGGTCAACCGGGCCAAGCGCGGCGTCACCGTCGATCTCGCCGACGAGCCCGAGGCCGAGAAATTGCGCCGGCTCGTCACCGAGCGCGCCGATGTGCTGATCCACAATTTGAAATTCGGCGCGCTCGACCGCTATGGGCTCTCCGCCGCAGCGCTGACCGGCGAGAAGCCGAGCCTCATCTATTGCAACCTCGGCGCGTTCGGCGCGCATGGCCCGTTGCGTGAGCGGCCCGGCTACGACCCGCTGATGCAGGCCTATTGCGGGCTGATGAGCATGCTCGGCGAGGACGGCCGGCCGCCGGTGCGGGTCTCGGTCTCGATCATCGATCTCGCGACCGGCATGTGGGCGGTGATCGGCATCCTCGCGGCGTTGCAGGAGCGCCAGCGCACCGGTCGCGGCGGGGTCATCGATACCTCGCTCTACGAGACCGCACTCGGCTGGATGACAATCCCGATCGCCGCCTATCTCGCCAATGGCGAATTGCCGATGCGCTGCGGCTCGGGGGTCGAGATGATCGTGCCCTACCAGGCGTTTGCCGCCGCCGACGGACACATCATGGTCGCTGCCGGCAACGACAATCTGTTTCGCCGCCTGGCCCAGGCGATCGACCGGCCGAGCCTCGCCGACGACCCGCGCTTTCGCACCAACAAGGACCGGGTGGTCAACCGGCCGATCCTGATCCCGATCCTCGAAGATATTTTCAGGACCGAACCGATCGCCGCCTGGGCGGCGCGGCTCGATGCCGTGGGCATCCCGAACGGGCCGATCCAGACCGTCGACCGGGTCGTCGCCGACCCGCAGACTGCGGCGCTCGGCATCGTGCAGCGCTGGTCGAACGACCTGGCATTGGTCGGACTTCCGCTCTCCTTCGACGGCGCGCGCCCGGCCTTCGCCAAGCCCGCTCCGGCGCTCGGCGAGGACAATCCGGCAATTTTCGACGACGCCCGATGAATAGCAGCAGGGGCCGGCTCGCCGCGGTCTTGCTGACCGCGGCACTTGGCAGTTGCGCGCTGAGCACGCCGCCCAACGCAAGCCCGCTCGACGCTGGGGGCCAGGCGTCGCCGCGCTTTGTCGGGTTGGTCGGGCAACGCTACCAGCACGCGCCTCCCTTTCTCGGCGTTTCCGACACCAATTATTTTTGCCTGCGCAGCTTTGTCGATCGCCGAAACGGCGATGCCGTGTACCAGCTTTATGTCGCCGACAGCTATTCGGGCGCCAAACGGGACTGGAATGCGGCGCACGATCCAGCCGGCAACGCGCTAAAATTTGTTCCTATCAGCCGCAACGAGATCATCTGCGACGGCGGCTGCTCCTACGCTGAGGAATTCGCCGCCGATCTGCCCGAAGACGAGCTGCGCGCGAGCCCCGAAGGGCTGCAGGTGACCTTTACCGCGCATTCGGGCGCGCAAAAGACGATCTATGTTTCGGGCGCGCAGATCGCGGCCCAGCTCGCCGCGGTCGATGCCGAGCGCCGCACGCGGGCATCGACCGCCGCGGCACCGCCCGCGCAATAGCTTACCAGCCTGCGTAGCCTTCGGCTGCGGTCCGGTCGAGCAAGCTCGACGACAACGAACAGTCGTCGGTGCCCGAGGAATTGGGGATGCCTGGCCCGGCGCACGCCGGATCGTGGCGCGGCACGATTGCGCCGCCGAGCCTCTCCTGGTGAATCGAGGGGCCGTGGAGCGAGGCCACCGCCTGCACCGCGGCAAACAACACCGCGAACAGGATCGCCACCGCCCAGGCCGACGCAACCATGCGCCAGGCGCTGGTATTCACACCGTTGTGCTCCATATCCCGCCGTTACACTTTTGTTGCAGTGCAATATATAGGTCGGTCGGCGGGTAACAGAACCCATGTCGGGCATGGCAGCCCTGCACATCAAATTGTCGTGATAGCCGTCCGGCGCCGCTTCGGACCGGGTCAGAGCTGGCGCGTGTCGTGTTGCGGCCGCCCGCCGGGTGAATGAAACTGCGATGCGGCGCGCAACAGGCTGCGCGGCAGCGCCGCGGCTTCGCGCAGCACGGCGCCGATTTCCCACACTAGCGAAGGCGGACGGACCCCGGCGCAGCCGGCAACCTCGATCCCGGCGAGACGAAAAAGCAGCCGCGCACGCAACAGATGGGTGCGATCGCTGACCAGGACGACCGAACAAAGGGCATGTCGGCGCAACAGCTGCGCGCATTCGCGGGCGTTTCCGACGGTATTGGGAGAGTTGGGCTCGACCAGCAGCGCCGCCTCAGGCACGCCGCGGCAGAGCGCCGCTCGGCGCATGATTTCGGCTTCCGCCAGCGGCCCACGTCCGCCCCCCGACAACAGCAGCAAAGGCGCTGCGCCGGCCTTATGGAGCCGCACGCCGAGATCGAGGCGACGGGCTAGCCGCGTCGCCGAAGCGCAGCCAAGAACGACAATCGCGTCTGGCGGGCGCCGCCCGCTCAAGGACTGGCGGCGCGGGCGTCGGCACCCTCGATGCGGGCGGCGAGGGCGGCGCCGAGAAAACGGTCGAGGTCGCCGTCGAGCACCGCGCCGGTGTTGCCGGTTTCGACGCCGGTGCGCAGGTCTTTGACCATCTGATATGGCTGCAGCACGTAGGAACGGATCTGGTGGCCCCAGCCGATATCGGTCTTGGTGGCGTTGACCGCATCGGCCGCGGCCTCGCGCCGCTGCAACTCGGCCTCGTAGAGGCGGGCGCGGAGCATGGCGAAGGCATGGGCGCGGTTCTGGTGCTGCGAACGCTCGCTCTGACATTGCACGACGATGCCACTCGGCAGGTGAGTGATGCGCACTGCACTGTCGGTCTTGTTGACGTGTTGGCCGCCGGCGCCCGACGAGCGATAGGTGTCGATACGCAAATCCTTGTCGTTGATCTCGACCTCGATCTTGTCGTCGACCACGGGATAAACCCAGACCGAGGCAAAGCTGGTGTGGCGCCGCGCATTCGAATCGAACGGCGAGATGCGGACGAGGCGATGGACGCCGCTTTCGGTCTTGAGCCAGCCATAGGCGTCGGGGCCGCGGATCGCGACCGTCGCCGATTTGAGCCCGGCCTCCTCGCCGCCCGATTCTTCGAGCCACTCGGTTTTGTAGCCGTGCGCTTCAGCCCAGCGCAGATACATGCGCAAGAGCATCTCGGCCCAATCCTGCGCCTCGGTGCCGCCGGCCCCGGCATGGACCTCGAGATAGCAATCGTTGCCGTCGGCCTCGCCCGACAGCAGGCTTTCGAGCTCGCGCCGCGCGGCTTCGGCGCGCAGCCGCTCAAGCGCTGCTTCGGCCTCGGCGACGACGGCGGCGTCGCCCTCGGCCTCGCCCAATTCGATCAATTCGATCGTATCGGCGACCTCGCGCTCGATGCGCTGGTAACTTGAAATCGACTGGTCGAGCCGAGTGCGCTCACGCAACACCGATTGGGCTGCGGTCGGATCGTCCCACAGCTTCGGATTCTCGGCCGCCGCGTTCAGTTCGGCGAGCCGCCTGGTCGCGGTTTCCCAGTCAAAGATGCCTCCTCAGCAGCGCCAGCGACTTTTGGATGTCGCCGGCCGCCGCCTCGATTTCGGCGCGCATGCCCTGCTCCGCTCGTGTGTTGCGCTGCGGCTAATATAGGCCGCCGGTGCCGCTTGCGGGAGCGCCGCGCGCCGCGGTCGCCGGCGGTGGCATCGATGACATTGCCCCGTTGTCCGTCGCCGCGTCCGCCGGTGCATCCGCGGCGACCGGGGTTTCGCCGTCTTCCGCGGTCGGCTCGCCGCGCTTGGCGACATCGGGGGTTTTGCCGGGCTCGGTGCCGGGCTTGTAGGCTTCGTAGATCGCCGGCTCGCTGCCGGAGACCGGCAGTCCGGTGGCGGCGCTGACCCGGTAGAGGCGCAGCCCCGGCGGAATGCGGAAATCGGTCGCTGGCTTGTCCTTGAGTGCGGCGATCATGAAATCGCGAAACACCGGCGCAGCGACATGGCCGCCGGTCTCGTCCTTGCCGAGGCTGTCCGGGTCGTCGTAGCCGATATAGACCCCGGCGGCGAGGTCGGGGCTGAAGCCTTCGAACCAGGCGTCATGGAAATCGTTGGTCGTGCCGGTCTTGCCGGCGAGCGGCTTGCCGACCGCCTTGACCGCGGTGCCGGTACCGCGCTGCACGACCCCTTCCATCATTGTGATCAGCTGGTAGATCGAGCCCGGATCATCCACCTGCTCGCGGTTGTCGGGGATCGTCGGCATCCCTTGATGATGCCAATCGACGCCGTTGCAGTCGGGGCAGGGCCGGTTGTCGGCGCGAAAGATGGTCTTGCCGTTGCGGTCCTGGACCCGGTCGATCACGGTCGGGATGATGCGTTTGCCGCCGTTGACCAGCATCGCGTAGGCCGCGGTCAGGCGCAGCGGAGTGGTCGCGCCGGCCCCCAAGGTGATCGCGTATTCGCGCGGTGCGTGGTCGAGAATGCCGAACCGCTCGATGGTTTGGGCGACCGGCTCGATCCCGATCATCGTCGCCAGCCGCACGGTCAAGGTGTCGATCGACTGTTCGAGCCCGATGCGCAGCGGGGTCGGGCCGCGGAACCGGTCGGCCTCGTAGTTCGAGGGCGACCACATCGGCAAGCCCGGCCCCTGCGGCAGTGAGATCGGCGCGTCGCTGACCAAGGTGGACGGGGTAAAGCCGTGGTCGAGCGCGGTCAAAAAGACAAACGGCTTGATCGCCGAGCCGGTCTGTCGATAGGCCTGGGTCGCCCGGTCGAATTGGCTGATGTAAAAGCTGAAGCCGCCGCTCAACGCCAGCACCCGCCCGGTATGCGGATCCATTGCGACAAGGGCGCCCGAGACTTCGGGAACCTGGCATAAATTGTAGCCGCCGGGGGGAAGGGGACGGCCGGGTTTGTCCTTATCCTTCGCCGCCGGCGGGACGATCGGCGTCACCATGACGACGTCGCCGGTTTTGACGACATCGCCGACGCCACGCGGAAACGGCCCGAGATTGCCGTTGGCATAGCGGCGCCGAGCCCAGCGCATCTCGGCAAACGGGATGTGGCCGAGTTGGCCATCGGCAAAGCCGATCTCGGCATTGCCGGGCTCGGTGCGCAACACCACGGCGAGCGGCCAGCCGACATCGGCCGCGACCGGCGGCACCGACACCTTGACGAGCCGAGCGGCCCAATCGCCGGCGGTGTCGATATGCGCGACCGCGCCGCGCCAGCCTTCGTGGCCGCGGTCATAGGCAATAAGCCCGTCGCGCAATGCCCTGTCGGCCGCCGCCTGAAGCCGCGGGTCGAGCGAGGTGCGCACCGACAGCCCACCCTCGTAGAGTCCTTTTTCGCCATAGCGGACGAGCAGCTGACGGCGCACCTCCTCGGCGAAATAAGGTGCCTTGACCTCTTCGGTGGGTTGCCGTTTACGCAACTCGATTGGCTGCGCCTCGGCCGCCTGCGCCGCCTCGCGGGTTGCCGCACCATCTTCGACCATGCGGTCGATGACCCAGTCGCGGCGCGCCTTTGCCGCCTCGGGATAGCGCTTCGGGTTGTAGCGGTTGGGGGCCTTTGGCAAACCGGCAAGAAAGGCGGCCTCGCCCAAGGTCAATTCGTCGAGCGGCTTGTCGAAATAGGTCAGCGCCGCGGCCGCCACGCCATAGGCGCCGCCGCCGAGATAAATCTCATTCAGATAGAGCTCGAGAATGCGGTCCTTGGGCAGCGCCGCCTCGATCCGGGTCGCGAGCAGGATTTCCTTGATTTTGCGCTCGATCGAGACCTCGTTCGTCAGCAGCATGTTCTTGGCGACCTGCTGGGTGATCGTCGAGGCGCCGATCGGGCGGCGATTGGCGCGAAACCGGCCGGCATCGGTGACCGCAGCGCGCAGGATCGACAGCGGGTCAATCCCGTGATGGCTGTAGAAATTCTTGTCTTCGGCCGAAATGAAGGCGTCGATCACCAGCTTTGGGATCGCCTGGATTGGCACGAAGACGCGCCGCTCGGTCGCGTATTCCGCGAGGAGGCGCCCGTCGCCGGCCTGCACCCGCGTCGTGATCGGCGGCTGATAATGCGCGAGCTGCTGGTAGTCGGGCAGGTCACGCCCAAAATACCACAGTGTGACCCCGACAAACCCGCAGCCGAGCACGGCCAGAACCACCGCGCAAACAAACAAAAATCGGATCAGCTTAACCATTTTCGCCGCGGACTTTTCGCTCACCGGTCGCCGAGCCTGCCGCCTTACGGCACGCGGCGTTCTTTTGTATGCACCCAACCGACTTCCGTTCCAAGCCGTTTCGGGCGGAGTGCTGAGGGCACCCGACACCGGCGGGAGGAATATATTGTCGCGAAACGCATCATTCTGTAGATTGTCTGGTGCGAAATACCGCCCCCGCCTGGCGTAGCGCTCGGCGGGATCGTGCATTGCATGTTCCGAGGACAGGCGGCGTCGGCCGCCGCATTGGGGCGCAGTGCCGCGCGAGGCGGACCGTCGAAACCCGAAGCCGTCCGCGGACGAAAGTCGCCATGGCCCTTACCCGCTGGTTCCTCGAACAAGTGAATTCAGGCGCAGCCGGCTTCCCCACACACGGGACCGCGCCGCCGGCCGCAATCGGCACGGCGGCGGCGAGCCTCGGAGTTATCGCCGAATGGCAAAGCGTATGCTCATCGATGCCACCCACCCGGAAGAGACCCGGGTGGTCGTGGTCAACGGCAATCGTCTCGAAGAGTTCGATTTCGAATCCTCTACCAAGGAGCAGGTAAAAGGAAATATCTATCTAGCCAAGGTAACACGAGTCGAGCCGTCTCTACAGGCTGCTTTTGTCGAATACGGCGGCAATCGACACGGTTTCCTGGCATTTAGCGAGATCCATCCCGATTATTACCGCATTCCGGTAGGCGATCGGGAGCTGACCGAAGGCCAGCCGGCACTGCAAGAGGCTGTGCCGACGGAAGCCGCCTTGGCGGGCGGCGACGAGTCGGGAGTGCCGCTCGAATCGGCGTTGCCGGAAATTGTCGCGGTTCCCGAGCCCTCCGAAGTCGGTGAGGACGAAGCGCCCGAACCCGCCGGGGATGGTTCCGGGGATCAAGCCGCCGTGGCGGCGGAACCTCCCGAAGCAGAGGCCGGATCGGTTTTACACGACGCGCCCGTGGTGATCGGCGAGCCGGCGCCGTCCGCGTCCATTCCGCTCGACTCCCTTGCCGAAGAGCCCTCAGTCAGGGCAGAGGCCGAGTTTGACGAGGTCGCGCCCGAAGCCGAGTCCTGGCCGGCAATCACCGAGGCAGAAATAGCGGCGGCGGCGCCCGCAGCCGAACCAAATGGTGTGGACTCCGATGCCGAAACGGTCGAGACGATCGGCGGCGACGATCTCGAAGACAGCGAGGAGCCGCGCTCGCACACCTATCGGCATTACAAGATCCAGGAGGTGGTCAAGCGCCGGCAGATCATGCTGGTCCAGGTCACCAAGGAGGAGCGCGGCAACAAGGGTGCGGCGCTGACGACCTATCTGTCGCTCGCCGGGCGCTATTGCGTGCTGATGCCGAACACCGCGCGCGGCGGCGGCGTGTCGCGCAAGATCACCAGTTTGAGCGACCGGCGACGGCTAAAGGACGTGCTGGCCGACCTCGACATCCCCGAGGGCATGGGGGTCATCGTCCGCACCGCCGGCGCCGAGCGTTCGAAAGCGGAAATCAAGCGCGACTACGAATATCTGCTGCGTCTGTGGAACGAAATCCGCGAGCTGACCCTGCGTTCGACGGCGCCGGCGCTGATTTATGAAGAAGGCAATTTGATCAAGCGCTCGATCCGCGACCTCTATACGCGCGACATCGACGAGGTGCTGGTCGAGGGCGAAGAAGGCTACCGCACGGCAAAGGCATTTATGAAAATGCTGATGCCGAGCCATGCCAAGCGCGTGCAACCCTATCGCGATCCGCAGATCGGGCTTCTCCATCGATTCCAGGTCGAGAGCCAGATCGACGCGATCCATTCGCCGATCGTCCAGCTGCGCTCGGGCGGCTATATCGTGATCAACCAGACCGAGGCGCTGGTAGCGATCGATGTCAATTCGGGGCGAGCGACGCGCGAGCGCAATATCGAAGAGACCGCGCTGCGCACCAACCTCGAAGCCGCGGAGGAGATCGAGCGGCAATTGCGGCTGCGCGACCTCGCGGGGCTCATCGTCATCGACTTTATCGATATGGAGGAGCACCGCAACCAGAGTGCCGTCGAGCGCCGGTTGAAGGACGCGCTGAAGCATGACCGGGCGCGCATCCAGGTCGGTCGGATCAGTCCGTTCGGCCTCTTGGAGATGTCGCGGCAGCGCTTGCGCCCGTCGATTGTCGAAGCCTCGACCCAGCCTTGCCCGCATTGTGGCGGCACCGGCTTTATCCGCTCGACCGAATCGACGGCGCTCTATGTGCTGCGCTCGATCGAAGAAGAGGGGATGCGCCGCCGCGCCGCCGAGATCTGCGTCTACGTACCGACCAATGTGGCGCTCTACATTCTCAATCAGAAGCGGGAGTCGCTGGCTCAGATCGAAGGCCGCTACGGCATGCATGTGCTGCTCGCGCGCGACGATGCGCTGGTTCCGCCGGCTTTCCGGCTCGACCGGCTGCGTCCTTACGAAGCAACCGAGCAGATTGCCGCTCCGCCTTTGCCGCTGACCCAGACGGCCTTCGACGAGGCCGAAGACGAAGCGCCGGAGCCGGCCGCGGCGCACGCTTCGGACGAGGAGTCGGAAGAAGGGCGCAGCCATGGCCGCAAACGCCGCAGACGCCGGCGGCGGCACGACACCGAGCCATCGGCAATGGCCCGCGTCGAGCCGGCCGAAGCGGCGATCGGCTCGATGGCTGTCGATCGGGATGAACATGGAGAGGGCGACGAAGCCCAACGCCGACGACGCGGACGGCGCGGCGGGCGGCGCCGCGGGCGGCGTGAGACCGGTAGCGAGCCGATCTTTGCCGACCCGCGCCCGGCCCTCGACACAATCGAGATCCTGCCAAGCTCGGGGCTCGAGGAGTCGCCGGCCGAGCTAGAGATCGTCGGCGGCTGGCCGGCCGAATTGGGCGTCGAGCTCGGTGCCGAGGACGCCGATGCTGGTCTCGAAGCCGCAAGCCTGCCGGCGCTCGCCGGCGATGGCATGTCGCCGCCGATGCCGGATAATCGCGACGGAGCACCATCGACGGGCGCGTCAATAACCGAAATCCCGGCAACCGAAATGCCGGCGGGCGCGGTCATCGAAGTCGTCGATGCCGCACCGTCGGCCCAACCGGCCCAGGCACCCACCATGCCCTTGGCGGCGGAGCCGTCTGCCGAACCGGTGGGCGCTTCGGCCCCAGGGCCGGAAACGACGGTGCAGGCGATCACCGAAAAGCCCGCCAACCCGCGGCGCGGCTGGTGGCAGCGCCTGATCCAGCCGTGAGCCGCGCCCGGCAGCGTCGACGATGCCGCTTTGCGCTCTAGGCTCCGCTTCTTTCCCTCGCGCGCCGACGGGGTAGGGCGGGGAGCTGGCATGGAGCAGCCGGTCCCGCGGCACATTCGGCTGACCTCGCATCCGGGGGCCGTCGGTCAGGGAGCGATACCGTTGCGCTGGGGCGCGCCGCAGGCGGTCGAGCGCGGTCCGGTCGTCGCGAGCTCCGCGAACCCGCGCCAGCGCAACGCGATCGGCGCCTATTCCGGCGCCTATGCCGTCTATCGCGCGCTCGCCGTGGCGACACGGGCCTTGGCGCGCGACCATCGCCCCGACCTGACCGACACTGCCCCGGCGGCGCGGATTGCCCCCAACCCGGCATGGGCCGACCCATCGGCGATCGTGTCGCTCGACCCATGGGGACACCTCGTCGGCGAAGTCTTTGCCGAGATGATCCGCAGCGGGGTCGACGCCCGCCCGACGATCGCCATCACCACTGCACGGATTGCGCTGCCGGAGCTGGTTCGCGCGTCCGACACCCTCCCGCTGAGACCCGACGGCGAGGTGCTGCTCGACAATGGCGAGATCCGCGTCACCAAGGCCGCGATCGATCCGGTTTGGCACTTGCCGGGTCTCGCCCGTCGCTTCGGGGTCGCCGAACCCGATTTGCGCCGCACGCTCTTTGAGGAAACAGGCGGCATGTTTCCCGAGCTCGTGACGCGGCCCGACCTGGAAGTCTTTTTGCCGCCGATCGGCGGCATGACGGTCTATTTTTTTGGATCGCTCGCGCGGCTCGCCGATCCCGACACGGTGATCGCCTGCCGCGTCCATGACGAATGCAACGGCTCGGACGTGTTCGGCTCGGACATCTGCACCTGCCGTCCCTATCTCGTGCATGGCGTCGAAGTCTGTGTCGAGACGGCGCAGCAGGGCGGGCTCGGGATCATCGTTTACAACCGCAAGGAGGGGCGCGGGCTCGGCGAGGTCACCAAATTCCTCGTCTACAATGCGCGCAAGCGCCAGCCGGGCGGCGATCGCGCCGACACTTATTTCCGCCGCACCGAATGCGTCGCCGGGGTCCAGGATCTGCGCTTTCAAGAATTGATGCCGGATGTGTTTCACTGGCTCGGTGTGCGCCGCATCGACCGCTGGGTATCGATGTCGAACCTGAAGCTCGACGCGCTCCGAGCGCAGGGGATCGAGGTGGTCGAGCAGGTGGCGATCCCGGACCGGCTGGTGCCGCCCGACGCCGCGGTCGAGATCGAAGCCAAGAAAGCAGCCGGCTATTTCGCCCCGGAGGGTGCGCCCGACGCCGCGGAATTGCACAGCGTCAAGGGCCGTGCCCTCGGCGAATGAGCGGCGCACGGCCGAGGCGCTACTCAGCGCCGCGGCGGTGCGCGAGCGCTGCGGCATCGTCTTTGCCTCGGCCGCGCGCGGCGAGACGCGGCATTTCCGGCTCGACCTCGACCGGCTCGACCGTGCGGCCGATCGCGTCGCCGCAACCACCCGCCGACGCTATCCCGATCTGAATGTCCCCTATCACAGCCGCTGGCGGCATTTCTCGGCCGGCGGCTTCGATCGCGCCGCATTGGTGGCACCCGATGCCGACCCCGACGAGCGGGCGCGCGCTCGGATCGACCTTGCCGTGGTGTCGGTCCTGCTCGATGCCGGGGCGGGCGCCGACTGGCGCTATCGCGAGGCCGGGACGGGGCAGGTGCTGCGGCGTTCCGAAGCGCTGGCGGTGGCGAGCCTGCGGGCGATGGAGCGCGGTCTGTTTTCGGCCGATCCGGCCAACCGGTGGCGGGCCGATGCCGCGGCGCTAACGTCTTTGACTGCGGTACGCCTTGCTGCGGCGTTTCAGCATGGCTCCGGCAACGCCTTTCCCGGCCTCGAGGCGCGCACCCACTTGCTGCACCGCTTGGGCCAGGTTTGCGCCACCGATACGGACCGGTTCGGCTCCGTTGGGCGGCCGGGCCATCTGCTCGATCATTGGCGCGCGCAGCACGGGCCTTTATCCGCCGGCGAGATCCTGCGCAGCTTGCTCGCAGCGCTTGGCCCGGTTTGGCCGGCCCGGATCAGCCTCGGCGGTATGCCGCTCGGCGACTGCGGGCGGCATTCGGCGGTTTCAGGCGACGGGCTGGTGCCGTTTCACAAATTGTCGCAATGGCTTGCCTATTCGCTGGTCGAGCCGCTGGAGGCGGCGGGCCTCGCTGTTCATGGCCTCGACGAGCTGACCGGTCTTGCCGAGTACCGCAATGGCGGCTTGTTTCTCGATTGCGATGTGATCCGGCCCCGCGCGGAAGGTCTGCTGTCGCGGCCGCTCGACGCGATGAGCGAGCCGGTTGTCGAATGGCGGGCGTTGACCGTAGCCTTGCTCGATCGCCTGGCGCCGTTGGTGCGTGCGCGCCTCGGAAAGAGTGCCGACGAATTTCCGCTCGCTTGCGTCCTCGAAGGCGGCAGCTGGGCGGCGGGCCGCGAGATCGCCTTCGAGCGTCGGCCGGACGGCGGTGCGCCGCTCGCGGTCGTCACTGACGGCACGTTGTTTTGATTGGGAGAAAGCCGATGAACGACGCGACGACAGCCTTTATCGACCCGGAATTGATGGCGGCGGGCCGGCTCTTGCAGGAACGCGGGCTGGTGGCGCCGGACCGGACCCAGGCGCCGTTATCCGAGGTGCGCGCCGCGGTCGACCGGATCGGCGCCTTTCTCGGCGAAGGGTCGGTGCCGCTGCAGCAGGAGCGTGACCTGTCGCTGCCCGGCCCGCATGGCCAGGTGCCGTGCCGGCTCTATCTGCCGGACGGTGCCGAGCGGCCGCCACTGATCGTCTATGCGCATGGCGGCGGCTTTATGCAAGGGAGCCTCGCCTCCTGGGACGCGATGTTGCGCGAATTGGTGCGCGGCTCGGGCGCGGCGGCCTTGTCGGTCGATTACAAGCTCTCGCCCGAGCATCGGTTTCCAAAGGCGTTCGACGAAATCGTGGCGATGATCCGGCTCGCCGCGCGCGAAGGCGCCGGTCTCGGCATCGACCCGACCCGCATCGCCGTCGGCGGCGATTCCGCCGGCGCCAATCTGGCGCTCGCCGCGGCCGCGGCGTTGCGCGACGCCGGCGACAAGGTGCTCTCGTTTTTACTGCTGATCTACGGCGTCTATTCGGCCGACAGCGAGAGCCCGTCCTGGCAGCGCTTTGGCCAAGGTGCCGGCCTGTCGCAGACGCAGATGCGCTGGATCTGGGAGACCTATTTGGAACGCCCGGAGCAGCAGCGGGATTGGCGCGCGGCGCCGATGCTCGCCGAGCCGAAGGGATTGCCGCCGGCGCATCTGATCGTTGGCAGCCGCGATCCGCTGCTCGATGACAGCCATAACTTGAAGGCGCGCCTCGACGCCGCCGGCGTGCCCGCTGCGCTGACCGTCTATGACGGGCTCAACCATGGCTTTATCCGCTATGGCCGGCTGGTCGCGACGGCACGCCGGGCGCTCGCCGATTGCGCCGCCGCCCTGCGCCACGGACTCCGCGTCGGCACATCTTCCGGCTGATGGAGCGCCGCCTAGCCTTGAGTCGACCGCGGGGCGATGCCGTTTGCTCTGCCGCGCATCGCTCGCTGCCCTGTGAGAGTCGCCCTCGACCTGCGGCCTCATCAGGCAGTCACGGCGAAACCGTATTGCCGCCCATGACGAAGGGCGAATGAAGCAATGCGTTGATCATAGGTAACGAGCGGGCAGGCGAGCTCGATCGCGGTCGAGATCAGCAGACGGTCGGCCGGATCGCGATGGCTTAGGTGGAACAGCTGATAGCTGCGTGACGCGGCGCGGTGGCCGAGCGGCACAGGCGCGAGACCCGGCCGATCGAGAAAGCGAGCGATCCATCTCTCGGCCGGAAGATCGAGCTCGATCCGGCCGGTATCGACGAGCAGCGCGATCTCCCACGCGGTGACCGCGCTTACGCACACGGTCCCGCCACCTTGCCAGCAATTGTCGATCAGGGCGCGGGTCGATGCGCGCAATCGTGAGTCGCCGCTGTCAAGCCAGAGCGCGATGTGGGTGTCGAGCAGCAGCGTATCGGTCAGCGGTCGATCTCGCGACCGGTTTCGGCTTCGGGCTCTACATCAGGAATTGGCGCCGTCAGGTCCACGCCGACACGGACTCGGACCGATCCGGAATGAGCCCCAAACAGCGAGCCCGCGCGGGCGTCCCGGTCCAGCAAACGCCGCACCGCCAAGGCAACCGCTTCGGTCTTGTTGCCGCCTGTCAGTTTTTTGGCCGCTTCCTCGATTAAGGCGATGACATCCGGTCGGCTAATCGTGACGACGTGGGGCATCTCAGGATCCTGACATCATTACGCACGTACTTGTACCATTCCAGAGGGCCGCAAACACAGGTCAGCGGAGCTGTTTCAGAGCACGTGACGCGCGCGGAGCTCGGCCAAATCGGTTGCGCCGAGACCGAGGCGCGCAAAGATTTCGTCATTGTGCTCGCCGAGCTTAGGGGCGACGGTGCGCACCCGCACGCCCTCGCCGATCCGAACCGGAACGCGGATATGCGGCACCTCGCCCAATTCTGCGTCGCCGGCATATTGCACAAGGCCGCGGTGGCGGACCTGCGGGTCGGCGAAGAGCTGCGCGTAATTGTAGACGGGACCGCACGGCACCCCGGCCTTTTCCAGCACTGCGACCCAGTGCTCGGTCGTGCCGGCCCCCAGCACCTCCTCCATCACCGCTTCGAGCGCGGCCCGGTTCTGCATGCGCGCCCGGTTTGTCGCAAAGCGTGGATCGGCGCACCATTCCTTGTGCCCGAGCGCTTCGGCGCAGCGCTGCCAGATCGCCTCGCCCGCGGCGCCGATCATCAGATAGCCGTCTTTGGTCTTCATCCGCTGATAAGGCGCGTTTTGGCGGTGGCGCGAGCCTTGGCGGGTCGGCTCCCGCCGGTCGGCGAGCCATTGCGCGCTGGTCCATGAGCTGAACCCGATCGCGGTTTCGAGCAGCGAGCATTCGACGAGCCGGCCCTTGCCGGTGCGCTGCCGCTCATACAGGGCAGCCAGGATTCCTTGCACCGCCCACATGCCGGTGCCGAGGTCGCAGATCGGCAAGCCGACCGAAATCGGCGGCCCGTCCTCCTCGCCCGTGACGTGCATGATGCCGCCCATCCCCTGCGCGATCAGGTCGAAGCCGCCGCGCCCGGCATAGGGGCCGTCATAGCCAAGCCCGGAGAGTTGGGCGTAGACGAGGCGCGGGTTTACTTTGTGCAGCGTCTCAAAGCCGAGCCCGGCGCGCGGCATCACATTCGGCCGGTAGTTCTCGACCAGCACGTCCATCGTCGCGACGAGGCGCAGGAACAGCGCTTTCCCCTCGGCATCCTTGTAATCCAGCGTGATGCCCTTCTTGTTGCGGTTGATATAGCGGAAATACGGGTTGCGCTCGCTTCCGTCGCCCCAGGCCCGCACCGAATCCCCTTTGCCCGGCCGTTCGAGCTTGATCACCTCGGCCCCCATATCGGCAAGGATCATCGTGCAGAACGGCCCCGCCATGTGCTCGGTCAGGTCGAGGACCTTTAAGCCGGCAAGCGGGCCGGCATCGCTGTGCTCCATTTGCTCGTCCCTCCGAGACTAGGCTTTTCCGTCAAAGGCGTCGGTGTCGGCCGCAATATCTATCCGTTGCCGCCGGGCGCCAATCCCGCGCGTTGCGGAAAATCGCGCGGCACGGCTATTTTCGTCGGGCGTCGAGGGAGGAGAAAATGCGCGAAGCCGTGATCGTTTCGACCGCCCGCACGCCGATCGGACGCGCCTATCGTGGCGCCTTCAACGACACCTCGGGCCAGGAATTGGCGGGCCATGTCGTAGCGCGGGCGGTCCAGCGCGCCGGGATCGACCCCTCCGAGGTCGAGGACGTGGTGCTCGGGGCGGCATTGCAGCAGGGCTCGACCGGCTACAACATCGCGCGGCAGGCGGCATTGCGGGCCGGGTTGCCGGTCAGCGTGCCCGGCATGTCGATCGACCGGCAGTGCGCTTCGGGGCTGATGGCGATCGCCACCGCCGCCAAGGAGATCATCGATGACGGTTTGAGCATTGCGGTCGGCGGCGGCGTCGAGTCGATTTCTCTCGTCCAGAACGAGCACCGGAACCAATACCGGGCGCAGGATCCGTGGCTCGTCGAACACCGGCCCGACCTTTACATGACGATGATCGAGACCGCCGAGATCGTCGCCGAGCGTTATCAGGTGACGCGCGAAGCGCAGGACCTTTATGCGCTCGCGTCGCAGCAGCGTACCGCGGCGGCGCAGGCCGGAGGCCGGTTCAACGCGGAGATCGCGCCGTTGCCGTCGCTGATGCGCGTCGAAAACCGCGACACCGGCGAGATCTCACAGGTTCCGGTGACGCTCGACAAGGACGAAGGCAACCGGCCTTCGACGACGCTCGAGGGTCTGGCGGCGCTCAAACCCGTGTTTCGCGACGGGATGACGGTCGCCGAAGGCCGCTTCATCACCGCCGGCAACGCCTCGCAACTTTCCGACGGCGCTTCAGCCTCGGTGCTGATGGAGGCGGGCGAGGCTGCCCGTCGCAGCCTGTTGCCGATGGGCGCCTATCGCGGCATCGCCGTCGCCGGCTGCGCCCCGGACGAAATGGGGATCGGCCCGGTCTTTGCGGTGCCAAGATTGCTGCGCCGGCACGGCCTCGGAATCGACGACATCGGCTTATGGGAATTGAACGAGGCGTTCGCGGTGCAGGCGCTCTACTGCCGCGACCGGCTCGGCATCGACCCCGAGCGCTACAATGTCGATGGCGGCGCGATCTCGATCGGCCATCCTTACGGTATGTCGGGGGCGCGCATGGTCGGCCATGCGCTGATCGAAGGCAAGCGCCGCGGGGTGCGCTGGGTCGTCGTCACGATGTGCATCGGCGGCGGCATGGGCGCTGCGGGGCTGTTCGAGGTCTTGTGAGGCCATATATTCCAAAAATTGGTGGCTTGCGCCCACTATATATTGATTAATGATGATTTGTTCTCGATTAACCGAGAATTTGTCGATCGTTCCTTTGACGATCCTCTGACGTCTGCTACTCTGCCGTGGTGAAACTCAGGGGATTCCGGGATGCGCTCTCTTCTGCTGTCCGCGACCGCTGCTTTGGCCCTTTGCCAGGCGGCCGCGGCGGGAGAACGCAACACCCTCGACCGCGTCGCCTTTGCCGTTGACGGTGCCGAGTCGAGCCACGGCCAGGACAACGGAATGTGGCGACCGGACCCCGACGGGCCGCAAGGGCCGATGCAGGTCAGCGCCGCGGCGGCGGCCGATGTCGGCGGCGGCGACCGGTTTGACACGCAGCAAAACCGAGCGCTCGGGCGGGCTTATCTGGAGCAGCTTTTTGCCCGTTACCACAACTGGCCCGACGCGATCGCCGCCTATAATTGGGGCATCGGCAACATGAAGGCGTGGGTCGCGGCGGGCCGGCCACCGGGCAAGCTGGCGGATGGCGTCGAGGCGTATATCGGGCGCGTCTTGCACGATAGCGGGTTGTGCACCGATAACGCGGGACCTCGGATCGCGCACACGCCTCCGAAGCACAAAAATGCGGCAGCCGATGCGCTTGCCGCGGCCGAATGCGCGCAATTCGCTGGCTGGCGCAGCGCCGGCGGCGGTGCCGCGCCCAGCCGCTTCTACCGCCGCCTCGACCAGGCGATGCAGCTGGCGGCAAAGCGGTTGCCGGCGGCGGAGCGCTGATCGCCGGTCAGGAAAACCCAGCGGCGCAGCCGCGAGCCAGCAGAAAGAAGAGCCGCAGCACCAGGTTCCACGCCAGCAACGCGAGCGCAAGATTGGCTAAGGCCGCGGTCGCGAGCGGCAGCGGTTCGCGCGACGCATGTGCCGCCTGCTGCATCGATATTCTCCCGCGGGCGCTGCGCCAGATCCGCGCTTCCCGCGTTTAAGTTAACGCAACAAGCGTGCCAATTTCAGGGTCTTTGATATCAAATCGCTTTTTTGATCCCGTCTCGTACAACTGTAAAGTTTTTCGACGAAATTCGGCGTTTGTCGCTTATCTGCCGACATGGTTGTAAAGCCGCGCCCGGCCTCGTTAGACTTGGCCCCGAACTCTAGAGGAGGATCGGATGCCGGACGCGGCGCCAGGGGGAACCGACATCTTCGAGATTATGCACACGACGCGGGCGATGCGGCGGCTGAAACCGGACCCGGTGCCGGATGAGCTGGTCCGCAAAATTCTGCTTGCCGGGCAGGCCGCGGCCAATGGCGGCAATACGCAGCGCTGGCGGTTCCTGGTGCTGAAAAACCATCCGGGCAAAAAAATTGTGCAGGGCTATTATAAAAAGCTGTTCGACGAGGTCGTCGGGCCGCGCTATCGGAACAGCGCGCCGCCGCCGGGGTCGGATCAGCCGCGGCAATTGCGGCAGATGGCGGCGAACCAGTACTTGACCGACCATTACCACGAGGCGCCGGTGTGGATCGTCGCCTGTCTCGAAGGTGAGAACCCGGGCTATTCGTCCGGTGCGTCGATCTACCCGGCGGTGCAGAACATGCTGCTGGCGGCACGCGCGCTCGGGCTCGGCTCGACCCTGACGACGCGACATATCGGCTACGCCAAGGAATGTGACGAGGCGATGGGCATTCCGCCCGGCTTCCACTCCTACGCAATCCTGCCGATCGGCTACCCGATGGGCCGGTTCGGGCCGGTCGGCCGCGGACCGCTCTCGGACATCGTCTATCTCGACGGCTGGGGCAAGCCCTATCCGGGCATCTGAACAGGGGAGGGGAATATGCCGAGAATCACCCCGGTTTCCGGCAAGGCCGATGTCCCGGCCGAGCATCAGGGTGTGGTGGACCAGGTGGTCGGCGTATTTGGCAATGTGCGGGGACCGTTCAGCATCCTGTTGCACAGCCCGGGGCTCGCCGAGCGGATCTTGCCGCTCGTCACCTTCTTCCGCGAAAAGAGCGTGATCGAAGCGCGGCTGCGCTCGCACGCGATCCTGGCCGCGGTGCGCGAAAAGGAGGCAGCCTATGTCTGGGCGGCACAAGTCGGCGCCGCCCGTCGCGCCGGCGTGCCCGAGGCGACGATCGATTTGTTGCGCGCCAAGGGCAATCCGGCCGAGCTGCCGCCGGACGAGCGCGCCGTCATCCGTTACGCCCGCCAACTGATCCGCACCAACCGCGTGGCTCAGCCGTTGTTCGACCGGCTCCGCGCCCGCCACGACGACCAATGGATGGTCGAGCTGACCGCGGTGGTAAACTACTTCGCGTTTTTGTCCGGCATGGTCAACGCTTTCGAGGTGCCGGCACCCCCGGACGGCGACAAATTGCCGAGCTGACTCGCCGCAAATAGTGGCGACATGACGCGGGCATGCGGCTTGATTTTGGCCGCACCCGCTTCGGGCAGCGGCAAGACGCTGGTGACAGCCGGTCTCTTGCGGCTGCTCCATCGCCATGGGGTCAAAGTGGCGGCGGCCAAGGCGGGGCCGGATTTCATTGATCCGACCTTTCATGCCGCGGCGAGTGGGCGGAGCTGCCCGAACCTCGATGTCTGGGCGATGCGGGACGCGACCCTCGCCGCTATCGTCGCCGAGCTCGAGCGGGATGCCGAGCTGGTGTTGTGCGAGGGGGTGATGGGTCTCTTTGACGGTGCCGGGCCCGAGGGTGAAGAAGGCTCGACCGCCGCGGTGGCGCGGCTAACCGGCTGGCCCGTCATTCTCGTCGTCGATGCCCGCGGGCAAGGTGCGTCGGTTGCGGCGTTGCTGCGCGGCTTTGCCGGGCATCGGCCGGATGTCGCTCTCGCGGGGGTCATCTTCAACCGCGTGTCAAGCCCCCGGCACGCCGGCTTGCTGGCCGCTGCGGCGGCGCGGGACTTACCCGATATCGCCGTCCTCGGCACCCTCCCGGCGGAGCCGTCGCTCGCCCTTCCCGCGCGCCATCTCGGCCTTGTCCCGGCGGCCGAATTGCCCGGCCTCGAAGCCGTCATCGAGCGCGCCGCCGACGCGATCGCCCAATCGATCGACGTCGATCGTCTGCTGCAGCTGTCGCGTCCTTCCGTTCTGGCGGGCCCCGGCGGTAAAGCCGGCATCCCGCCCTTTGGGCAGCGCATCGTGGTTGCCCGCGACGACGCCTTTTGCTTTACCTATCAGAGCTTGCTCGAAGGCTGGCAGCGAGCCGGTGCGGAGATCGGTTTTTTTTCGCCGCTCGCCGGCGAGCCGCCCGACCCTGAAGCCGATGCGGTCTATCTGCCGGGCGGCTATCCCGAGCTGTCGGCGGGGCGGCTCGCAACGGGGCCGGTCTTCATGACCGGTTTGCGCAACGCCGCCGCCGCCGGCAAAACGATTTACGGTGAATGCGGTGGCTACATGGCTCTCGGTGAATCGCTGATCGACGCCGATGGGCGCTGCCACCGGATGGCCGGGTTGCTGCCGCTGGTGACGAGCTTTGCCGAGCGCCGCCTGTCTCTCGGCTATCGCTGTGCCACCTCGCTCATGGACGGGCCTCTCGGCCCTGCCGGCGCACTATTTCGCGGCCACGAATTTCACTACGCGACGATTGCAGATGAACGTCCGGGCGAGCAGCGCCTTTGGCAGGCGGTCGATGCGCTCGGGACCGATCTCGGCGTCTGCGGCCTTCGCCGCGGCTCGGTTTTCGGCTCCTTTATTCACCTGATCGACCGGGCCGATTGACCGCCGACAAGATTGCCACCGGATAGGCGTATTCGAGCCGCTCGCCGTCGCGCCGAACCGGGATGCCGAGGCTGTCATCTGCGGCCGCAGCGGCGAACATCGCGGTAATCACCGCATCGTCGCCCGGGTTCGGAAACGAGCGCGCGAGCAGGTTGGGCACCGTGTCGCGCAATTCGGAAAAACGAATTTGCGGCCGGCCGAGACCGACGGTCCGGAACAGGTCTTCGAGCGCGCCGAGCGGGAGCGCGCGGACATGGCTGGGGTCGCGCAGCTTTTCGAGCCGATTGAACTGCGCCGCCTTTGCCGGATCGGCCGAGGCGCAGGTATCGGCGACGACGACCCGGCCGTTCGGCGCGCAGACCCGCACCATCTCGCGCATTACCGCCGCGGGATCGGGGAAGTGGTGAACGGCGAACCGGGTCACGACGATCGTGAAGGCGCCATCGGGCCAAGGCAGCGCCGCGACATCGCCCTCGTGCCAGGCGACATTTGCGACGCCCTTCCCCGCGGCCAATTGGTGGGCGCGATCCAGCATGGCCGGGGTCATGTCGATGCCGGTCGCGTGCCGCACATGCGGGGCAAAGGCGCACACAACGATGCCGCCGCCGCAGGCCACATCGAGCACCGTGTCGTCGGGCCGCGGCGACGCGGCATCGACGATCAGCTGCAAGGCGCCAGGATCGGTGATCGGGCTCGCCGTGCTGAACGGCGTTGCCTGGCGCGTGAACTGGTCGCGGATCAGGCTGTTATGCGCGTCGTCGGTCATGCTGTCGCCGCTCGTCGAATAACGCCATCAAAGGCGTGCTTGCCACATCCCCGGCGCGGAGCGCGGAGGGGCTACGCGGCGATTCTGTCCCCCTGCGCGGCCCGGGCGCGGGCAATCATCGCGGCGGCATTGCCGTGCAATATCTGCTGGCGCGCCTCCTCGCCGATCTCGGCTTCGTCGAGCGCCTTGCGGGTCCAGTCGCAGCCGAATTCGCTGCCGTCGGTGCCGCACACGATGCGCTCGGCACCGTAAAGGCGCACCCCGGCCTCGATCGCGCGCGGTCCGAACGAGTTGCAATCGACATATACCTTTGCTCTGCGGAAGCGCGCGGACGGGAGCTCCTCCTCGGGCGTGTCGAGCAGGCAGCGGTGATCCATGCGCTCGACCTCGTAGGGAAGATTGCCGCCCAGATTGTGGACTTGGATCATCGCGTTCGGATAGTCGGCGAGGCAGTCGGTCAGGCACAGCGTGACCATCACCGAGGACAGGCTCGCCTGCATGTCGAGCGTGCCGTTGCGGCGGCGCGCATTATCGGTATCGCTAGCGACTTTGGGGAAGGCGTCGCCCGGGCGGGGCCCATGATGGATAAAGAGCACGGCATGGCGGCGGTTCGCGACATCCAGCAGCGGCCGCATCGCCTCGGCGTCCTTGCGGGTCAGAAAGGCGTTGCCCGGTATCTGCGCGCCGACCATGCCCGGCAAGCCGAGCGCCCGCTCGAGCTCGGCGACGGCGGCCGACATGTCGGTCAACGGCAGCGCCGCATAGGCGGCAAAGCGGCCGGGATGCTTTTGGCAGATCGCGGCGAGCCCGTCATTGACCGTCCGGCACAGCGGCCCCGCCTCCTCCGGCGGCTGCGACTCGATCCAGCAAAAGGAGCCGAGGAGCGACAGCACGCTCGTCTCCACCCCCTGACGGTCCATCCGCGCGAGATGAAAATCGACGTTGTCGAAGGCCTCGGCGAGCGGAACCTCGCCCATTCGACCGGACTTCAGCACCTCGCCACCCTCGGGGCTGCGCACAATGCGCGGCTCCCGCATGCGCGCGCGCAACGCGTCGGCTACTTCGGGGGGCCGCCAATGGGCATGCATGTCGATCATCATGGCTCTTTCCTCCAAGAAGTCCGCCAATCTCGCTCCATCGCGGCGCGACGCCGCAAGACGATTATCGCCATCAATCGCCGAAAAGCTTCAAAATTTACACGAGCCGTCGCACTCGTCGGGGAACAAGCTCCGGCCGCAGGCGCAAGGTCCGCGATGATACGCGACCTTGCCCGCGGCGGTCGGAGCGGGTTGCTCGGGCAGCCTCTCCCGCTGCAGCTCCTCCAGGCGAGCACGGATTGCGGCAAAATCGTCGGCTGCTCGGGGTCGCGCCATCAATCCCTCCGCCGCCGGGATTAGCATGTGTCGGCTTCGTCGCCAATCCGATAAATCCACGTCGGCGGACCCGGCTGTCGAATGGCATCTTGACTGCCGCCGGGTGGCAGTCGGCGGTGGCGGTTGGCGGTTACTTCCCGGCGCTGGATGGAGCTGCGGTCGGACCGGACTTGCTGCCTGGCGGGCCGGAGACGCCGCTTTGGTCGCCGCTGGGCGTGGACTTTTCGGGCATGGTCGAGCCGGAGGGGGTCACGGTCGGTCCAGATTTGCCGCCCGGGAGGCCGGGGGTCCCGGCATGGGAATTGGTGCTGGGACCGGCAGGAGGGTTTGCAGCTGGCTGGCTCGGCGGGGCGGTTTGCGACCACCCCGGCAGCGCCGCCGCGGCCATTGCCGCGATTACGGCGGCGCGCAGAAGCATCTTCATCGCACAGGCTCCTCATTCATCATTCATTCGCATGTGCCGTTCTCTGTGGCAAACCGGTTGGCTGGCGCCAGGTTCCGCAGCCTGTCGCGTTAGCGCCGGAGGACGGCTTGCACGTCCCGACGGAACAATCACCGACTCCTCGATGTTGTGAATACGACGCTAGATAGGAATGGACATCATGATCAAAGCAGCCGTGTTAGGGCTCGGCTTGGTGACCGTAATCTCCACCGCTGCCGCCGCCCAGCCTTATTATCCGTATTACGCACCGGGATACGGATATCCTGCATATAGCTATCCTTCGTATACCTCTGCTTACACCTACCCTTCGTACAGCTATCCCTACGGATATGCATATTACGGAACCCCTTACTATCCTTACTACTATTCGGGCTATCGCCCCGCACCGTATTCGGACCCGTATGTCGCGCAGCGGCCCTATTCGGACAAGGCCGGCCCCGCCGCGAGCGGGCATACCGGCTATTGAATGTGGACGCTGGCTATGACCCAAGAGCAGGCTCACACCCATGCCGCGGCGCTGGCGCTCGGGCTCGGGATCACCTTTTACGTCGTGCGCAGCCCCCAAGGCCGCTATTTGCCGGTGCAACGGCCGGCCGACGATTGCGAGATTCTGGCGACGGTCAACCCACCTTCCGGCATCCACGGCCAAAAGACGATTTGACCGTAGTGGTGCGCGGCGCGCCCGGTTTAGCCCGACGCGTGCGGCTTGCCGCACCCTAGAATTCTAGAACCGAGACAACACAAGGATCGATCCGCTTAAGCCAAGACCCGCCATCCAACTGAGGCTCGTGGCGCTGCCATGCCGGCGGAGGCTCGACAATCGGGGCCACTCCGGGTATTCGTCGGCAAAACGGTGCAAAATGGGAGGAAGGCGTGGATGGGCGGCGATCGATCACGGGCGTGGCGCGCGCTGGCGGTCTTCGATGACGGGGCGCCGCCGGCCTGAGAATGGCGCGCGCGGACCGCACCTTCTCGAAGTGGGCGACGTGGCGCTGCGCTTTGGCGGCATCGTCGCCCTCGACGGCGTCTCGCTCGTCCTCGAAGACGGTCAAATCCTCGGTCTGATCGGCCCGAACGGTGCCGGCAAGACGACCCTCTTTAACTGCCTCTCACGGCTCTATACGCCCAGTCGCGGCGATATCCGGTTCGAGGGCCGCTCGCTGCTGTCCCGCCCGCCGCACCGCATCGCCGAGATCGGCATTGCCCGGACCTTTCAGAACCTGGCGCTGTTCCCGCGTCAGTCGGTGCTCGACAATGTGCGGATCGGGGGCCATGCCCGCCTGCGCAGCGATTTCTTGAGCGACACCCTGCGCCTGCCGGCGATGCGTAGGCAGGAGCGGGCGCTTGAAGCGCTCGCCTGGGAGTTGCTCGATCTGTTGGATTTGCGCGGCGTCGCCGGGCAGATGCCCGAGGGCCTGCCGCTCGGCACCCGCAAGCGCGTCGAGCTGGCGCGGGCCTTGGCGGCGCAACCGAAATTGCTGTTGCTCGACGAGCCGGCGGGCGGCCTCAACCATGAAGAGGTGGCTGAGCTCGGCCGCCTGATCCGCCGGCTGCGCGATGAGCGGCAGGTCACGATCCTCTTGGTCGAGCATCACATGAGCCTCGTGATGTCGATCTCGGACCGGGTTGTGGCGCTCGATTTTGGCCGCAAGATCGCCGACGGCACCCCTGCCGAGGTGCAGCAGAACGAGGCGGTGATCCGCGCTTATCTCGGCGGCGCCGAGCGGGCGGCGGCATGACGGGCCCCCGGGCGATGATGCTCGAGGTGAACCGGCTGTGCGCGTTTTACGGTCCGAGCCAGGCCTTGCACGGGCTCGACTTCGCGATCGCCGAAGGCGGCGTCGTGACCTTGCTCGGCGCCAACGGGGCCGGCAAGACGACGACATTGCGGGCATTGTGCGGCATGGTGCGGATGACCGGCGACATTCGTTTCGACGGCCAGCCGATCACCGGAAAAGCGACCGAGGACATCGTGCGCCTCGGCATTGCGCATGTGCCCGAGGCGCGCGGCACCTTTGTGCGCATGACGGTCGAGGAGAATTTGCGGCTGGGCGCGATGACCCGGCACGACCACACTGCAATCACAGCGGATATCGAGGAAATCTACGCGCTCTTTCCGCGATTGAAGGAACGGCGGCGGCAGCAGGCCGGAACCCTTTCCGGCGGCGAGCAGCAGATGCTGGCGGTCGGCCGCGGGCTGATGCTGCGGCCGCGGCTGATGCTGCTCGACGAGCCGTCTTTTGGCTTGGCGCCGCTGATCGTCGCCGAGCTGTTTGAAATTCTCAGCCGCCTCAACCGCGAGCGCCGGGTGGCGATGCTGATCGTCGAGCAGAACGCGGCGTTGGCGCTCGACCTCGCGCAAGAGGCCTATCTGCTCGAAACCGGGCGTATCGTAATGGCGGGCCCGGCCAAGGAGATCGCCGCCGACGAGGCGGTGCGCCGCTCGTATCTCGGGTATTAGGGATGACCCCATCGGGTCGGATAATTCCTCGTCACCCCCGCAAAGGCGGGGGGCCAGGGACGCCGCACGTCGCTCGCCCCTGGGTTCCCGCTTTCGCGGGAACGACGGTTCGATCAAATCAAAAGCGGGGCAAGAGGCGCTGATGGAGCAATTGCTGCAACAGGTGCTGGCCGGGCTCGCGACTGGCGCGATCTATGCGACGATGGCGCTGGCCGTCGTCATGGTCTACCAGGCGATCGACCATTTGAACTTTGCGCAAGGCGAATTGGCGACGTTCTCGACCTTTCTCGCCTGGCAGATGATCGCTTGGGGCTGGTCCTATTGGGTCGCCTTTATCGTGACCGTGGCGGTCTCGTTCCTGATCGGTGTCGCGATCGACCGCATCCTGTTCCGCCCGGTGCGCAACGCCCCGATCCTGTCCCAGCTCGTCGCCTTTATCGCGCTCTTCAGTATCCTGAATAGCGCCGACGGGCAGATTTGGAACTTTACGATCAAGTCGTTTCCGACCCCATTCGGCACCAAGCCGTTGTTCGGCAGCGGGCTCGTCAGCACGCATCAGGCGGGAATGGTCGCGGTCACCCTCGTCATGCTCGCGCTCCTTTATCTCTTTTTTCGCGGCTCGCGGCTGGGGCTTGCGATGCGCGCCGCCGCCGCGAACCCGGAGGCGGCGCGCCTTGTCGGCATCCGCGTCGGCTGGATGATCGCGCTCGGCTGGGGGCTCTCGACCGCGATCGGCGCGGTCGCCGGCATGCTGATCGCCCCCGTCGTGTTTCTCGACCCGAACATGATGCTGGGCGTGCTGCTCTACGGCTTTGCCGGCGCCGTTTTGGGCGGACTGTCGAGCCCCGGCGGCGCCGTCCTCGGCGGTTTTGCCGTCGGTATCATCGAAAACCTGGCCGGCACCTTTATCCCGTTTGTCGGTCAGGAATTGAAATTGACGGTGGCGCTGATCGTCATCGTCGCGGTCCTGATGGTGCGTCCGGCCGGGATCTTCGGCCGGGTCGCGGTAAGCCGAGTGTGACCATGACCGAACGCGAAGCGATCGCTCTCGACGCCGCCGCGGTGCCGCCCGAAGCGGCGCTCGCCAAGCCGTTGCGCCTCGGGCTCGACCGGCGGCGGCTGCTGATCGGCCTTGCCGTCGCCGCCGGTGTCGCGGCACCGCTGGTGGTCCAGAACTTTACGATTTTCCAGCTGACGATGGTGATGATCTACGGGCTGGCAATCCTGGGCCTCAACCTGCTGACCGGGTTCAACGGCCAGTTCTCGCTCGGCCACAGCGCGTTTTACGGGATCGGCGCCTACACTGCGGCGATCCTGATGAGTGGCAGTGCGCATCTCGCCTATTACTGGACGCTGCCTTGCGCCGGGCTCGTGTGCTTTGTCGTCGGCATCGCGCTCGGGCTGCCGGCGCTCCGGTTGCAGGGGCTTTACCTCGCATTGGCGACGTTTGCGCTCGCCGTGGCATTGCCGCAGCTCCTCAAATCGCATTTCCTCGAAGACCTGACGGGCGGGGTGCAGGGCATCGTCATCGACAAGCCCGACCCGCCTTTCGGCCTGCCGATCGACGCCGACCAATGGCTTTATTACTTCACGCTCGCGGTCTTGCTCGTCATGTTCGCGGCGGCGGCGAGCCTCGTCAAAAGCCGCAGCGGGCGGGCGATCATGGCAATCCGCGACCACCCGATCGCGGCCGCGGCAATGGGCATCAACATTGCGCGCTACAAAACGCTGACCTTTGGCGTCAGCGCGCTCTACACCGGGATTGCCGGGGCGCTTGGCGCGATCGTCGTCCAGTTTGTCGCCCCTGACAGCTTCAACTTTCTCTTATCAGTCAATTTTCTCGTCGGGCTGATCGTCGGCGGCATCGGCTCGATCCCGGGGAGCCTCTTTGGCGGCGTTTTTGTGCTGTTTATCCCGAACCTCGCGGAAAAGGTGTCGACCGGCCTTTCCGGGGCGGTTTACGGGGTCATCCTGCTGCTGCTGATTTTTCTGATGCCGCTCGGTGCGGCGGGTTTTGTACGCAGCGCAGCAGCCTGGCTCGCCCGTCTCGGGCGGGCTTCGACAAGACAATCGACAGGGAAGAAAACGTCATGAAGAAGATCACCCGCCGGACCATGCTCGCCACCGCGCCGGCGGCGCTGGCGCTCGTATCGTTGCGGGCCCGCGCCGCCAAAAAATATGGGCCTGGCGTGACCGACACCGAGATCAAAGTCGGCAACACCTGCTTTTACAGCGGGCCGGGCTCGTCCTATGGCACGATCGGCAAGTCGGAGGCGGCGTACTTCAAGATGGTCAACGACCAGGGCGGGGTGAACGGCCGCAAGATCAACTTTATTTCCTATGACGACGCTTATTCGCCGCCCAAGACGGTCGAGCAGACCCGCCGCCTCGTCGAGCAGGATGGTGTGTTGCTGATGCTGAACCCGCTCGGCACCCCGACCAACACCGCGATCCAGCATTACCTCAATCAGAAAAAGGTGCCGCAGCTCTTTGCCGGCACCGGCGCCAGCAAATGGAACGATCCGAAACATTTCCCGTGGACGATCGGCTGGCAGCCGAGCTATCTCAGCGAGGGCCACGCCTATGCCGCCTATATCCTGGCGAACAAGCCCGATGCCAGGATCGGCGTGCTCTACCAGAACGACGACGCCGGCAAAGATTACCTGCACGGTCTCGTCGAAGGGCTCGGCGACAAGGCCAAGTCGATGATCGTCGCGAAGGCGTCTTACGAGACGACCGACCCCACCGTCGACTCGCAAATCATCGAGATACAAGCGAAAAACGTCGACGTCTTTGTCGATATCGCAATCCCGAAATTCGCCGCGCAGACAATCCGCAAATCGGCCGAGATCAAATGGAAACCGCTGCACATTCTGATCGGTGCGGCCAATTCGGTTGCTGCAACTTTGAAGCCCGCCGGCCTGGACAATTCGATCGGCGTCGTGTCGGATTTCTTTCTGAAGGACCCGACCGACCCGCAATGGCAGAACGATCAAGGCTACAAGGATTGGCTCGCCTTTATGGACAAATATTATCCGGGCGGCGACAAGACCGACCTCTACAATGTGCTCGGGCCCTGCTTTGCCCAGACCTTTATCCAGGTGCTGAAGCAGTGCGGCGACGATCTGACTCGTGAAAACATTATGAAGCAGGCGGCGAACCTGCACGATCTGAGCCTGCCGATGTTGCTGCCCGGGATCACGATCAACACCAGCCCGACCGATTTCGCGCCGATCAAGCACATCCGGATGGGCCGGTTCGACGGCCAAAAATGGGCGCTGTTCGGCCCGCTGATCTCCGGCCAATTGCCGGTCTGATGTCAGCCACAACCAGAACCAGGAGAACAAAAATGAAGCAGGTCACCCGCCGATCGATCCTCGCCGCCGCACCCGCGACCTTGGCGTTGGCAGCGCTCCCGGCGCGCGCCGCCAAGCAATACGGACCCGGCGTCACCGACACCTCGATCAAGATCGGCAATACCTGCTTTTACAGCGGTCCGGCCTCGTCCTACGGCACGATCGGCAAGGCCGAAACCGCCTATTTCAAGATGGTCAACGACCAGGGCGGCGTGAACGGCCGCAAGATCATCTTTTTGTCCTATGACGACGCCTATTCGCCGCCGAAAACCGTCGAGCAGACGCGGAAGCTGGTCGAGCAGGACGGCGTTCTCCTGATGCTGAACCCGCTCGGCACCCCGACCAACACCGCGATCCAGCATTATCTGAACCAGAAAAAGGTGCCGCAGCTCTTTGCCGCGACGGGTGCGAGCAAATGGGACGACCCCAAGCACTTCCCATGGACGATCGGCTGGCAGCCGAGCTATCTGAGCGAAGGCCACGCCTACGCCGCCTATATTCTGAAGAACAAACCCGACGGCAAGGTCGGCGTGCTTTATCAGAACGACGATTTCGGCAAGGACTACCTGCACGGGGTGACCGAAGGTCTCGCCGGCAAGAGCGCCAAGATCGTCGATGCCGCCTCCTACGAGACGACCGATCCGACCATCGACTCGCAGATCATTGCGATGAAAGCCAAGGGGGTCGATGTCTTCGTCAACACCGCGATCCCGAAATTCGCCGCGCAGGCGATCCGTAAGGCGGTCGAGATCGAATGGAAGCCGCTGCACATTTTGAGCGGCATCGGCAATTCGGTGGCGGCGACGCTGAAGCCGGCGGGGCTGCAGAATGCCAAGGACATCGTTTCCGACTTTTTCTTGAAGGACCCGACCGACCCGCAATGGAAGAACGATCAGGGCTACAAGGATTGGATCGCTTTTATGGACAAATATTATCCTTCCGGCGACAAGAGCGACGTCGGCAATGTGGTCGGCCCGTCGTTTGCGCAGACCTTTATCCAAGTCGTCAAGCAATGCGGCGACAATTTGACCCGCGCGAACATCATGAAAGAGGCGGCGAACCTGCACGATTTCCGCGTGCCGATGCTGTTGCCCGGCATCACGATCAACACGAGCCCGACCGATTTTGCGCCGATCAAGCAGATTCAGATGGCGCGCTTTGACGGCGAGCGTTGGCAATTGTTCGGGCCGGTCATCAACGGCGCCGCTCCGGCCTGATGCTTGTCGCCGCCGGGTCAGAAAGAAAACGTCGCGATGAGCACGGCTATTGCTGAGGCGGAATGTAGGTCCCGCCCGATGCCTTTGGTCCGAGGCTGCGCCCGCCAGCGGGCGCCGGAGCCGGAGCTGGCGGCGGCATCGCGGCCGCCCCTCCCTGAAGGGTGCTCAATTCCTGCCGGTTGAGGTCGTTCGCGGTGGACGTCGCGCCGGCCGAGGCTGCGTGGCTGCGGTGCGCGCGGGCGTGGCCATGACCATGGGCCGCCGCCGCGCGGTGGCTTTGCATATGGTGCTCGCCGCGAGGCGACGGGCCGGAATAGGCGGTGGGAGGTGCAGCGTGCTTGCCCGAGGCCGCCGGAGCCGGCCCGCCGGCATTTGGCGAGGGGCTAGCCGGCGAGTTGGCGCTCTGGGCCCAAGTCGGCGCGGTGATGGCCAACGCCGCCGAGATCGCTACCGCGCCAAGAAGACCCCTCATGACCGCAAGCTCCCAATCGGCGTCGCAGCAACCTTGCCGCCGCGCCCGATATCGGTCAAGCCGAACGCGCCCGAGGATGACCCAGCCCCAATTTTGCAGTGGCAGCGAGGATCCGACCACCGAGCCGTCGATCGCCGCATCCGCGAAGATCGCCCGCTGCGGTCACAATCGGGGGCGCGGCGCCGCTCTCAAAACACGCGATCGGCGGTGGCGCGGTCGCGGACCCAGACCTGGGCTTCGCGGCCGGATTGGAGCGCGTCACGAGCCGCATCGACGGCATCGAGCACCGCTTGCTCCTTGTCGAGGTAGGCGCCGTAAATGGCGTTGCCGAGGGTCACCACCCACTTCGCCTCGCGGCCGCGCCGGCACACCTGGAACTCCATCACGATCACGCTCATCCACGGCACTCCTTGAGCGGCGTCGGCCGCCCTGGCGGGTCTGGTCCCCGATGGCTTGTGCTCCCGTCCGCGCGATTATCGGCGAGCCGATCCTTCAAATAAAGTCGATTTTGTTACGATCTGACATAAATCGTGGTTTATCCGCCGCGTTAATCATTTTTCCTCGGCGGTAAACACGCCATCCCAATCGGGCGGCGGAGCGTTCGATTGAAAATGCGCGATGCGCCGGCGATAGAGGTCGTAGAGCGGCGCCAGATGGGGGACGGCGGCAAGGCGGTCGTCGTCGAGTAGGCGCAGCGCCGCCGCCCAATCCTGCCGCCGGTAGGCGTCGAGTATCGCGCAATGCCAGGCGGCGAAATCGGCCTCGGCGATGCGCTCGGGCGGCAGGGTGTAGACGTGGCCGGCCTGCTTTTTGCCCTTGACCGCGACGAGATCGACTTCGAGCAGCCCGGGCTCGTCGAGGCGATTCGCCGTCTCCTCGCCGATCACCAGATCGATGCCGTAGACCTTGCCGAGGCTTTCGAGACGGGAGGCGAGGTTGACCGGATCGCCGAGCAGCGAATAGTCGAAATGCTGCTCCGAGCCGAAATTGCCGACGCAGCATTCGCCGCTGTTGAGACCGATGCCGATTCGCACCGGCCGGAACGGTTTGCCGATCTGCTGCGCCTCGGCCTCCCAGCCGCGGTTAAGAGCCACGAGCTCGCGGCGCATCGCCTGTGCCGCGCCGATCGCGTTGCGGGCGTGGTGGGGGTCGTCGAGCGGCGCGTTCCAGAACGCCATGACGCAATCGCCGATATATTTGTCGATCGTGCCTTTGTGCTCGGTGATGATCTCGGTCATCGGCGACAAGAACTGGTTCATGAAACGCGTCAACGTGTGCGCATCCATGCCCTCGGCCATGCTGGTAAAGCCGCGGATGTCGCAGAACATGATCGTCATGTCGCGCGTCTCGCCGCCGAGGACGAGCTTTTCCGGGTGGGCCGCCAGCTCATCCACGTAATGCGGCGACATGTAGAGCGAGAAGGTGTTGCGGATCTGGCGCTGACGCGCCTCGGTGCGCAAATAGCCGAGCAGGCTCGCCACCAGGTAGACGATGGTGATCACTACCCACGGATAAACCGGGTCGATCAGCCAGTTCAGGTATTTGAACGCGATCCAGGAGAGGCCGAAGGCCAGCACCACCGAGGCGGCGCCGAGCACCGCGCTCAGCAGCGCGCCGATCCGCGGCAGGACAAAGATCAAGGCGGCGCCGATCACTAGCGCGAACAGGATCTCGGCGCCGACCGCCCAATCGGGTCGCGACAGAAATCCGCCCTGCAGAATTTCGTCGAGCAGCTGGGCGTGGATCTCGACCCCAGGGACCGCGGGCGACAACGGCGTCGCCTGCAAATCGTTGATGACGCCCGCGGCCGAGGTGCCGACGAGCACGATATGGCCGTCGAAAATCGCGCGGTCGAAATTGCCGGCGAGCACATCGGCGGCCGAGATCGTGCGGTCTGCCTGGGGCGGCGCGTAATGCAGCCACACTCGGCCGGCGGCGTCGGTCGGCACCGTCAGCCGGCCGATCCGGATCGCGGTCAACCCGGTCTTTTCGCCAAAATCCCTGTCGCCATGGGCGCCGGCGGCGCGGCCGATATAAGTCGTCGCCCCGAGCGCCAGCCGCAGCGCTTCCGCTGCCAGAGACGGGTAGGGCTTGCCGCGGAATTTCAGGACCAGCGGGACCCGGCGCACGACGTTGTCCCAATCGACATATTGATTGAGAAAGCCGTTGCCGGCGGCGGCGTCTTCGAACACGGGCAGATCGGGGATTGCCCGCGGGAACTCGCCGACATGGCCGAGCGGATCGTCGCCGACAAAGGCAAAGCCGGCCTTCGATGCCGGCGCCCGAATGCCGCCGTGGTCGGAAAGGATGAACCCGGTGACGACCGGCAATGTCCGCATCGCCGCCGCCAGCCGACGGTCCGGGTCGGGCAGCGCCGCCAGCAGCTGTTGCGCCTCCGCGTCGCCGACCCGGTTCTGCGTCAGCAGCGGCAGCAGCATCTTGGGCGAGGTGCGGTCGGGCTCGGCAAAATCGATGTCGAAGGCGACGACCGCGGCGCCGGCCTTGGCCAGCCGATCGACGAGCTCGGCCACGATCGTGCGCGGCCACGGCCACTGGCCGAACCGGGCGAGGCTGTTGTCGTCGATATCGACAATGCGGATCGGCGCATTGCCCGGCGTCCGCGGCGAGGCGCGCTGATAGAGATCGAAGCAAATCAGTGACAGCCGGTCGAGCAGATCGGGCGCCGCGATCCGTGCGCCGACCGCCGTCAGCAACACCGCAAGCGGCAGCAGATAGATCGGACCATGGCGCAAAATCGCGCCGGTTCTGACCTTAAGGAGCGACAATATCCGGCCCATATCGCGCTGATTGTTGCGCAAGCCGGCCGTCGATTCCACATTCGAAGTCGCGTCAAGCGGCTTGCCGAAGGGCGTCGAAGCGGGGAGTGTTGCGCCGTCGCGCCGTCCGCCGGGCGGCTTCGGATGCACCGGGGACCGGATGGCTGACTCGATCGAGCTGGTGACGCCGCAGACGGCTAAACGACCGGCGGAGGCAAAAAAAACAGAACTCGTCGCCAAGGCGGCGGCGCTTGCCGGGGCGAGCGTCGATGCCGCCGACCGGCCGCTTGCCGAACGTATCGTCGGCGAATTCTACCGGCACGTCCCGGCCGCCGACGTTGCCGAACGCAGCCCGCGCGATCTGGCCGGAGCGGCGCTGTCGCTGTGGCGCTTTGCGGCGCGCCGCCGTCCCGGCCAGGCCAAGATCCGGGTTTACAACCCCGAAAAAGCGGCCGATGGCTGGACCTCGGCGCATACGATCGTCGAGATCGCCAATGACGACATGGCCTTTCTCGTCGATTCGGTAACCGGGGCGATCAATGCCGACGGCCGCGTCGTCAATCTCGTCATCCATCCGATCCTGAAGGTTGCGCGCGGCGCGGACGGCCGGCTCGGCGGATTGCCCGAGGACGGCGCCGAGGGCTTGCGCGAATCCTGGATGCAGATCGAGGTGACCCGCGAGGCCGACCCCTCCGGTCTCGCGCAGCTGGCCCGGAACCTGGACGCCGTGCTCGTCGATGTGCGCGCCGTGGTCGAGGATTGGCAGCCGATGCGGCGGGTGCTTCACGCATTGCGTGCCGAGCTCGCCACTCCGCCGGCCCCGCCGGTGCCCCCCGAAGAGCTCGCCGAGGTCCAGGAGTTCCTGCGCTGGCTCGATGACGACAACCTGACCTTTCTCGGCTTCCGCGAATACGTTTTCGATGGCGCCGCCGAGCCGGCGCAGCCGCCGCTCGGGATTCTGCGCGACCCCAACTATTCGATCTTTGCGGGATTGCGCGATTTGTCCTCGCTGCCGGCGGATGTGCAGGATTTTGTGCGCCGCCCGGCTCTCGTCGTGATCAGCAAATCGAACCGGCGCGCCACCGTGCACCGGACCGCCCATATGGATGCGATCGGTCTGCGCCGTTTTGGCGCCGCCGGCGAAGTCGTCGGCATCCGGCTGTTTCTCGGCCTCTTTACCTCGAACGCCTACAACCGCAACCCGAGCGCCATTCCGCTGCTGCGCGAGAAGGTGCGCTACATCGTCGAGCGCAGCGGCTTGTCGCCGTCGAGCCATGACGGCCGCGCGCTGCTGCACATCCTCGACACGCTGCCGCGCGACGAGCTGTTCCAAGCCGATCGAGACCAGCTGTTCGACATGGTCAGCGGGATTCTCGACCTGCAGGAGCGGCAGCGGATCGCGCTCTTTGTCCGCCGCGACCCGCTCGAGCGTTTTGTCTCCTGTCTCGTCTATGTGCCGCGGGAGCGCTACGACACGCAATTGCGTCAGCGCTTTGCCGCGATCCTCGAAAGCGCGTTTGCCGGACAGCTATCGGACTTCTACACTCATCTCGGGGATTCGGTGCTGGCCCGCGTCCAGTTCGTCATCCGCACCCGGCGTGGGGCGGTGCCGGCGGTCGATACCGCGCTGGTCGAGCGCCAGCTCGCCGAAGCCGGGCGGAGCTGGAGCGACCGGCTCGAAGCCGCC
>DASXAM010000079.1:0-7748 GCA_036404275.1 Allostellaceae bacterium
GCCCGGTTCGCGTCGCCGCAAGCAGTGGAGATCGCCGGAGAGCGGCTGCGCGCTCAGCGGATCTTTATCAATGTCGGCGGCCGGGCATTGGTGCCGCCGATGCCCGGCATAAACAACGTGCCCCACCGGACGAATTCGTCGATGATGGAGGTCGATTTTCTGCCGCGCCATCTCATTATTGTCGGCGGCAGCTATATCGGCCTCGAATTCGGGCAAATGTACCGCCGCTTTGGCAGCCGGGTGACGATCATCGAAATGGCGCCGCGGCTCGTTCGCCAGGAGGACGAGGATGTGTCGGCGGCGATCAAGGACATCGTCGAGCGCGAGGGCGTCGAGGTCAGGCTCGATGCCGAATGCATCAGCCTCGCCAAGCGCGGCGACGAGATCGTCGCCAAGGTCGATTGCACCGACGGCGCCCCCGAGATCGCCGGCTCGCATCTGTTGCTGGCCGTCGGGCGTCGGCCGAATACCGACGATCTCGGTCTCGACAAGGCCGGAGTGCGCTGCGACGAGCGCGGCTACATCCTCGTCGATGACCAATTGCAAACCACGGCACCCGGCATCTGGGCGCTCGGCGACTGCAACGGCAAGGGTGCGTTCACCCATACCGCGTACAACGATTTCGAGATCGTCGCCGCGAATTTGCTCGACCACGATCCGCGCCGGGTCAGCGAGCGTATCATCGCCTACGCTCTTTATACCGACCCGCCCTTGGGCCGCGTCGGCATGAGCTTGGCCGAGGCACGCAGCAGCGGGCGGCGGGTGGTGGCCGGCGAGCGGCCCATGACGCGCGTCGCTCGCGCCGTCGAAAAGGGCGAGACGCAAGGCTTTATGCGCATTCTCGTCGATGGCGACAGCAAAGAGATCCTCGGCGCCTCGTTGCTCGGCACGGGATGCGACGAGGCGGTCCACGCGATCCTCGATCTGATGTACGCCAAGGCCCCATACACGGTCTTAGAGCGCGCAATGCACATTCATCCGACGGTCAGCGAGCTGCTGCCGACGATCCTGGGTGATCTCACGCCGGTTGGTTGAGCCTGGCCGGCTTTCGACAAAATACGCAGGCTAGGACGATCGAGATGGACGACGACGACATTAGAGCGGCGCTGGATTGCCACTGGGCTGCCTCCGACGCGAACGACCTTGAGTCGGAGCACGACATTTACCGGGAGGATGCGGTGCTCGAATATCCGCAATCGGGCGAGCGCATCCGCGGCCGGCGCAACATTCAGGCGTCTCGCACGGCGCAGCCGAACCGGAAACGCTTCACAGTGCGGCGGATCATCGGCGCCGGCGATCTATGGGTCACCGAATATATCCTGACCTATGACGAGCAGCCCTCTTACACCGTCAGCATCATGGAGCTCATCGACGGCAAGGTAGCCCACGAGACCCAATATTTCGGCGACCCATTTGAGCCGGGACCTTCACGCGCGCAATGGGTCGAGCGAATGCCCTGAAGGCTGGCCGACCCCAGGATGGCCGCACGCCGGTTACGCGCGCGGAGCTGCCAGTCGATACCGCCTCTCTCGCCCGCTATCTCATCGGCAAGCTGCTGGTGCGGGAGTTGCCCGAAGCCGTCGTCAGCGGCCGCATCGTCGAGACCGAGGCCTATGTCATCGGCGACACTGCGGGGCATGCCTACCGGGGGATGACCCGGCGCAATCGCTCGCTCTTTCTCGAGCGGGGGCACGCCTATGTTTATCTCGCCTACGGCAGCTCATACATGCTGAATGTTTCGAGCGAGACGCCCGGGATCGGAGCCGGCGTCCTGATCAGGGCGCTCGAGCCGATCGAAGGCATCCCGATCATGCAGCGCAATCGCGGTATCGCGCGCTTGCGCGACTTGGCGCGAGGACCAGGAAGGCTCGCTACGGCGTTGCGGGTTGATTGTCGGCTTGATGGGCTCGATCTTTGCCGGGAAGGTCCTCTGCGGCTGGGACGCGATGACCACGAGCCCGGCGAAATCGGTCAAAGCATCAGGATCGGCATTGGGCGAGATGCGGACCGGCTGTTGCGATTTTATCTTTCAGGAAATCCATTCGTCAGCGGTCGGAGATCGCTCAATGTCCGTCGATAGCGCGAGATGCTCGTTCTGGGGCGAGGCCCCATAGCCATTGGCGGGCTGGGGTTCTCGAAATACGACCTCCGCAACCGCTCCTTTGTTACCGGTAATTTCGCCATCTTCGTGTGTTATGCGTCGCACGTTATTGCATTTGCGCAATCCGGCGAGCCGCCTCCGAGGCGGGTGGCGGGTTCAACTTAAGGGCGAACGTTGGCTGCAAATCTGCTGTATCACCAGCCAGGTATCGGAGCAGGCGCTACCGGGGATTGCAGCCGCAAGTTGGCGAGCCAAGTGCGGCAGGGGACGCGGGTGGACTCACTGTCCATCGGGCCAGTGACTGCCAACAAAGCTTTCCCCCGCGATCCGAGCCCGGCCGCGGGCGCGCGTGTCGGCTCAAACGGCCATTAGCCCGTATTTGATATATGAAGCGACGGAACATCGCGATTATCGCGATAGCGGCCTCTGGCGGCGTGATCGCGGCTGCGCTAGTGTCGGCGATCGCCGTCTTGGCCGGACGGTTGCGTGGGACGAGAACAATGGACGAGACGCGCACGCTTGCGATCGATATCGGCGGCACCGGGATCAAGGCGGCGCTGCTCGACCCGTCCGGGCAGATGATCACCCGGCGCCAGCGCGTGCCGACCCCGCCAAAGCCGGTCGCACCCGATGCGCTGGTCCATGCGATCGGTCAGGTCACCGCACCATTGGGCGATTTCGACCGGGTGTCGGTGGGCTTTCCCGGCTATGTCCGCGACGGCAAAGTGCTGACCGCTCCCAATCTCGGCACCGAGGTATTGGCCGGGTTCGATTTGCAGCAGGTCTTGGCGGAAAAATGGGGCAAGCCCGTCCGGGTGCTGAACGACGCCGATGTCCAGGGTTATGGCGCGATCAAAGGCAAAGGGATCGAGATGGTGCTGACCTTGGGCACCGGCGCCGGCACCGCGATTTTTCGCGACGGCGAAATCATGCCGCATCTCGAGCTCGCCCATCATCCGGTCAGCGGCAACAAGACCTATGACGAATATATCGGCAATGCCGCCCGGCAAAAAATCGGCCGCAAGAAGTGGAACAAGCGTGTGGCCAAGGTCATCGGCATATTGCGTGAAGTGATCCGCTTTGACCATCTCTATCTCGGCGGCGGCAATGCCACCGACATTCGCTTTGCGCTCCCCGACGACGTGACGATCGTGTCGAACACCGACGGTCTGACCGGCGGCATCAGGCTGTGGCGGGTCGCCGCTGCCAAGGTGCCGGCGGACGCGGACGCGTCGGAAGCGGTCGCGCCGGTGGTGGAACCGGACGCCTAGCGCCTCCCACTCGCGCATCAAGCACATTCGCCGGCGAAACTAGCCATGCGGCCGTTATGGGCAATATTGGCGGCGCTCTTCCTCGCCGGCTGCGCCGCCGCGCCCGGTGAGCAGCAGGCGCCGGGCGGACGCATCTCCGGCGCGACATCGCTCAACGCCCATATCCCGCCTTTCGCCCGCTGGCCCTATCAACCGTTTTCGCGCGAGGCGGCGGTGCAGCTGGCACTCGGCGAATGGCGCGCCTTCAAGCAGCCGATCGTCTATCCGAACCAGGAATTGCCCGAGGACGAGGAGCGCGAAGAAGGGCTGTGGCAGCGGGTCGGCCTTTATTGGTGGCTCGGCCTCGATCCGAGCTGGCGCGAGCAGGGCTGGACCGGCATCCACGACGAGAACGGCCGGGTGTTCCCCGATACTCGCGATGGGTTCTACGCCTGGTCGGCGGCGTTTATCTCTTATGTCATGCGGCTCGCCGGCGCCGGGCCGAGCTTTCCGTATTCGGCAACGCATTCCGACTATATCGACGCCGCGGCGCGCCACGACCCTGGCGTCGCGCTGACCCCGGAGCGGGTCGAGGCTTATGCGCCACAGCGCGGCGACCTGATCTGCCTGTGGCGCGGCCGGCGGCAGGTGACATTCGACCAGTTGCCGGCCGGTCGCTTTCCCGGTCATTGCGACATCGTCGTCGGCATGAAGCCGGGCGAGCTCGAGGTGATCGGCGGCAATGTCGACAATGCGGTCGCGATGAAGCCGATCCCGGCGACCGCCGATGGCCGTCTTGCCGGCCCCGACGGTGTCGTCCTCGACCCCGACCACCACTGGTTTGTCGTGCTGAGGGTCGAGTACCAGCAGAACGGGTCGCCGCAGCCGGCAGTGATTTCGGTATTGCCGGCGCCGCACCGTGGCCCGGCCTGAAATCAGTCGGCCGCCATCACCTCGCGGCCGCGGCCGCCATCGATCATGGCCTCGGCGAGCCCCGGCTCGCGAGCGAGTGCGGTGCGGTAATGCGCCCGAACCGCGGCGACAAGTTCGCCGTCACGGCCGAGCAATGCGTCGCCGAGCTCGATCATGCGCAAATTCGGCCAGGCGCGCGGCCGCAACCGTACCACCTCGCGCACGACCCAAGGTGCCGCCCGCTTCGGATCGCGCTGGGCCAGGATCAGGATGGCTGCCGCGGTCGAACGCGAGACGCCGGCATGGCAGTGGATGAGGAGATGCACGCCTTCGGCGTCGGCGGGCGGCACGAGATCGCGGCCGAACGCGAGCAACACTCCAACATCCCAGGGTTGCGGCGCGACCCAACCGACGCCCGGCTCGATCACGTCGTGAAAATTCAATTTGAGGCGTCGGTGCAGATCGAAGCGGCGCAACGCCTCGGGCTCGGACCAGCCGGGATCGAGGATCGACAGCATATGCGTTGCATCAGCCGCACCGCAGGCGGCGAGTTCGTCGAGCCCGCATATCGTCAGCCGCAACGGCGCCGGCACTTTATCGACCACCCGCTCCTCCTCACTGGTGCGGCAATGATAGTGCGGGCTTGTGGCAAAACTGTGCAGCAGGCGAAAAATGTTTGCGTATCGGTGCAGCGAACCTATCGGCGACATGCAGCAAACCGCCTGCTCGGCGCCGCCGCAGAAACGCGGCGCGAGTTGCGGGCAAACGGGCGCCGCAAGACTCTCGCAAAATCGCGATGGACCCCGCCCGCCCGATCCCCCGGCTCTATTCGCCATGGGCTTTTGCCGTTTCACGCTTAGCTCTCTTGCGCGCAGCAGACACAGTGCCGATCTGGTGCGCCTCGCTATCGCGCAGGTGAGTTGCCATGCGACGCTCTCTTTTAGCCGCCACGGCGGTCCTGATATTCGGAGCTTTTTCCCCCGCGGTTCGCGCGGCCGGGCCCAGCCCGACGACGTTCATCGCCGCCCTCAGCGGGCAGCTTCAGGAACTATCGCGGAGCACCTCGCCCGAGCAAAGAACGGCCGAGTTCTACAGGCTCTTTCAACAGGATTTCGATGTTCCAGGCCTCGGCCGCTTCATTCTCGGCCGCTATTGGCGGATGTTGAACGAGCCGCAGCAGCAGGAATTCCTCGGCTTGTTCGGGAACTATGTAGTGCTGACCTACAGCGGGCGGTTGCTGCAATTCGCCGATTCCGGCGGTGTCCCGCGGGTCACCGGCGCCCGAGCGGACGAGGACGGCGTTATCGTTTCCACCGAGATCCCCGCGGCTCGGCCGATCAAGGTCGATTGGCGCCTGACCCCGTGCAACGGCGCATACCGGATCAGCGATGTCGTCATCGACGGGTTCAGCATGGCGGCCAACGGGCGCTCGCAAGTGGCCGGCGTGATCGAGCGCAACGGCGGGCGGGCGCAATCGGTTCTGGCGGTGCTGCGCCAGCAGCTCGCCGCCGCCGGCCGTTAGCGGTATTCGTCGCCGCAATCGCCGATCAGGTGCATCAAGTCGCGTGATTTTGCGAGCACCGCCTCGATCGCCTCGTGGTCGGCCGCGTCGAGCCGAAAGCCGAAAACGCGGGCATTGTCGGCGATGTGCTCGGCGAGACCGAGACGCGCGCCGACGATGACGCCGGCCACCGCCGGCCGGTCGAGCACATAGCGGATGCCGACACTGGCGATGCCGACGCCGTGCTTGTCGGCAATGTCCTGCAGCACCGCCAGCAATTCCTGAAACAGCGCCCAGCCGCCCCACGCATCGACCATGCGCTTGTATTTCTGCAACGAGGCGGTGTCGAGCTCGGCCCGTCCCGGCTCGGCCCGTCCCAAATATTTCTCGGACAACAGCCCGCCGAGCAAGGTGCCGTAGGCCAGCAAAATCATCCCGTGCTCGCGGCAAAACGCGGCCATGCGGGCTTCGGGCCGGCGGTCGATCAGCGAATACTGCACCTGGTTCGAGACGACCGGGATGCCGCGGCGGGCAATGATCCGCAGGCGCTCGGTATCGAAATTGGTCAATGCCAGATGCCGGATCTTGCCCTCGCGCTGCAGATCGGCGAGGAGCTCCAGCGCGTCGAGATAGCCGGGATCGGCGTAATCCCACCAATGGAATTGTATGAGGTCGAGGCAGTCCACGCCCATGCGCCGCAATGAAATCGCGACCGCGTCGTCGACGACGCGCCGCGTCATCCGGCCAGGATAGGGCACCCATTTGGTAAAGGCCTGGATCTCGCCGAGCCGCTCACTGCCGCGGCGGGCGGCAAACCGGCGGCGGAATTCGCCGACGAGATCTTCGGCCGGCCCGTAATGGTCGGCGAGGTCCCAGGTGGTGAAGCCCAAATCGTGATAGGTGAACATCGCCTCGACCGCCCGCTCGCGGTCGATCGGCCCATGCGCGCCGGAGACCTGCCACATTCCGTTCAGCACGCGGCAGATCTCGAGATCGGCGGCAAAGGGAAAGCGGCTCGACGGCGGAAGGGCCATGATCGTCTCCACATCGGCCCGGTTGCCGCGGGCTCACAGAAGCGCGATGGTCATCGTAGCGCAGCAGGCCCGGGGACGCGAATGGGTCGCCAGATCGATGAATTGGCGCGGTTTGTCGCCGAGACGCAATGGGCCGACGTGCCCGAGCCGGTCCGGCATCACACCAAGCTCGTGCTGCTGGACACGCTGGGCGTCATTCTCGCCGGGTCCGAGCGGCCGGAGGTGTGCGCCTTGCGCGACAGGCTGGCCGCCAATGCCGGCACCGGCGCCACAGTTTATGCGCGCGGCTGGCCGGCGCAGGACCCCCGCACCGCCGCGTTGCTGAACGGAATCGCCGGCCGGGCGATCGAATTGTGCGAAGGGCTGCGCCTCACCTCCGGCCAGGTGGCGATGCAGGTCTTGCCGGGCGTGCTCGCGGTCGGCGAGCATGCCGGCAGCTCCGGCCGCGACATGCTGGCGGCGTTCGTCGCCGGCTATGAAGCGGCGGCACGGCTGGCGATGGGCTTTACGCCGCGCCCGCTCGCCCATCAGAACGGTCAGGCCTTGCTGCTGGCCGCCGCCGCGGCGGGTGCGCGGCTGCGCGGGCTCGACGCTGCCGGGGTCGGCCGGGCGATGCGCATCGCCGCCACTTTGATGCTGACGCCGAGCTATACCAACGCCGTCGCCGGCGCTACCGCGCTCAATGTCGCCGGCGGCATGAGCGGTTTTGCCGCGGGGCTCGCCCCCGAATTGGCGCTCTCCGGGTTCGAGGCGCGCGACGACGCCATCGAAGAGGCACTGGACGAGCTCGTCGGCGACGGCTTCACCCCCGACCATCTGACGGGCGAGCTCGGCACGCGCTGGGAGATCACCCGCAACTATTTCCGCCTCTACGCCTGCTGCAACCCGATCCACCCGGCGCTCGACTGCCTTGCGGCGGCGCTCGCCGAGCTGCACCCGCGCCCGGAAGA
>DASXAM010000080.1:0-13441 GCA_036404275.1 Allostellaceae bacterium
CCGTGCACCTCGGCGATGACCGGCTTGGGCAGCCGCACAATCGACAGCATCAGCTCGCTGCATTGGGCAAAAAGCCGTTCATAGGTCTCGCGCCGCGGGTCTTCGCGGATTTCGCGCAAATCGTGCCCGGCGCAAAAGGCAGGTCCGTCGCCCGCGATCACGACGACCCGCACTTCCCGGTCGGCGCCGGCGCGGGCGAGCGCCTGCTGCAGCGCCGTCATCAGCGCCACCGACAGCGCGTTGCGCGCTTGCGGCCGGTTGAGCGTGAGCCGCAACACCCCATGCTCGCAGCTTTCGCGGAGAAGAAGGTCCGCCTCGACCGTCATCGGCATCGCGCCCCTCGCCTTCGTCCTTGCCTCTCTCACCCGGAAACGCGACTTTTCCGCGGTCGCGATCCGCGCGGCAAGAGCAATTTCGGGGGCGTGGTGGAGGACGCAGCCGCACCGCTGCGCGAGGCGTGGTATTACGCGGCGCCGAGCCATCGGGTAAAGCGCGGCCGGATGCTGGGCCGGGTCATGCTCGGCGAGCCGGTGCTGATCGGCCGCGACCGGTCGGGCGCGGCGTTTGCGCTGCGCGACCTCTGCCCGCATCGCGGCATGCGGTTGAGCCAAGGCCGGTTCGACGGCAGCGAGGTCGAGTGCTGCTACCATGGCTGGCGCTTTGACACCGCCGGCCGGTGCACGCGGATCCCGTCCTTGGCGCCGGACCAGGCCTTCTCGCCGGCACGGGTGCGCACCCGCTCTTACCCGGTGCGCGAAGTTCAGGGCAACATCTGGGTGTTCTTTGGCGGCGATCCGCGGGACGCGCCCGAAATCCCGGTGCTGGACGGAGTCGAGGATACCGCCCCCCGGCTTGTCGAGACCGTTCGCTTTGCGGCGGCGATCGACCATGCCGTGATCGGGCTGATGGACCCGTCGCACGGGTCCTTTGTCCATAATGCCTGGTGGTGGCGATCGCGCCGCTCGATCCGACTCAAAGCGAAAGCGTTCGAGCCTTCGCCTTGGGGCTTCACCATGACCCGCCACCGGCCTTCGGCAAATTCGCGCGCCTATCGTCTCCTGGGCGGCGCGCCCGAGACCGAGATCGCGTTCCGGCTGCCGAGCGTGCGCACCGAGCAGATCCGCGCCGGCCGCCGTCTGGTGGTCAATCTGACCGCGCTGACCCCGATCGATGCGCGCACCACCGAGATCAACCACTGCATTTACTGGAACGTGCCTTGGCTTGGGCCGCTCAAGCCGCTGCTGCGGCCCTATGTGCGGGCGTTTCTGCGCCAGGACCGCGACATCATGGAGCGCCAGCAGGAGGGCCTCGCTTTCGCGCCGCCGCTGACCCTGATCGACGACGCCGACACTCAGGCCAAATGGTATTTTCGCCTGAAACGCGAATACCGCCTCGCCCGCCTCGAAGACCGGCCGTTTGTCAATCCGGTCGAGCCGCGCACCCTCTATTGGCGCAGCTGATGCGCACGGGCAACGGTGCATCGGCGGGGCCGCGCCGTTGCCCGAGCTGCGATTGCGCTCAGTGCCGACGACGGCGGACCAGCCTCGTGCCGAGCAGACCGACGCCGATCAGCAGCAGGCTCGCCGGCTCCGGCACCGCCGGGGTCAGCGTGATGTCGGCATCGATGTCGAGCCCCGCTTGGACGGTGTGCCGATCGGCAAAGAAGGCGTCGATCGTGTGCGTTCCGGCGCTCAACGGCGCCGAGGTCGTCGGCGTCGTCGCAAAGCTGTGGACGCCGCCATTGTCGACCAAGAGGGTGCCGTCGATGAACAGCCAGAGGTCGTCGTCCGACCCGGTCGTGACCGTGATCGTCCCGCCGGCCGGAGTATCAAAGCTCCCGAATAGATGTGCCGACAGATAACCCGCGGCACCGCCGTTGGAGCTGAACCCCGACGGGAACAGGTCACTCGGCTGGTCGAACGGGATCGAGACCGTGCTCGGATGGCCGAGATCGGGGGTGACCGTCGCGTGCGGCGTCCACCATAGGATCTCGTTCGCGGCGTTCACATCGTTGATGTGGTTGGACGACGTCATCGGGAAGGTGAGCGACAAGGCCGAGCGAACGGGAAGCCCGTCGGGCCCGAGGGCCAGATCGACCAGGCCGGTCTGCACCCCGTCGATCGAATGCTCGACATCGGGATTGGCCGTGCTGATGTCGAACCACTGCACGCTCAGAGCGCTGGCCTGCGCCGGTCCGCCGAGCGTTGCGCCGCCCGCCAGGGCCGCCACACCGAGCCCGAGAATCAAGGATTTTACGCTGAACATCTAGTTCTCCAAATTTCCTCCGCAGCAGCAAAGCGCACTGGGAGATAGAGTTAATTCAGCAAGCATCATGCCACTTATTCTATTTCAATAGGTTGACCTAAAATCATGATTAATTAATTTTGGCAAGTGTCAGATTTTTTGACAGAACAACGGCCCGGTGCTGGGGTCGAAGGTTCCAAATCTCAGTTAATTTAACCAGAATATTTCAGGCCGCGCGCCATGGTTTTTAGTGAAGAGGAGAGCCGCCACCGCTGTAAAATTCTCCGACAGCGAATGACATCGGCCTTTGAGGCGCGGCGCCGTCGGCGCCGGTGGAGCTAACGGGCCATCAGGACCGGGAGATTGGCTTCCATGATGATGTGGCGGGTGGCGCCGCCAAAGATCATCTGGCGGATGCGGCTCTGGGTGTAAGCGCCTTTGAGCAAGAGGTCGGCGCCGGCAGCCATGGCTTCTTTCAGAAACGATTCGCCCTGCGGCTTTTGCCTGCCATAGGCGGTGCGCAGGCTGACCGGAACGCCGTGGCGTGCGATCGCCGCCGCTAGCTCGTCGCCTTCGGGCCCCGGCTCGGGCATGTGCTGCGGTCCGACAGCAACGACCACGACCTCTTTCGCCCGCTTGATGAACGGCATGCCGAGCGCCACGGTCAGCGCCGTTTCGGTGCTGCCGTTCCAGGCGATGGCGATGATCTCGCCCAGGCTGCGCGGCGGCCGCGGCGGCACCATCAGGATCGGCCGCCCGCTCTCGAACAGCGCATCCTCGAGGGTGGCTTCGGCGATCGAGGCGAGCTTTTTCGGCTGCTCGACCAGGATCAAATCGTAGACCCGGCCGAGCGTGCCGACGATTGCGTTCTGCCGCCCGTCCTCCTCGCGCCAGGAGGCGCTGGGGCCCTGATGGCCCGCCGGCACCGGCCCGACGGGCACGCCGTGCGCATTCATAAAGTCGGCAAAGAGCCGCCTTGCCTGGTCGCGCCGGTCATGACCCTCGCGCTCGAGCGTACGGTCGACCTCGGAGGAGATCGAAAACCCCATCTCGCCGCCGAACACGACCGCATATTCGGTCGTCAGGCTGTGTAACCCGATGATGTGGCTGTCGAAACGATGCGCCGTCAACAGCGCCGCCTCGAGCACGGCTGCGGCCTCGCCGTCGCCGACCACGGTCAATAAATTCTTCATCGCCCGATCCCTGCGTCAGCCGTCCCTTTTCGCGAGGGGCGTATCAATCGGTTAACCTACACCCGCGCTGCGGTATTTGCGAGGGCCGCCGGCTCGACGCCCGCAGTGGTGGCGATTAAACTCGGCAGGCGCGCAGATCGGAGGACGGAGGGGGAGGGATGCGGATTCTGCTCGGCCTTTTGCTGTGCGCCGTGGGCTTGACGACGGCGCGGATGGCCCAGGCGCAAAAGATCGAATTCGGGACCGACTGGAAGGCCGAGGCCGAGCACGGCGGCTATTACCAGGCGATCGCCACCGGGATTTATCGGCGCCATGGCCTCGAGGTCAGCCTTCGCCAGGGCGGGCCGCAGGTGAACCATGCCCAGCTCCTCGCCGCCGGACGGCTCGATTTCAACATCGCAACCAATTCCTTTGTTCCGCTCAACTTCGTGCGCGAGAGCATCCCGATGGTCGCGGTCGCCGCGATCTTTCAAAAGGACCCATCGGTCTTGATCGCGCATCCGGGGCAGGGCGACGACAACTTCGCCGCGCTCAAAGGAAAGCCGATCATGATCGGCTCCGACACCCGAATCGGCAGCTGGCTCTTTTTGAAAAAGAAATTCGGCTATACCGACGACCAGATCCGGCCCTACACCTTCAGCGTCGCCCCGTTTCTTGCCGACCCCAAGGCGATCCAGCAAGGCTATCTGTCGAGCGAGCCGTTCACGATCGAACAGGCCGGGGTCAAGCCCGTGGTGCTGCTGATCGCCGATGCCGGCTATGCCAGCTACAGCTCGCTGATCGAGACCTCGCAAAAGCTCGTGCACGACAATCCAGGCCTCGTGCAGCGCTTTGTCGATGCCAGCATCGAGGGCTGGCAGAGCTATCTCTACGGCAACCCGGCACCCGGCAACGCGCTGATCAAGCACGATAATCCGGAGATGACCGACGCCCTCCTCGCCTACGGCATCGCCAAGCTCAAGGAATACGGCATCGTCGATAGCGGTGACGCCAAGACATACGGCATCGGTGCAATGACGGACGCGCGCTGGCGCGATTTTTTTGACACGATGGCGGCGGCCGGGGTCTATCCCAAGAACATGGACTACAAAAAGGCCTACACCCTTAAATTCGTCGACAAAAAGGTCGGGATGCGGCCCTGAGCACCGCGGTGGGTCCTTCGCCCGGCGCTCCAGTTGTCTCCCTACGCGGGGTTGCCAAGCGCTTTGCCGACGGGGTCAGCGCGCTCGATCCGATCGACCTCGATATCGGCCGCGGCGAGTTTTTGAGCGTGCTCGGCCCCTCGGGCTGCGGCAAGACGACGTTGTTGCGGATCATCGCCGGTCTGAGCAAAGCGAGCGAGGGCGAGCGCCGGCTGAACCTCGGCGGTGGCGGACGGGGGGGAGCGGCCGGGCGGATCGGCTTTGTCTTTCAAGACCCGACCCTGATGCCGTGGAGCACGGTCCTCGGCAATGTGCTGTTGCCGTTTCGCCTTGGCGGGCGGATCGGCCGAGCCGAGCGAGCGCGCGCCGCGGCGGAGCTGCGCGCGGTTGGGCTTGCCGGGTTCGAGGGCGCGTATCCGCGGCAATTGTCGGGCGGCATGCGGATGCGCGTCTCGATCGCCAGGGCGCTCGTCACCGATCCCGATCTCTTGCTTCTCGACGAGCCTTTTGCGGCACTCGACGAGATCACCCGGATGGCCCTCAACGACGATCTGATGCGGCTTTGGGCGAGCCGCCAGCCGACCGTCGTGTTTGTCACCCACAGCGTCTTCGAATCGGTCCACCTCTCGACCCGAATCGCGGTCATGACGGCGCGGCCGGGTCGCATCGCCGCCGACCTCCCTGTCGATCTGCCGCAGCCGCGCGAGCGGGCGCTGCGCAGCGCCGCACTATACGGTGCGCTGTGCACCGCGGTGTCCGACCATCTCGCACGCGCGATGGCGGCGGAGGCGCGACCGGCGAATTGACGCCGCAAGCTAAAGCCAAGGCGGAGTCGGCAGATCGCGCTCCCTCAGAAAAGCGGAGTTGAACAATTTCGACTGATAGCGGGTGCCGGAATCGGCAAGGATCGTCACGATCGTGTGGCCGGGCCCGAGCTCGCGCGCGAGCCGGATGGCGCCGCAGACATTGATCCCGGTCGAGCCGCCGAGCACCAGCCCCTCCTCGACGACGAGGTTGAACAACACCGGCAGCATCTCGGCATCGGTGATCTGGAATTGCCCGTCCGGGGTAAAGCCCTGGAGGTTGCCGGTCTCGTGGTTGTTGCCGATGCCCTCGGTGATCGAATTGCCTTCGGGCTTCCACTCCCGATGCGCATACCAGTTGTAAATTCCGGATCCCATGCAATCGGATAGGTAGATCTGGACCTTCGGGTTGCGCTCCTTCAAGGCGATGCCGACGCCCGACAAGGTGCCGCCGGTGCCGACCGAGCAGGTGAAGCCGTCGACCTTGCCATCGGTCTCGTTCCAAATCTCGGGGCCGGTGGTCTCATAATGTCCGCGGCGGTTGGCGAGGTTGTCGAATTGATTGGCCCAAATGGCGCCGTTCGGCTCGCTCACCGCAATCTCTTGGGCAAGCTGACCGGAATAGCGCGCGTAATGCATCGGGTTCGTGTAGGGGACCGCCGGGACGAGCCGCAGATCGGCGCCGCACAGCAGCAGCATGTCCTTTTTTTCCTGGCTCTGCGTCTCCGGCATGACGATGACCGTGCGATAGCCGCGGGCGTTGCCGACCAGCGCCAAGCCGATGCCGGTGTTGCCCGCCGTGCCCTCGACGATGACCCCGCCGGGCCGCAGCCGCCCGCGCTCCTCGGCGTCCTTGATGATGTAGAGCGCCGCCCGGTCCTTGACCGACCCGCCGGGGTTCAGAAACTCGGCCTTGCCGAGGATCGTGCAGCCGGTCTCTTCCGAGGCGCGCCGCAGCTTGACCAACGGCGTCTTGCCCACCGTGCCGACAAACCCGTCGCGGATCTGCATGCCCTTCTCCGTCCGCCCGCATTTTCTTGCCGCGAATATCGGACCCGCCTCCCGCCGACGCAAGCGCGCGGGCAATGCCGTCTTTCCGCAGCGCAGCGCTCGGCTTTGAAAAGAGCAGCCGAGCATGTAGGTATGATTGTCGAATGACCGAAGCACCAGAGGGTAGGCTGTTTCCGGCGGTCGAGCCTGTCGAAGCCGAGCGGAGGACGGGGCTGATACCGTCGCAGCTGTTGCGCGAGGCGGTGGCGTCGGGGCGCGAGATCCTGTCGCCGCAGCCGATCGCCGACGCCCAGATCCAGCCGGCGAGCATCGATCTGCGGCTCGGCGAGGTGGCCTATCGGGTGCGGGCGAGCTTTTTGCCGGGGAGCCGGGCGCGGGTGCGCGACAAGCTCGACCTGTTGTCGATGCACCGGATCGACCTGACCCAGGGTGCCGTCCTCGAAAAAGACTGCGTCTATATCGTCCCGCTCCTCGAATACGTGGCGCTCCGGAGCCGCACCACCGCGCTCGCCAATCCGAAAAGCTCGACCGGCCGGCTCGACGTCTTCGCCCGCGTCATCACCGATTACGGCGCCGAGTTCGACCGGGTGCGCGAGGGCTATAAGGGGCCGCTTTACGCCGAGATCTCGCCGCGCTCGTTCAGCATCCTGGTGCGCACCGGGTCGAGCCTCGTGCAATTGCGCATTCGCCGCGGCTCGCCGCAATTCAGCGACACGGCGCTGCGCCGGCTGCATGAGGAGGTCGGGCTCGTCGAAGCGCGGGCAGGCGACAGCCCGGCGCCGCCGGCGATCCGGGACGGGCTGGCCTTCAGCGTCGATGTCGCCGGCGACCGCGAAACCGGGCGCGTCGGCTGGAAGGCGCGGCGCCACACCGACCTCGTCGATGTCGACCGGGTGCGCCATTACGATCCGCGCGACTATTGGGAGGAGGTCTATGCCCATCGCGGGCCGGGGGGGCCCGGCGGGATCGTGCTCGACCCGCACGACTTTTACATTCTCGCCTCGCGCGAGGCGGTCGTCGTGCCGCCCGACCATGCCGCCGAGATGCTGCCCTACCACACCTTTGTCGGCGAGTTCCGGGTGCATTTCGCCGGCTTTTTCGACCCCGGCTTTGGCACGGCCGAGAGCGGCGGCGCCGGCAGCCGCGCCGTCCTCGAAGTGCGCTCGCACGAAGTGCCGTTTCTGATCGAGGACGGCCAGGTGCTGGGCCGGCTCGTCTACGAGCGGCTGATCGCCCGGCCCGACAAGCTCTACGGCCGCGCCATCGGCTCGTCCTACCAGCGCCAAGGCCTGGCGCTGTCGAAGCATTTCAAATAATCGGCCGACCGTCGCGACTTATCGACGACGTCGGCGCGCCCACGCGGCTCCGGCCAGGGCGGAGCCGAGGAGAGCAAGCGTTCCCGGCTCGGGAGCCGGGGTCGATGTGCTTACGCCCAGAGTGATGTTGTCGAAAAGAAGAAATTGGCCGCGCCGATGAAATCGACGGAATGCGCCGTTCCGGGGAAGACCATGCTGACCTCGACAAACGGGCAGAAATCGGCAGCCGTACAAGCGCCCATTCCGAGATCGCTGGGTGTCGCTGGCAGCGACAATAGCAGGGAGCAAATTGTGCTTCATATGCTCTCCTTCCAGATGGCGGGCGTCGGCGCGCGCTAATACATTTCGGGTGTGATCACGTTTTTCGGGCGGTTGGTCAGCAAGGCGGCGCGCATCGTCTCGGCCGATTTGACGCGCGTGTCGTGCTCCGATTGCGGGGTGAACCAGGCGGCGTGCGGGGTAATCACCAAGCGGCCTTCGAGGCCGGGCTCGCGCGCGCGATAGGCGCGCAGAATTTCGGGGATTGGCTCGACCGGCGGCTCGACCGGGAGGACATCGATCCCGGCGGCGGCGAGATGGCCGCTGCGCAGCAAGGCGAGGAGCGCGTCGAGATCGACAATCGGTCCGCGTGCGGTGTTGACGACGACGGCACCCTGCGGCAGCAGCGACAATTGCGCATTGCCGAGGAGGCCCTTCGTCTCGCGGGTCAAGGGCGTGTGCACAGACAATGTATCGGTCTGGCGCAGCAAATCTTCGAGGCTTGCGGCGCGGCCGATGCCCAATGCCAGTTCGGCGCCGTTCGGCAGATAGGGATCGTAAAAGGCGACACGAAAGCCGAAGGCGCGGGCGCGCAACGCCACCGCGGTGCCGATGCGGCCAAGGCCGAGGATGCCGAAATTCTGCACGCCCATGCGCCGGATCAGGTCGTTTTTGACGGCGCCCCAAGGAGCGGGCGGGTCGGCGCGCATGCGCTCGTGATAGAGGATCACGCCACGACGCAACGCGAGCGCCAAGGCCATTGCATGATCAGCAACCTCGGTCGTGCCGTAATCCGGCACGTTGCAAACGAGGACGTTCTTCGCCGCGGCTGCCGGCCGGTCGATCTTGTCGTAGCCCACCCCCATGCGCACGATTGCGCGCAACCGCGGAAAGCGCGCGATATCGTCGGCGGAAACCGCGTGGCGCATGATCATCAGCCCGTCGATTTCGGCGCAATCTTCGGGGTCGAGCTCGGCTAGCTTTTGTTTCGTGCGGCGCACCAGCCGGACTTCAGGCCCGAAGACTCGGGTTTCGAGATCGAGGTCCGGCACCTGCCGGTCTTCGGGATAAAGTACAGTGACGGGCATTGGTGTTTCCTACAAAAATGATCCGACAAGCCAGCGTCTTACGCTGTTGTGCCGGCCCTCCCCCTTTCCCGGCGAAAGCCGGGATCCATTTGTCCAATGCTCCAAATTTTTGGTCGACCACAGCCCCGTACACGCACACCTGGCACCTAATTTTTGGAATGATGGACCCCGGCTTTCGCCGGGGAGGCAAGCAAAGGGCGTAGGCGGGTCTTCCTTTTCACGCTGTTTCGTAGGGACAGCGACAGACCCGCCGCCCGCGGCGACGGCGGTTCGATTTGGCGGGATCATGCTTTGGCTCGTTACCGGGCGACCTTGACCGGCTGGCCGGTCGCGGCCGAGCGGACGATCGCTTCGAACGCGGCGACGCCGTGCAGGATCTCGCTCGGCGAGATCGGGTAGGGCCGCTTTCCTTCGATCGCCGCGGCAAAGCCTTCCAGTTCGGCGGCGAGCGCGTTGAATCCTTTGTGTGCGATAAGCTCGGCCGGTGGTGCGACATAGCGGCCCTCGGGCGGCTCGCCCGGAACCGGGGTAAACCGGAAATCCGCGTCGCGGCCCAAAAGCTCGACCACACCCTTGGTCCCGTAGACCGCAAAGCGATAGGTCGGGGCCGTCACCAGCGAGCAATAAAGGCTCGCCGACATGCCGTTTTCGAGGCGGAGCAGGATGCTCGTCGTGTCTTCGAGGGTCGGCACGACACGGCGCAGATTGAGGCAATAGACCTCGTCGATCCGCCCGAACAGAAAGATCATCGCATCAAGGTTGTGGACCCCGGTCGCCGTCATCGCACCCGCCGGCGCTTCCTTGGGGTCGGCGCGCCAGTAATAGCCCGCAGGCATAAAATGCCCGGCGGGCGAAGCTTGCGCCGCTTCGCAATGGGTCGGCAGGCCGAGCCTTCCGTCGTCGAGCCGTGTCTTGAGCTCGATCATCGCCGGATGAAAGCGGCGCGGATAGGCGACCGCCAATCTCACCCCGGCGCGCGCCACCGCGTCGAGCGCCCGCTCGGCGCTCGCCAGGTCGAGCGTAAACGGCTTTTCCATCATCACATGCTTGCCGGCGGCGGCCGCGCGCTCGGCCTGCATTCCGTGCTGGCTGTGCGGCGTGGCGAACACGACCGCATCGATCGCCGGGTCGGCGAGGATCGCGTCGAGGTCGTCGTGCCAAGCGATGCCGTGCCCTGCGCAAAACGCTTCCGCGGTGGCGCGAGTGCGGCTGTGGCCTGCGGTAAAACGGATCGCGGCACTCTTGCCCTGGACCGCGTTGACCAGCGTGCGGCCCCAGCGGCCGAGGCCGACGATCGCGGCGCGGATCACTTTTTCGCCGCGAGCATGTCGCGCACGCCGCGCAAGGCGACGTAATAGCCGGGAAGACCGAAGCCGGCGACGATACTGTGGCTGACCGCGGCGGTTTGCGAGGCGGGCCCGCGCCGGATCGGGTTCGAGATGTGGATTTCGATCGTCGGAAAGCTCACTTGCGCGATCGCCGCGACCAAGGCGGGGTAGCCCGAGCCGAAGGCGGCCGGGTTGAACAATGCCGCATCGAAACCCTTGTCGTTCGCCTCGTAGAATTTGTTGACGATTTCTCCTTCGATATTCGAGTGAAAAATCTCGATGTCGAGCCCCAGTTCCGCAGCATAGCCGCGGATGCACTCGTCATATTGCGGCAATGTCAACGGTCCGAAGATCTCGGTCTGGACCTTGCCGCGCATGTTCATGCCGGCGCCGTGCACGATCAGGATTTTTGCCATCGGTGTCGCCTCGGGGAGGGTCGCGGGAACACCCGATGCTAGCCGAGGCGCGGATTCACGGGCAAGCGCCGATCCCGCCGCTTGACAGGTGCCAGTTTCGTCGGCCACGACTGCGCCATGGGGGGCCGGGGGCTGGCGATCGCGATCGCGGCATTATTGGCATGGCCGATCGCGGCCGGGCCGGCAGCTGGCGCGCAGGCGGCGAGCAAGAGCAAACCGCGCTACCCGGTCGCGGTCATCAATATCCTGATCCGCAAGAATGCCAGAAACAGCGAAATCGTCGTTTTTGGCGACCCGCGGCAGCCACCGGTCAGGGTCGTCCGCGGCAAGCCCGTCGCCGGCGGCCCCGGCGGCGCATCCGCCCCGGCCCGGCTCGCCGGCATCGCCGGCGTCGGCAATCTGGCGGTGCGGGTCGTGCGCGGTGCGACCCCCGCCGCACCCGTGGCCCGGATCGATTTGGTGACCTTTGCCGATCATCGGTTTCAGCCGGTGACGGTGCTGCGTGGGCTGGCGGCCTACCCGACAACTGATATCGGCCTTTTCGCGCCGGCGAGCAGCCTCGACATCGACCGCGTCGCCTTTGCCGTCGATGGTGCGGAATCGAGCCACGGCACCGATCCCCGGATGTGGCGGCCGCAATTCGACGGGCCGCAAGGGCCGATGCAGGTCTCGGCCGCGGCGGCGATTGATTCGGGCGGTGGCGACCGCTTCGACCTCAATCAGAACCGGCAGCTCGGCCGCGCCTATCTCGCCTTGCTCTACCGTCGCTACGGCAATTGGCCCGATGCGATCGCCGCTTACAATTGGGGACCGGGCAATTTCGACGCCTGGGTCGGCAGCGGCCGCGCCGCGGACAAATTGCCGCTCGAGGTTGAGCGCTACCGCGATCGCGTGCTGCATGATGTCGGGCTGCTGCAACCCCCGACCCTCGTCGCCGGCCGCCCTCGATAAACCCGCTCACCGAGCCGGAACGAGCGGCCCTCGTTCGATCGGTTGTCCATGAGAGAACATATCGGGATTCTGCAGGGCGTGGGCAGCGGTGTCCGGGCGGAGCGGACCGGCGGGTTCTCCGAAATGGCGGTCGGGAGCGGGCGCGCCCACATCGTGGGCATCGAAGGATCGCTGATGCAGCATCCCGATAGAAGACTGGAGAAGACCATGTTGACCGAGACGACGCAGCACCTCCCCACCGCCAACAGCGAGACGCGACAAGCGGGCCTGCTGAAAAAGGCTCTGCATGGCGCGGTCGTTGCCGGCACCGTTGCCGCGCTGTCGCTGACGACGCTGACCGCGGTGCCGAGCACAGCGCGGGCCGGTGGCCCCGGCGTCGGTGCGGCGATCGGGCTCGGCATCCTCGGCGGCGCGCTCGCCAGCGCGGCGATCGCCTCGACGGCGCCGCCAGTCTATGCCGCTCCGTCGCCCTACTACTACCCGAACGGGTATTATTACGGAACCGCCCCGGTGTATTACTCACAACCCTATTACGGGAATTACGCCTACCCGTCATACTCCTATCCGCAATATTACGGATACTATAGGTGATGATGCTGACGACGGGCGGCCGGAATTAGCCGGCCGTCCGGGCAAATATTCGGCCCGGCCTCCCCAGCGGAGGCCGTCGCCGTTTATGGGCTTGGTGCGGTTGCCGTGACGATCGCGCGCGGCGGCTCATGCCAAAGGCATTCGACCGGGTCGAAGCCGGCTTCGCGCAACGCGGCGAGATGCGGCTCGACGCCGGCGACAAAACGGTCGCAGTTCAGAAGCCGGGCGCCCGGCGCCAACAGGGTCCGGATCGCGCGGTAGCAGGCGAAGATGTCGTCCTGCCGGGGCAGATTGTGCAATACGATCGCCGATACGGCGAGGTCGAACGGGCCGCCCACCTCTTTGGCCCAGGCCGGGTCGGTCAGGTCGCACACGACCCATGTGAGCCGGTCCGCGCGCTCGGCCAAGCGTTGGCGGGCGCGGTCGAGCATCGGCCGGGAATAGTCCTCCAGCGTGACCTGCGCCGCCGGGAAGGCGCGCAACACCTCCTCGGTCACCACGCCATAGCCGGCGCCGATATCGAGCACCCGCGGCGCCGCATCCGGGTCGAGCCCCGACGCCGCCAGCATCCGCCGCAGCAGCGGCCGGCGATCATCGTCGCGGGTCACGTCATGGTCGATCCAATGCGCGACATATTCCTGCGACTGCCAATCATGCGGGTAGAGCGGAAATTCGGCACTCATCGTCGGAGCCTGTCAGGTTGCTATCAGCTTGCCGGGGTTCATAATGTCCTGCGGGTCAAGGGCGCGCTTGATCCGGCGCATCAGCTCGATCTCGACCTTGGGCTTGTAATGGGTGATCTCGTCGCGCTTCATGATGCCCACACCATGCTCGGCGCTGATCGAGCCCGAAAGCTCGCGCACGATGCCGTGGACGATGTCGTTGAACTCCTGCCAGCGGTCGAGATAGGCCGCCTTGTCCATGGCCGGAGGCTGGGTCAGGTTGAAGTGGATGTTGCCGTCGCCGACATGGCCGAAGGCGATCGGCCGGATGCCGGGCAGGCGCTCTGAGACCGCGGCCGAGGCACGGGTGACGAATTCAGCCACACGGCTGACCGGCACCGCCACATCATGCTTGATCGAGCCGGAATAGAGCTGGGC
>DASXAM010000081.1:0-13869 GCA_036404275.1 Allostellaceae bacterium
CTTGCCGCACGAGCAGCGGCGACATGAGCGCCAGAAGCGCTCGCAGCCGATCGCCGAGGCGCTGGCCGCCTGGGCAGCAGAAATCCTCCCCAAGCTGTCCCGCAAATCCGAACTGGTCAAAGCCTTCCGCTACATGCGCTCGCGCTGGAAGGCGCTGTTGCGATGCTTCGACGACGGCCGCCTCGCCCTCGACAACAACCCCGCCGAGCGGGCGCTGCGCTGCGTCGCCATCGGCCGCAAGAACTGGCTGTTCGCCGGCTCCGACGCCGGCGGCCGCCGCGCCGCGGCGCTCTATTCGCTGATCGAAACCGCCAAGCTCAACGGCGTCAACCCGCAGCACTACCTCACCGACGTGCTCGCCCGCATTGCCGATCACCCGGCCCGGCAAATCGCCGATCTGTTGCCCTGGAACTGGAAGCCCCTCGACCTGACCCGCGCCGCCGCTTGACCTGGCGTCTTCAACGAGCGGTTACGCGGCTACGGTGGTGCTGGTTGTTGCGGCGGTATGTTTAGCCTTCATGGGCTATAAGCAATTACACGAGATGCGAGCGAATAGCCGCGCTTGGTTATCGGTTGATCCTAAGGTCAGCGGAGTGAGTTGGGACGCCGGCGGACTGCATTTCACAATGCGCTATACACTCAAAAACACCGGGAGAAGCCCGGCGATGGAAATCCATTTTGACGATTACGAAGCTATCGTTTTCGGTAAAGAACAACATCCCATTCAATGGATCGCTGACAAGCGTAAAGTGGTGCCCCCCGGGACAGGTTACCCTTTATTTCCAAACGAGCCGGAGCAGCCAATTTACGTAAAACATACGATAGATCGGGGCTCTGGCGCGAGGGAACCTCACTCGATCACGAGCTGATCCGCGCGGACGAAGCCCGACCGTGATTGCCGGCGGATCGCGACCCGACAGCCATCCCGTGAGTTCGCCACAACCGACCGAATGCCAGCATGAGCACCGCCGCCCCGAAACATGCGAATACCGGCGGCTCGTCAACAACCCTGACGGCCTGAGCGACAATGATGTCTGGAAGCACGATTTGGGAAGGGTCATCAGTCAATATATTGGAGAGTGTGAAATCAAGGCTGGATATTGCCGGGCCAATTGCACCGAAAAACCCGACCGTTATCTCCAAAGGGAGAGGCTCACCGTTTATCTGCGGAACTTCGCCAGTATTTTCGATAAACGTATCAATCGAAAAGAACGCATCTAATTTGGGGCTAAACGTCAATATCAGCTCAGTTGGTTCTGTTAACGTACAATCGGGAACGGCGAAACAATTACCATCCATTGCATCCCCTAATTGGTCAAATATCCAAGATAGATCGTTGAATTGGCCAGGGCTGACCGTCGAAGAATTGCCAATGACAGCACAGCAAAACCCGCCGCTATCAGTTTCTGCCGTGGTAGAGATGATCGTTTCAGTCACCTTACCCGTATACGGGCCGATCGTTACCGGCCCTAATGGTGCGAGCGCCTTAAAAAAACCCGCTGCGTCAGTGTATAAGGTGACCTGTCCCGGAGCCATATTGCCCGCGGTAGCAGCGCCAATCCAGGTAAAAATCGTGAATACTGTAAAACAACAGGTTCTAAGCAATTCAACCTCCTTGGTTACTGGACCTACATGGAACTGTCTTCACAACGTCGGTAACTGCGGTGGAGCAGGGTTAGCGATAGTAGAGCGGTGGGCATCAAAAATCTATGCGCCCGTTTTCGACGACCGGTTGTGATCACCGCGGCCAACTATGTGACTGCAACGGAACCCTCGGCGTCGGTTCTTCCTTGCGGGCTTCGAGCACGCCGCCTGTCGTCTCGACCCGGTAGCTGAGGCACCAACGTGCGACAAATGCGCTCGCGAACGCGGCGGCGCGGAAATAGATCGCGGTCGCACCGTTGACCACTCCGCGCATCCCGGCGGGGGTCATCGCCCAACAACGCGCTGCGCCACACGCATGCCAGCACGCTGATCGCAGCCGGGCTCGATATCCTCGCGTCAGCCGCCGGCTCGGTCATGGCGCGTCAGCGTCACGCTCGACGTCGAGCTTGGGTCCAACTGAGCTTGGTCCGGTTTGGATCCAACGGGCGCTGGCGTTCGCTTTGTGTTCTAAGCCGCCTGGCTTGCGCGCCGCGCTCTATCCGTGCTAAGTCCTTTGGATGCATACGCCGTGACGATTCCACTCATCGGTGGAGGGGTGGCCGAGTGGCTGAAGGCGGCGGTTTGCTAAACCGTTATACGGTTAAAACCGTATCGTGGGTTCGAATCCCATCCCCTCCGCCACCCGCCTGATTTTGCCTAGAGATTGCGCGTGGGATGGCTGTTCCGCTTGCAGCTGGTGAAGCGGAGGTCCGGCTGATTGGATAGCCGCGCGCGCTACGCTGCGGCCGGAGAGGCTCACGCAACGGGCTACGGCATCCGCTGGATCCGCTGGGCCCAGATGCCGTGGCCAGAGCGATCGGCTCTTCACCTCATTCGGCGCGACCGCAAGCGGGCAGAAGGATCGCAGCGGCTCAGGCGATCCGCTCGTGCTCGACGACGACGGTCTCGACGGTCACCAGCTCGTCGCGGTAAAGCCAGCGGGTAAAGAACCCGGCAATTGCCGCGCCGATGATCGGCGCAACCCAGAACAGCCACAGCTGCGAGATATAGGGGGCGCCGGCAAAGAGCGCCGGGCCGGTGCTGCGCGCCGGGTTGACCGAGGTATTGGTGACCGGGATCATGACCAGGTGGATGAGCGTCAGGCACAACCCGATCGGGATGCCGGCAAACCCGACGGCCGCCCCCTTCGAGGTCGAGCCGATGATGACGAAGAGGAAAAAGAACGTCGCGACGACCTCGCCGAGAAAGCACGCGCCGAGGCCGTATTTGCCGGGGCTCAGGTCGCCATAGCCATTCGAGGCAAAGCCGCCTGCCACCCATCCGGGCTTGCCCGACGCGATCGCATAGAGGATCGCCGCTGCGACGATCGCGCCGATCACCTGGGCGATAATGTAGGGGATGACGCCCGCAGTCTTGAACCGCCCGCCGGCCCATAAGCCGATCGTCACCGCCGGGTTGAAATGCCCGCCGGAGATATGGCCGACGGCATAAGCCATCGTCAGCACCGTCAGACCAAAGGCAAAAGCGACGCCAAGAAAGCCGATGCCCAGCGATGGAAAGGCGGCGGCCAGCACGGCGGCGCCGCAGCCGCCCAAGACCAGCCACAAGGTGCCGAAGAATTCAGCAACGGCAGCGCGTGTCATATCCATGCTGCTCCTCCTGCTTCGAGCTGAACCTGCACTACGAGCTTCGGTGCAAATGCTGCACAGCGCAAGCCGGCCGGCAAGACGGAATTCGTCAACCCAGCCATCGGCCATAATTTACAATTAAATCAGATGATTGATTTGGTTCAGGCCGGGGCTCGCCTCGCCTTAATCCGGCCAGCGGTTGTGAAGCCACAGCCACAATTCGGGGCGATCGCGAATCCACGATTCGAGCATGGCGTTGACGGCTTCGGTCAACATCGCAATATCGGCGGCCTGATCGCCGGTGCGCCGCAGCGGCAGAGGCGGGAAGACGGTCAGGCGGAAACGGGCGCCGCGCAGCCGCTCGACCCGCGCCGGCAACACGGCGCAATTGAAGCGCAGAGCGAGGAGCGCCAGCGCCGAGGTGGTCATCGCAGGGCGGCCGAAAAAGGGCACCGCGATCCCCTCGTTAAGCTTCTGGTCGGCGAGCATGGTCAAATGCTCGCCGCGGGACAGCGCCGCAAAGGCGCGGCGGGCGGTTGCCGCGTTCTTTGGCGCATATGCGCCGCGATCGCCGCGAAAGCGGGCGATCAGCCGATTGATCTGCGGGTTGTTCGCAGCGCGGTAAATTTGCGTCACCGGGATACCGTATTGCACCGCGGCGAGCGCGCCGATCTCCCAATTGGCGATGTGGCCCGAAAAGATGATCATCGAGCGGCCGGCGGCGACTGCGCGGTCCATATGCTCGAAACCATGCGTTTCGACGCGCCCACCCGGCGCAAAGATTCGGATCTTGCGCAGATGCGGATATTCCGCGGCGACCCGGCCGAGATTGTCCCACATCTCGGCGATGATTGCTTCGATCCCGGTATCGGAGAGTTCGGGATAGGCGCGGCGCAGATTGACACGCGCGCGCTTGGTGATTTCCAAGCGCGGACCGATCCGTCGTCCGACGGCACCACCGGCGGCCGAGGCCCATTCGATGGGCAGGAGGCCGAGGACGCCGGACAACAGCATGGCGCCCCAGCCCTCGATCCGGTGCGCCCACCGGCGAGGGTCAGCGGCGGCCATCGAGGGCGGCCACGACCGGGCCGAGGCAGCGCTCCAACGCCGCCGGATCGGACCAGCGGATCTCGATCTCGAGGACACGGATCCCGGTGCGGGCCGCGGGCGGCAGCCGAACAAAGTCCTTGGCCGTGGTGACCAGAAGGGCATCGCGGTGCCGGGCCAACGCGCGCAACCCGGCAATCTCTCCGTCGCGAAACCGGTGATGGTCGGGAAAACTGCGCTCGCCGGCGACGTCGGCGCCGAGCCGACGCAGTGTGGCGAAAAATTTTTCCGGCCGCCCGATCCCGGCAAAGGCGACGACACGCCGTCCGACGAGATCGTGACCGCCGATCGGCGCCAGCACTGCCGGAACGATCGGGCAAGCGACACGGGGAGCCATTGCCGCCGGCTCGCCTTCAGAGGCGAGCCACACGACGGCGTCGGCGCGCGAAAGGCCGCGCTCAAGGTTTTCACGCAGCGGGCCCGCCGGGATCACCCGGCCATTGCCAAAGGCATGGGCCGCATCGACAACGACCAGGGAGCGTGTCTTGGCGACCGAGGGGTTTTGAAAGCCGTCGTCGAGCAGCACCGCTTGGGCGCCGGCCGCCGCCGCGGTGCGTACCCCGGCGGTCCGGTCGCGCGCGACCCAGCAGGGGGCGATGCGGGCCAACAATAAGGCTTCGTCGCCGACCATGTCGGCATCGTCGCGTGATGGATCGACCCGCGCCGGCCCGGCTGTTCGGCCGCCATAGCCGCGCGTGACGACATGCGCCGCGATCCCGCGCGCGGCCAAATAATTGCAAAGCGCCAGCACGGTCGGCGTCTTGCCGGCACCGCCGGCTACGAGATTGCCGACGCACAGCACGGGAACCGGCGCCTCGTAAGGGTGAGCGGTTGCCCGGCGCAGCCTGCCCGCCATGTCCCAGGCGGCGCCGAACGGCGCCAACAAGCTCGCCGTTAGGCCCGGTGGCCTTTTCCAGAAGGCCGGCGTGACGCGGCTCAACACCGGCTCGCACCCTCCGCCGGGGCCACCGGGTCGAGCAGGCGAGCAAGCTGGTCGAGAATGCGGTCGAGAACCGCCGATCCGTCGGCGGCGACGCGGGCGCCGGCGGCCGCGCGCTCCTCCCGCACCGCAGGATCGGCAAGCAGGGCCGATACCGCACGCGACAGCTCCTCGCCATCGGCGATGGTCTGGGTGGCGCCGGCCGTCGCCAGCGCCGCGGCCATCGCGGTGCAATTGGCGATGTGCGGCCCATGCAAAACGGCGCAGCCCAAGCGGGCGGGCTCGAATGGATTGTGACCGCCCTTCGGCACCAACGAGCCGCCAATAAAGGCGATCCCGGCGAGGCGATAAAACAGCCCCAGCTCACCCATTGTGTCGGCGAGGTAGATATCGGTGCGATCGGTCACCGGCTCGCCGCGGCTGCGGCGGGAAACGTGTAGCCCGGCCCTCTCCAGCATTGCCTCGATCGCGTCACCGCGCGCCGGATGGCGCGGCGCGATAATCGTCAACAGCGAGCGATGCCGGTCGCAAACTGCGCGGTGGACGCAGGCGGCGATTTCCTCTTCACCGGCATGGGTGCTGGCGGCGAGCCATAACGGGCGGGGCCCGACCTCGTGGCGCAGCCGTTCGAGCTCGGTCCTATCGACCGGCAACGCAGCCGCCGCCGCTTTGAGGTCGCCCAAGGTGACGGCGTTGGGGGCGCCGAGCCGGCGCAGCCTTTCGGCCTGCGCGCCGTCTTGCGCAAGGCACGCCGCAAAGGCGTCGAGCATCGGCCGGATCATGCCGGGCAGTCGGCGCCAGCGCCGGTAGGAGCGCGCCGACAATCGGGCATTCACCAGCATCATCGGAATGCCGCGCCGATGCGTTGCCAGGACCAGGTTTGGCCACAGCTCCGATTCGACCCAGACCGCGAGATCGGGCCGCCAATGATCGAGAAAGCGTGCAACCCAGCCGGGCAGGTCCAGCGGGGCGAATTGATGCCGCGCGCGCGCCGGGAGCCGCCCTTCGAGCAGCCGCGCCGAGGCGACCGTGCCGGTGCTCACCAGGATTTGGAGCGTCGGGCGGGTATCCAGCAGGCGTTCGATCAGGCCCAGCACGGCAGTCGCCTCGCCGACGCTGGCGGCGTGGATCCACAATAGCGGACCGGGCGGCCGCTTCTCGCCGGCGATGCCGCGACGCTCGCTGAGCCGCCCACGGTCCTCCTTGCCGCGTCGGCAGCGGCGATTGAGGACCAATAATCCCAGCGGAGGGAGCGCTCGGGTCAACGCGCTGTACAGCAGCGGCAGCATCAGCGCACCGCCTCGTCGGCCAACACCGGTTTCGCCTCGTCGGCCAGCGCAACCTTGGCATGACCGACGCGGCGGTCGGCCTCGCGAGCCATCTCGGTCAGGCGGGTCTCGATCAGGAGGCGGGCATGCTCGAGCCCACTCTCGTCGAGATCTGCGGGGGTCTCGATCGGCTCGCCCCATAAAAAGATGCCGCGCCCGAACGGCAATGCCAGATGAAAACGGTCCCAGGTGGCGAGCAGGCGCCGCCGGCTCGTCGCAAAGGTGATCGGCACGATCGGCACCTGGGCAAGGCGGGCGGCATTGATGATGCCGGCGCTGGCGCGCATCGCGGGTCCGCGCGGTCCGTCCGGCGTAATCGCGACGCAATCGCCGTCCCTGAGCCGCTTCAGCATTGCGCGCAATGCCGCGGAGCCGCCCCGGCGGGTCGATCCAGCGATCGTGTCGATGCCGAAATACGCGACGGTGTCGGCGATCACCCGGCCGTCGCGATGCGCCGAAATCAGCATGTGCATCGGCGCCATCCGCCGCCAGGCGATCGGGATCATCATCATCCGGCCATGCCAGAAGGCGCCGATAAAGGCGCGGCCCTGGGCGCGCAGCCGGCGGGGGTGCTCTTCGCCCTCGATCGTCCAGCGATTGGTGCGGTGGACGAGCCGAATATACCAGGAGCCGGCGCGGCAGGCGGCGCGGTGTAGCCAAGGGCGGCGCATCACGCGCCAGAGGCCTTTGCCGATCGCGCTGCTGGCCACGCGCTATGGTGCGGGTGCAGTGGCAAGCTCGCCGGCATCGGCGAACTGCATCGCGTGGAACCGCGCATAAAGACCGCCATGCGCCAACAGCTCGGCATGCCGGCCGCTTTCGACAATCTGCCCGCGATCGACGACGCAGATCAGATCGGCACCTTGGACCGTCGACAGCCGATGGGCGATGACCAGCGTCGTGCGCCCGCGCATCAAGCTGAGCAACGCCGCCTGCACCTGGCGCTCGGATTCGCTGTCAAGGGCCGAGGTGGCCTCGTCGAGCAGCAGGATCGGCGCATCTTTCAGCATCGCCCGGGCGATCGCGATGCGCTGGCGTTGGCCGCCGGAAAGCCGCACGCCGTGCTCGCCGACCTGAGTGTCGTAGCCCGCGGGGAGGGCGCGGATAAACGCATCGGCACCGGCCGCGCGCGCCGCGGCTTCGATCTCCGCATCGGCAGCGCCGAACCGGCCATAGGCGATGTTGGCCCGCACGGTGTCGTCGAAAAGGGTAACCTCTTGCGTGACGAGCGCGATCGCCGCGCGCAGCGAGGCCAAGGTCACCGCGCGGATGTCCTGGCCGTCGATCGCGATGGCGCCTTCCTCGACCTCGAAAAACCGCGGGATCAGGTTGAGGATCGTCGATTTGCCGGCGCCCGATGCGCCGACCAACGCGACCCTGTGCCCGGCCGGGACGGTTAGTGTGATGCCGTCGAGCGCTACCGCGCCGGGCGCGTAGCCAAAGCGCACCTGGTCGAAACGGATCTCCCCGCCCGAGACCGAAAGGCTGCGGGCGCCGGGCAGGTCGCGGATCGTCGGCTCGACATCGAGCACCTGGAAGATCCGCTGGGCGGCGGCCAACCCTTCCTGCAACGACGCGTTCAGATTGGCCAGGCTCTTCATCGGTTGATAGGCGAGCAGCAGCGCGGTGATAAAGGAGAAGAAGGCACCCGGCGTCCGCGCCCCGGAAATGACCTGGTGCCCGCCATAGAGGATGACGACCGCGATCGCTGCACCGCCCAAGGTTTCCATCATGGGTGCCGCGCGTGAGCGGGTCCGGGCGGCGCGTTCGACGAGCCCGAACAGCCGTTCGAAAAGGCCGGCCGCACGGCCCTCTTCATAGGCTTCCATGCCGTAGGCCTTGACCAGCCGCGCCCCTTGAAAGGTCTGGCTGAGCAGTGTCGTCAGCTGGCCGACCTCGGCCTGGGTATTGGCCGACACCCGGCGCATCCGGCGGCCGATCGCGACGATCGGCCGAATCGCCAGCGGAAAGATAAAGAACGAGGCGAGAGCGAGCAGCCAATCCTGATAGAACATCACGCCGACGAGAAACACGACGGTCAGCGCGTCCTTGCCGATGCCGCCCAGCACATTGGCGGCGGCGCTGCGCAACGCCGCCGCATCGCTGGTGAAACGGGACACCAGAGTGCCGGTCGGACGCGCGTGAAAATAGGCGAGATCGGCGCGCATCAGCCGGGTGAACAGGGCATTCTGGACATCGGCGATAACGCGCTGCCCGACCCGCGTCATCAATACCGCCTGGCCGTAATCGGCGAGCCCTTTGACCAGCGCCAGCACCAATGCCGCGCCGGCGATCGCGAGCAGCAAGGATGCCTCGCGGCCGACAAAGATGCGGTCCAGCACCGGCTGCATCAGCCAGGCGCGCAACGCTGTGCTGCCGGCAGCGGCACCCATCAGCACAAAGGCGAAGGCGATGCGCCATGCATGCGGGCGCATAAAATCGCGCACCAGCCGCCACACCAGGGCGGCCGAGCGGGCGCTTTCTTCCAGGATCGGCGGCTTGTCGAGCATGGGTCCCCGCCGCCACTGTTAGAGGCGGAGACCCATGTTGGCAAGAAGAGCGGCGCTCAAGCGCCGCTCACGGTCACGCCGGGTAGGAGACGAAGCACTTCTCCGACATGAAGATGTGGGTCTCGACGTAATCGTGCACGACCGGACGGCGGTCGAGCGCTTCCATCGCGCCCATCAACGCGCACCAGTTCAGCATCTCGTGCTGGCCCGCCTGCTCCATCGCGCTGAGCGGCCGCTTGCGCCAAATGTCGTAATCCCGTTGCGACAACGCGTCGAACAACAGCCGGTCGGCCTTGTGGTCGGGCCACAAATAGCCGTTGGTCGGGGACAGGAAGCAATGCGACCAGCTCGACGAGGCGATCAGCGCCACCCGCCACGGCGATTGCGCCAGGGTCTCGGCCACCGCCTTGCCCACCTCCATGCAACGCCACGGATGCGGTGAGGGCGGGTCGGCGGCGATCGACGGGTCGCGCGGCGGCATGAACAAGGCCGCGGTGCCGCCCTTGGCGTGCAGCAAATTGCTGCCATAGCAGTTGATCGCGAACGGAACCACCGGATAGGGGAAGCCTTTGCGGTCCCAATCGAGGTAGAGGAAGGTGTTGGTGAAGGCGTGCGCCAATTTGTGGTGCAAGGGCTTGTAGGCATAAGCCATGTCGATGCCGCGCTCGATCAGCCCGGTGGCGAGAAACTTGGCCGCCTCGCGATGCCCGTGCAATTTGAGCGCCCAGTCACCCGACTCGTTCCACCGGTTTGGCCGGCCGCCATTGTCGTTGTGCCACGGCTGCGTCTCGAACGCGTCGTCATAACCCAGCACGCAGAAGGCCGGGATGATGTCCTCACGAAAGTTCTCGTACTGATCGTCGCCCCAGACCAGCACGACATCCGGGTTGAAATCGTCGAGCGCCTTGCGGATCGCGCGGAAATCTTCGGCCATCCGGGCGCTGTAGCGCTGCGCCGAGGACTGGCCCTCGTCGTTGCCCAACTCGGCCACCAGCTCCGCCGGCCAATTCGCCCGGTCCTTGTAGTGCGCCGGCACGTTGGGCGCCGTCAGCAGGCGGTGAAAGCCCGCCGGCAGCATTTCGTCGGGCACCGTAAGCCCCGGGTAATGCGTGCAGCCAAGCCCAAGAATCTCAGCCATATCCCTGCTCCTCCCGTCGAGCGGGCCGTGCCCCGCACGGCCGTCTCACGTCGGGCACGATGTTAGCCGATATCGGCCCCGATCGGCAGCGGTATAAATAGATGGCGGGAGGGAGGCAGAGATGTACGAGCTGAACGGCCGGGTCGGGCTCGTCACCGGCGGCGGAGGCGGGATCGGAAAGGCGATCGCAACGCGGCTGACGCGGGAGGGGATGGCGGTCGCCGTGCTCGATCGCCACGAAGCGGCCGCCAAAGCGGTCGCAGCCGAGACCGGCGGGCTCGCGCTGACTGCCGATGTGACGGCGCCGGAGGAAGTCGGCAAGGCGGTCGAGGCCGTCCTCGCCCGCTTCGGCAAAATCGATCTGCTGGTCAACAATGCCGGCATCGCCTGGACCGGACCGGCGCTCGACATGCCGCTCGAAATCTTTCAGGCGATGCTGCGGGTCAATGTCGAAGGTGTGTTCATCATGAGCCGCGCGGTGCTGCCGCATATGGTCCAGCGGCGCTCGGGGGCGGTCGTCAACCTCGCTTCCTGGGCCGGCAAGACCGGCAATGCCTGGTTCGCCGGCTACAGCGCCAGCAAGTTTGCGGTGGTCGGGCTGACCCAGGCGTTGGCCCGCGAGATGGCGCCTCACGGCATCCGGGTCAACGCGCTCTGCCCCGGCATCGTCATCGACACCGCGATGCGCGGCGCGCTCGAAGCGCAGCAACGGCAATACGGGTTGCCGGAGACCGCCGAACGGGCGAAATCGATCCCGATTGGCCGGCTTTCGGTGCCCGACGACGTGGCTCGCGCCGCCGCCTTTCTAGCCTCCGACGAAGCCGCCTATATAACCGGTGAATCGATCAACCTCTCCGGCGGCCTGCTGATGGATTGAGGAGCAGAGGCGATGATGAAATTAGATCATCTGGCCCTTCCGGTAACCGATTGCGCGAAATCCCGCGAGTGGTACGTGCAGGCACTTGGCCTGAAGGTCGAATTCGAGATGCCGGACCGGCAGGCAGTGGCGCTTCAGGACAGCGACGGCTTTGCCATCTTCCTCCAGCAGGTCGCCGACCCGGTCACGCCGAACGGCACCGCGTTATGGTTTCAGGTCGCCGATGTCGATGCCAGCTTTGCCGAGATGTCGGTGCGCGGCATCACGCTTTCGCATGGACCGCGCAAAAGCTTTTGGGGCTATGGTATCGAGCTCGCCGATCCCGACGGCTATCTGGTCCGGCTTTGGGACGAGCACACGATGAGCGAGAAATGATGGATTGGTCAGACGCGCCTGGTGCTCCCGCGGTCATGGCCGGGCGCGTCCCGGCCATCCAGGTGGATGCCCGGCACAGGGCCGGCATGACGGTGGGAAGGCCCTAGCTTTAACATCTTCACAGGATTTGCGAGCGAAGGATACGAGGCGATGACCAAATTCACGGACTGGCAGCCGCAAGGGGTGATTCCGGCGGTGTTGCTGCCGTTTCATGCCGATTTCAGCATCGACGAGAAATCCTATCGCAAGCATCTGCGCGATGTGGCCACGGTGGACGGCATCTCGGCAATTACCGTCAACGGCCATTCCTCGGAAGTCCATGCCTGCAATCTCGACGAGCAGCGTCGGGTGCTGGCGCTGACCGTGGACGAGCTCGGCGACCGGCTGCCGATCATCGCCGGCGTCTATTCCGACGGCAGCCTCGAAGCGGCGCGCATCGCGCGCATGGCCGAGGCCGGCGGCGCCTCCTGCCTATTGGTCTTTCCGCCACAGAGCATGACGATGGGCGGTCAATTGCGGCCGGAAATGGCGCTCGCCCATTTTGCGACGATCGCCGCGGCGACCAGCCTGCCTTTGATCTGCTTCAACTATCCGCTGGCGGGCGGGCTCGGCTATCCGCACGAGACGCTGCTGCGGCTCGCTCGCGAGGTGCCGTCGATCCGCGCGGTCAAGGATTGGTCGGGCGACCCGATGGTGCATGAGCGCAACATTCGCGCGCTGCAATCCTTGCCCCGCCCGGTCAATGTGCTGACCACGCACAGCGCGTGGCTCTTGAGCTCGCTGGTGCTGGGCTGCAACGGGCTCCTCTCCGGCGCCGGCAGCGTCATCGCCGACCTCCAGATGGCGCTGTTCCGTGCGGTCCAGAGGAACGACCTCGCGCAGGCTGGCGCGGTCAACGAGCGTATCTACCCGCTCGCCCAAGCCTTTTACGCACCGCCCTTTCTCGACATGCACAACCGAATGAAGGAGGTGTTGGCATTGCTCGGCCGGCTGCCGCCGGCGGTGGTGCGGCCGCCTTTGGTCAAGCTCGGCGCGGGCGAGATCGATCGGCTGCGCCGCGCGATCGCCGCCGCCGGCCTCGCCCACGAACCGGCGCCCGCTCTCGCTGCCGAGTAATTCCGGCGACAGGAGAGAGGCATGGCCGAGACCGACACGCTTTACGACCGGGATTTTGTGCTGTGGACCGAGGAGCAGGCGGCGGCGTTACGCCGTGCCAAGGATTCGAACTTGCCGCTCGATTGGGAGAATTTGGCCGAGGAGATCGAGAGCTTGGGGAAGTCCAACCGCCGCGAGTTGCGGTCGCAGATCAGGCGGATCTTGCGACACCTCCTCAAGCTCGAGACGTCTCGGGTAATGGAGCCGCGCGCCGGATGCCGCGAAACGATCATCGACGCCCGCACCGAAATCGAATTCCTGCTGGAAGACAGCCCGAGTCTCCGCCGCGACGTCGATGCGATAATTGGCAAGCAAAGCGAAGTGGCTGCAAAATTGGCGACCAGCGATCTCGACGAGCATGGTGAACCTACAGAGGGGATTCGTGTGCGGCTTGCGCAAGGCGGGTTCACCGCCGAGCAGGTGCTCGGCGACTGGTTTCCGCACACGCCCGGCTGAGCCTGCTTACGAGGCCGCGTCCCCGGGATGCTGCGGCCGGCCGTGAATATGTACGTGAAGACCTCGGCGAGGATGCGGGTTGCAACCAATGAGTTCACCTTGCTCATAGAAGGCTCCTGGTCGCGCTGATGCGGTGCAGGCGGCAGTGTGGCTGCGTCCGTTGACGACGGTCCGCACAACCCCCTTTAGGCGATCTTGCGAAAGACCGAATGCTGGCGGTTGGTCGTGTGAGGGCGGATCTTGGGCTTCCATTCGCCGAGATCGGAGGCTTCGGTCCAAGCCGGGCTATTGATGACCTCGGCACTGTCGCATTCGTAGATCGCAAGATAGCGCGGCATCGAAGAAATTGTGGAATGCTCAAGTCGATAGCGCTGGCAGGAGCGCACGCCCGGCACCCTCAAAATCGTTGGGATGTGGTCCTCGTCATAGATGCGGTTGAACTCGGCTTCGAGATGGGCGGGGATGTCCATCTGGACGACGTAGATGTACGACATGGGCGCCCCTCCGGATGCGGCTCGAATGAGCCGAGCTGAGGCGAAACCGCGTTCGGCCTCGACAGGTTTCGCACCGGCTGCGCCGACGGCGCGTCTTGACGCAGCTTTTCGGGCACCCCTAATTCTGGTCGCCATCACCGGCGCACTGATGAGAGGACAAAGCGATGAAGCCCAGCCCCGTCACCGACAGCAATTTCGAGACCACGGTGCTGAAGGCGGCCGGGCCGGTACTCGTCGATTTCTGGGCCGAATGGTG